>JAZNUK010000094.1:0-19337 GCA_045592265.1 Candidatus Fimisoma sp. | reverse complement strand
TTGTCCCTTTGCAGTAAAGGAAACTGCAACGGTATATCTTGATGAATCACTAAACAGATTTGAAACCGTATTCCCTGCTTGCGGAAGCAGCAACAGTGCAATAGAGTTTACCTGTGAGGAATTATTTAAGTACTCGAAGGCACAAGGCTGGGTAGATGTTTGTAAAATTCCTGAGTAAAGGAGAGAAAATGAATAAAAAGAATATAATAATGAAGGAAACAAAAACCTTGTTGATTCTGACACTGTCGTCAGCCATAATAGCTTTTAATTTGAAAAGCTTTGTAAATACGGGAGGCTTGTTTCCGGGAGGATTCAGTGGTCTGACTATTTTGATACAGAAGACTTTGGAAGAGTTTCTTGGCATAGAAGTGGCTTATTCCTTGGTGTATCTGCCTCTTAATTTAGTTCCCGCATACATTGGATTTAGATATATAAGTAAGAAGTTCACCATATATTCTTTTTACGTAGTGGTCCTTTCCAGCCTTTTGACGGACATATTTCCGTCGGTGACCATAACTTATGATCCCCTGCTCATAGGGGTCTTTGGTGGATTGATAAACGGTGCCGCTATAAGCCTCGCCTTGATATGCGGAGCAAGCTGCGGGGGAACCGACTTTATTTCCATATACTACTCTGAGAAAAAAGGGGTGGACACGTGGAATTATATATTGCTGGCCAATGTTGTTATTCTTACAACTGCAGGTGTACTCTTTGGATTTGATAAGGCACTGTACTCCATAATATATCAGTATACCGGCACACAGGTTATTCAGATGCTGTTTAAGCGGTATCAAAAGGATACATTGATTATAGTTACTACAATGCCGGAGTCGGTTTATCAACGAATAAGGGAGTTGACCCACCACGATGCAACGCTTTTGGAAGGGCAGGGTTGTTATGAAAAAGGACAGAAATATGTTCTATATTCAGTGATAGGCAGAGAGCAGGTAAACAGGGTGGTGACAGCAATTAAGGACGTCGATGAGCATGCTTTCATAAATGTGATAAAAACAGAACAGTTGAACGGAAGGTTTTATAAAGCACCATATTAAAAAATAAAAGGAGGCCGGGTTATTGAACAAGAATTTACTTAGTGACAAGATGAGAGAAGCCATAACATCGGTCTTTCCTATTACAGCTATAGTGCTGATGTTGTGCTTTACTATTGCACCCATTTCAAATAACATGCTGGTATCCTTTGCCTTTGGCGCAATAATGCTGATAGTTGGCATGGCTTTTTTCACTTTGGGCGCAGACACGGCAATGACCCCAATCGGAAATAAAGTAGGTGCCTGCATAACAAGGTCTAAGAGCCTTTGGATAATAGTTTTTGTCAGTTTCCTGCTTGGAGTAATCATTACAGTGTCAGAACCTGATTTGCAGGTTCTTGCCAATCAGGTACCAACCATACCCAATGCTGTGATTATTCTGGCAGTTGCACTTGGCGTAGGTGTATTTCTTGTCATAGCAATGCTCAGAATTTTAATAGGAATAAGAATTTCATGGTTGCTTATTGGGTTCTATATGATAGTATTTCTTCTTGCGACACAAGTTCCCAAAGACTTTTGGGCGGTTGCCTTTGATTCAGGCGGAGTAACTACCGGTCCGATGACGGTACCTTTCATTATGGCATTGGGAGTAGGTGTTTCATCCATAAGAAGTGACCGCCATGCCGGTGATGACAGTTTCGGTTTGGTTGCACTCAGTTCCATTGGACCGATTATAGCGGTTCTCGTATTGGGACTGGTTTACCCTGCGGTGGGTAGCTATGTTCCGGTTGAAACGGTTAATATAGAGACATCAAAGGATAGCATAATGTTATTTTTAGAAGCTTTACCTCACTACATGAAGGAAGTGGCGATGGCTTTGGCACCTATAGTAGTGTTCTTTTATGCATTTAATCTGTTCATAATAAAGCTTGGGAAGAGACCACTTCTGAGGATAACCGTGGGGCTGGTATTCACATATATTGGATTGGTTCTGTTCCTTACCGGTGTAAATGTCGGTTTCAGTCCGGTTGGAAATTATATAGGCAAGATGATAGGAAGTACTCAATACTTTTGGGTATTGGTACCTATAGCGATGATTATAGGATATTTTATTGTTGCCGCTGAGCCGGCGGTACACGTACTTAATAAACAGGTGGAAACCATGACAGCAGGTTCAATTCCTGAAAAAGCCATGGGATTGTCTTTATCTTTGGGAGTTGCCGTGTCTTTGGCACTGGCTATGACAAGAGTAATTACAGGAATATCAGTTATGTATTTTCTGATTCCGGGATATGCCATAGCTTTGGGTCTTACCTTTGTTACCCCTAAGATTTTTACGGCCATAGCCTTTGACTCAGGAGGAGTAGCATCAGGCCCTATGACGGCTACATTCCTATTACCTTTTGCCATGGGTGCATGTGAAGCCATCGGTGGCATTGATCGTATCGTAACAGATGCTTTTGGAGTAGTGGCAATGGTAGCTATGACGCCGCTCATAACCATACAGATACTGGGAGTGATCCATAAATTTAAAAGTCGCAGAGAAGATGAAGCCAGGAAGCGCATTCAAATTCATATCAGCGGATATGCTGACGACGATATTATAGAAGTATAAGAGGAGGAAGGCATGGAAGGTTTGCATTTAATTATAACCATAACCGACAGAGACAATGTCCAAAGCGTGACAGAGCTCTTCAGGGAAAATAACGTGTTCACCTCTTATATAGCTATAGGAGAAGGAACTGCGCCACCGGAGGTGCTGGATTATTTGTATCTGAATCCAAGTGAGAAGGCAATTGTATTCGGGGTCATTACCAATGCAGGGCTGACTCCGCTGATAAGAGGAGCAAAGCGGAAACTTTTTATAGATGTACCCGGAAATGGAATCATGATATCCATACCGCTTAACAGTGTGGGCGGGAAGCGATGTTTGGAATATATTATGGATGGACAGACCTTAAATCTCATGGACAGGAAGGGAACCCTTACGGAAAGAGAGGTAAATATGGCTATTAATACTGATTACGAAATGATCTTTGTAATTGCCAAGGAAGGCTATTCCGATATGATTATGGATGCGGCAAGAAAGGCCGGTGCCACGGGAGGAACGGTTATAAAGGCCCGTGGAACAGGAGCGGAATATACGGAAAAATTTTTCGGATTTTCAATAGCGCAGGAAAAAGAAATTCATTTGTTAGTAACCCCGGCACAGGGAAGGAATCATATAATGAAAGCTATTATGGAACATGCAGGGCTTGATAGTAAGGCACAGTCCATGGTGTTTTCATTACCCGTCAGCCATGCAATAGGACTGAGAACGCCGGAGTAAAGATAAAGCAAAATATGAACTAGGGAGAAGAATGAGGGAGACGAAGATGAAAAAGTATCTGAACAAAATTTTTATTGATGGATTAACGGGAATGGCACAGGGACTTTTTGCTACTCTGATTGTAGGAACCATAATTCAGCAGATAGGAAGTCTGATAGGCGGAAGTCTGGGGGATATGATATTCCTAATAGGCAAGGTGGCTGCAGCCCTTACAGGAGCCGGCATAGGTGTAGGCGTAGCATGTCGCTTTAAGGAAAGTCCACTTGTGGTAGTATCAGCAGCGATTTCGGGCATGATAGGGGCTTTTGCAAGCAAATTGTTGGCGGGAACGGTATTGGTGGAAGGCGCCATTGTGTTTGCTGGTCCGGGAGAGCCACTAGGAGCTTTTTTGGCGGCTTATGTAGCAATAGAACTTGGGCACCTTGTATCAGGAAAGACAAAGGTGGATATTCTAGTAACTCCTCTTGTTACCATAGGAAGCGGCTCCATAGTAGGATTGATTTTGGGACCTCCTATTTCAAGTTTCATGCTTGCCCTGGGAGAAATGATAAACTGGGGAACCGAGCAGCAACCTTTCCTTATGGGAATAATTGTATCAGTACTTATGGGAATGATTTTAACCTTGCCGATTAGCTCCGCTGCTTTGGGAGTAATTTTGAACTTGTCCGGGTTGGCGGCTGGGGCTGCTACAGTTGGTTGTTGTTGCAACATGGTAGGTTTTGCAGTTGCAAGTTACCGTGAAAACAAGGTGGGTGGACTTATTGCACAGGGAATAGGAACTTCCATGCTTCAGGTACCTAATATAGTTAGGAAGCCTGTTATCTGGATTCCGGCAATATTGTCCAGTGCTATTTTGGGACCGGTATCAACAATGGTGTTACATATGACCAATAATGCCACAGGTTCGGGAATGGGTACGGCAGGTCTGGTAGGCCAGATAATGACATGGCAGACTATGACAGCCACTGAACCTACAAGCATAGTTCTTATCAAGATTCTGGTAATCCAGATTATTCTACCTGCAATCATAACCCTCATCATATCTGAATTTATGAGAAAGAAAAAGTGGATTGAATTCGGAGATATGAAGCTGGATGTTTAAGCAAGAACACAAATTAAATGAAGGGAAACAAAGATGAAGACAAAGATAGTCGATATCTTAATTGGAATTATAGGTATTGCAATTGGATTTTTGTGGGAATCCCAAGAAGAGTTTAATTTAGACGGGTTCATAATAGGGGTTGGTTCAATCCTCTTTGTTCAAGGGCTTATGAAGGCACCTATAACAAAAGATGATGAGCAAGAGAAGATAGTAGCAGAGGTAACCATAGACAAAAAATTTGATGTAAGTGCATTTTCTCGGGAAGAAAGAAGAGTCTTCTACAAAAAGAAGTGGATTAAGGATAATACCGCATTTATGGTGACGGATTTATTACTGATTATAGGTGTGATGGTATTTGGAATGATTAAAGGAATGACTGTTTGCATCATCGGAGCGGCCGTGATAGCTGTCATATGGTTCATAGTTAAACATAACCAGATGATGGGATATGTGGAGAAAAAGATATACAGTTAAAACTTTATATGGGGCCGGAGAATAAAATATGCTGGAAAAGTATTTTTCAAATGTTTATACAAAATTTAAGATGAGCTTGTACGCAAAGATTTTTCATCAGGATATTGATGGGGAATATGATTTGTCTGCCGTTGAGGTCTTGTGTGTAGAGTTGATTTATGCCCTGGGCAGACCTACAATTAATGAGTTTTCAACCTTTGCAAATTTATCGGCTCCTAATGCGGCTTACAAAGTGGCTAAGCTGGTGAAAAAAGGGTATGTGAAAAGAAAGCAAAGTGAGACTGACAAACGGGAGTTTCACCTTGAAGTTACGGACAAATATATGCAGACATATGGAATAACTTATGACTACATTAACACCGTGATGCAGAGAATAAGAGATAGATTTTCTGCAGAAGAGGTTGAAAAGCTGGAAGAGATTCTTAGAGCTCTCGATGAGGAATTGATGCCTGAAGTCAGGCAATATAATGAAAGATAAAAGATAATCAAGATAATTAAAGATGATGCTGAAGCCCCTAAAAAGGGGCTTTTATTAAATTTCTTTTGAGACAAATTCTTTAATCCTGTGATATACTGAGATAGTAGATATGTGGTGGCATAGTCTCATTAATGTGTAAGAATGATAGAGAAAAATTGATTATAGGAAGGTAGAATATGAACTACGATGTAATAATTATAGGTGCCGGACCGGGAGGTATATTTTCTGCATATGAGCTAGGAGAAAATGCGCCTGAATTAAAAGTGGCGGTAATTGAAGCAGGCCATTCTTTAGAAAATCGGCACTGCCCTATAGATGGCGAAAAAATCAAGTCATGCATTAAATGTAAAAGCTGTTCCATTATGAGTGGATTTGGGGGAGCCGGAGCATTTTCCGATGGCAAATATAATATAACTAACGACTTCGGGGGAACACTATACGAATATATAGGAAAGAAAGAAACCTTGGACTTGTTATATTATGTCGATGAAATTAACATGAGATATGGCGGAGAAGGGACTAAACTTTACACTACCGCAGGATCAAAGTTTAAAAAAGAATGCATTCAACATGACCTTCATCTTTTGGATGCATCTGTAAGACATTTGGGAACAGATATAAACTATGTAGTGCTTAGCAATTTATATTCACATTTGAAAGAGAATGTGGAATTCTTTTTTGACATGCCGGTAAATACTATTCGGGTTGTTGACGGAGGGTATGAAGTGCAGTGTGGAGATAAAACCTACACATGCAAGAAGTGTATAGTTTCCGTGGGTCGTGTGGGTAGCAAATGGATGGAAGGTATATGCAACGAACTGGAAATACCAACTAAATCCAATCGGGTAGATATAGGTGTGCGTGTAGAATTGCCTGCAGATGTATTTTCCCATCTTACTGATGAGTTGTATGAGAGCAAGATTGTTTACAGAACGAGCAAATATGGCGACAAGGTACGCACATTCTGCATGAACCCAAAAGGTGCGGTAGTAAATGAAAATACCAATGGAATTATCACTGCTAATGGACACAGCTATGAGGATCCTGCGCGTCAGACTGAAAATACTAATTTTGCGCTTTTAGTATCGAAAAATTTTTCTGAACCATTCAAGGATTCTAACGGATACGGTGAATCTATTGCGCGCCTAAGCAATATGCTGGGAGGAGGAGTTATCGTACAGCGGTTTGGTGATTTAATCAGAGGGCAACGTTCAACACCTAAGCGTATGGAGGACGCGTTCATAACGCCTACACTCAATGCCACACCGGGCGATTTAAGTTTGGTATTACCAAAGCGTATTTTAGATGGTATTGTCGAAATGATTTATGCATTAGATAAAATTGCACCGGGCACGGCAAATGACGACACTTTGATGTATGGTGTAGAAGTAAAATTCTATAATATGGAAGTTGAAGTAAGCGAGAAGCTCGAATCTCGATATGAAGGGTTATATGTAATTGGTGATGGCAGCGGCATTACCCATTCTCTTTCCCATGCATCGGCCAGCGGAGTTTATGTAGCGAGAAATATTATAAATTCTAATCGCCCGTTTTAGAGGCGGGGTTAACAGATAGAGAGGAGGGTGACAGCTATGCCTGAATTTCGTATAGCATCAGATTACAAGCTTATGGGCGACCAGCCCCAGGCTGTTGCCAAGATTGCAGATGGCATATTGCAAGGGAAGAAGGCACAGACACTCATGGGTGTAACAGGCTCCGGTAAGACATTTACAATGGCCAACATCATCGAGAGAGTGCAGAAGCCTACCCTGGTCATCAGCCACAATAAGACACTGGCAGCACAGCTTCATGGGGAATTCAAGGAGTTTTTCCCCGAAAATGCGGTAGAATATTTTGTAAGTTATTACGACTACTATCAGCCGGAGGCCTATGTGCCTTCCACGGACACATATATAGAAAAGGATTCTCAAATAAATGACGAGATAGATAAATTGCGACATTCGGCGACGGCAGCCTTAGCGGAAAGGCGAGACGTAATAATCGTTGCCAGCGTTTCTTGCATATACGGACTGGGAAGCCCTTTTGATTATGAAAATCAAATGCTTTCTCTTAGACCGGGGATGGAGAAGAGCAGACAGGATATTTTGAGGAAGCTGGTAGATATACAGTACATGCGAAATGACCTGTCCTTTGACAGAGGAACTTTTAGGGTGCGAGGAGATGTAATTGACATTCATCCGGCGGGCTCTGAGTCGGCGGTGAGGGTGGAACTATTCGGCGACGAAATAGAGAATATCAAAGAGATTAACCCTGTTACGGGAGAGATAACAGGTATTCGCGACCACATTGCAATATACCCGGCTTCCCACTACGTAACCTCTCCGGAGAATATGGAGAGGGCACTTAAAACCATCGATCAAGAGCTGGCGGAAAGAGTGCAGTGGTTTAAAGACAGAGGGAAACTGCTGGAGGCGCAGCGAATAGAACAGAGAACAAGATACGACTTGGAAATGCTCAGAGAAGTCGGTACTTGCAAGGGAATAGAAAACTATTCCCGCCACCTTAACGGACTTCCGGCGGGGACCAGGCCATATACGTTGATAGACTATTTTCCAAAGGATTTTTTGATAATGATAGACGAATCCCATGTCATGTTGCCACAGCTGAGAGCCATGTATGAAGGAGACCGGTCAAGAAAATCATCTCTGGTTGACTACGGATTCAGATTACCGTCAGCCTTGGACAACAGACCTTTGAAGTTCGATGAATTTAACGGCCTTGTTAATCAAATAATGTTTGTAAGCGCAACTCCGGCACCGTACGAAAGAGAACAGTCGGAAGGAATAAGTGCAGAACAGATAATCAGACCTACCGGACTATTAGATCCACCAATAGAAGTGGTTCCGACGGAAGGACAAATAGACCACTTGATAGGGGAGATAAGAAAAACGACGGAAAACGGCGAGAAAGTTTTCGTAACCACCCTGACAAAAAAGATGGCGGAAAGTTTGACAGACTACCTGAAAGGGGTAAATATAAAGGTGAGATACCTTCATTCGGAAATTGAAACTCTGGAAAGGCTTGAAATTATAAGAGATTTGCGTATGGGCGTTTTCGACGTGTTGGTGGGCATTAACCTGCTGCGAGAAGGTCTGGATATCCCGGAAGTTTCCCTCGTGGCTATTTTAGACGCAGACAAAGAGGGGTTTCTGAGAACAGAAACATCCCTCATTCAGACTATTGGTCGAGCTGCAAGAAATGTAAACGGCCGAGTTATCATGTATGCTGATGGAATAAGCAAGGCAATGAAGGCTGCAATAGATGAAACGGACAGACGTAGAGCTATCCAGCAGAAGTACAACGAGGAACACGGAATAACCCCTAAATCCGTGTCAAAGTCCATTCGTGCGGTCATAGAGGCTACCCATGTGGCAGAAGATGAACATCAATATAAGGGAAAGAGCCCGATGGAATTGACAAAGAAAGAATTGATGGAGTATATCAAGAAGTTGGAAGGGGAAATGAAGCAAGCAGCCAAAGACTTGCAGTTTGAGAGGGCGGCCCAGTTGAGAGATCAAATTTTTGAATACAAGGTAAAAATATAAGGTTGCAGAGTCTAGGGGGATGAAGCTATGAGGCTGCAACGGAAAAGTTAAACAGTAGGGAGAGTGAAATGGCAAAAGATATTGTAATAAAAGGCGCCAATGAAAATAATTTGAAAAATTTATCGGTAACAATACCCAGGGATAAGTTTGTAGTTCTTACGGGACTGTCCGGCTCAGGTAAATCATCCTTGGCTTTTGATACTATCTATGCCGAGGGGCAGAGAAGATATATGGAGAGTCTATCTTCTTATGCAAGACAGTTCTTGGGGCAGATGGAAAAACCGGATGTGGAATATATAGAAGGTCTATCTCCGGCCATTTCCATAGACCAGAAGACTACCAGCAAAAATCCTCGTTCTACCGTGGGCACCGTGACAGAAATTCATGACTACTTAAGGCTTCTTTATGCCAGAATAGGCAAGCCCCATTGTCCAATCTGCGGCAAGCATATTACCAGTCAATCCGTAGATCAAATGGTAGATGCCATAATGGAATTTCCTGAGGGAACCAAACTTTTGGTACTGGCACCGGTGGTAAGAGGCCGCAAAGGCGAACACGAAAAGATTATAGAAAGAATAAGAAAAGAGGGCTTCACCAGAGTTCGCATAGACGGCGAGATAAAACTTCTCAATGAAGATGAAATCAAACTGGAGAAGACCTTTAAGCATACCATAGAAATTGTAGTAGACAGAATTGTGGTCAAACCGGGGCAAGAAGGCAGAATTTCAGAGGCGTGCGAGCTTGCCATGTCCCATGGAGACGGGCTTGTAAATGTAATAGGAGATTTTTATGACTGGCATTATGAGAAAACTTTCAGTAGCAAGTTGGCTTGTCCGGACCATGGAGTAAGCATTGAAGAACTTGAACCGAGAATGTTTTCCTTCAACGCACCTTTTGGGGCATGTCCGGTTTGTAACGGTATTGGCTATACCCAGAAGCTCAATCCGGACAGAGTTATAAACTATGATTTGAGCATCCCTGAAGGTGCATTGAGCATGATATTCGGATCCATGGAGTTCAGCGGATTCTATAGACAGCTTGTTAATGCTTTGATAGAGGATCACGGACTGAATATTGATACACCCCTTAAGGATATGCCGGATAAATTTGTGCAGGAATTATTATACGGAACAGGAGAAAGACATCTCCAATACTATTATGTAAGTGCCAACACCGGTTCCAAGTCATTACAGGACAGGCCTTTTGAAGGAGTAATAAACAACCTTGAAAGAAGGTACAGAGAAACTTCCTCTGAGTATTTTAAGAACAAAATGCAGGATTACATGGCGGTGGATCTTTGCCCAGAGTGTCACGGCAAGAGATTGAAGCCGGAAGTTTTGGCGGTAACGGTAGGTGGAATTAATATAGCTGATTTTTCAGAAATGTCTATACGAGAGGCGCTGGACTTTATCGAAAAACTTGAACTTACGGAAAAGGAACAGAAAATTGCATATCAGGTGCTAAAAGAAATAAAGGCAAGACTGAAGTTCTTAATAGATGTGGGACTTGATTATCTGACTTTGAGCAGAGCTGCCGGTACACTGTCGGGGGGAGAATCTCAAAGGATAAGGCTTGCGACACAGATCGGTTCAAGCTTGGTGGGTGTCCTCTATATACTGGATGAGCCCAGCATAGGGCTCCATCAGAAGGATAATGAAAAACTTCTTGGAACATTGAGACATTTGACAGATATCGGAAATACTTTGGTGGTAGTCGAGCATGACGAAGATACCATGTATGCGGCGGACCATATTGTGGATATAGGCCCAGGCGCCGGAGTCCACGGAGGAGAGTTGGTTGCACAGGGTACCGTTGAAGAAATAAAGGCATGTGAGGAGTCGCTGACGGGGCAATATCTTTCCGGACGTAAAAAAATTCATGTACCGGATACGAGAAGAGAGGGCAATGGCAAGACCTTAACTATAAAAGGTGCGAGACAAAACAATCTGAAAAACATAGATGTAGAATTTCCCCTAGGCAAATTTATTTGCGTAACGGGAGTTTCCGGTTCCGGAAAAAGCAGCTTGATAAACGAGATTCTCTACAAAGGCGTTTCCAAAATAACCAACAGAACTCAGGAAGAGGCAGGAGAACATGATGAAATTCTGGGAATAGAAAATATAGATAAGGTGATAGACATTGACCAGTCACCTATAGGAAGAACTCCAAGATCCAATCCGGCCACTTATACGGGAATGTTTACGGCCATAAGGGACTTGTTTGCAGGTTTGCCTGAAGCTAAGATGAGAGGCTATGGAAAAGGAAGATTTAGCTTTAATGTTAAAGGTGGGCGTTGCGAAGCATGTAGTGGAGATGGTATAATAAAGATTGAGATGCATTTCCTACCGGATGTATATGTGCCATGCGAAGTGTGCAAGGGGCATAGATACAATCGGGAAACTCTAGAGGTTAAGTATAAGGGTAAGAGTATTTTTGATGTGCTGGATATGAGCGTCACGGAAGCTCTTGACTTTTTTAAGAATCTGCCGGGAATAAGCAGACAGCTTCAGACTCTTGAAGAGGTGGGACTGGGATATATTAAACTTGGTCAGCCTTCAACCCAGCTATCAGGGGGAGAAGCGCAGAGAGTCAAGCTTGCAACTGAGCTATCTAAGAGAAGTACAGGTAAAACCCTTTATATCCTTGACGAACCTACTACAGGATTGCATTTCGCAGATGTGGATAAACTTATATCTGTATTGGACAAGCTTGTAGACGCGGGAAATACGGTAGTAGTTATTGAACACAATCTGGATGTCATTAAGAGAGCCGACCACATTATAGATCTGGGACCTGACGGAGGTAACAGGGGAGGTACTATTGTGACAACAGGAACACCTGAAGAGGTTGCACAATGTGCGGAATCTTACACAGGAGAATTTTTGAAGAAGCTTTTGTAGCAAATTGAAAACGGAGGAGTCCAAATGGATAAGAAAATGAATCTGACCATGCTCACAGACTTTTATGAGATCACCATGGCCAATGGGTATTTTGAAACCGGTATGGCAGACAATATAGCCTATTTTGATATGTTTTACAGACGAGTTCCGGATGGGGGCGGATATGCCATAATGGCAGGGGTAGAACAGCTTATAGACTATCTTAAAAATTTAAAGTTTACTGACGACGACATTGAATATCTGCGTAGCAAGAATATGTTCTGCGAAGATTTCCTCAAGTATCTGAGAAACTTCAAGTTCACTTGTGATGTATGGGCAGTACCGGAAGGAACACCTATATTCCCACATGAGCCTATTATAACGGTTAGAGGACCTGTTATGCAGGCACAGTTTATCGAAACTATGGTTCTTCTTACCATAAACCACCAGAGTCTTATTGCCACCAAGGCAAGCAGAATCGTGAGGGCTGCAATGGGAAGACCTGTTATGGAATTTGGTACCAGAAGAGCTCACGGTGGCGATGCGGCAATTTTCGGCGCACGTGCCGCCTACATAGGAGGATGTGCAGGAACAGCTTGCACCATAGCTGACAGAGATTACGGTATCAAAGCCCTTGGAACCATGGCACACAGCTGGGTACAGATGTATCCTGATGAATATTCGGCATTTAAAAAGTATGCAGAAGTTTATCCTGAAAACTGCACCCTTTTGGTGGACACGTATAATGTACTGAAGTCAGGTGTACCTGCAGCCATTAAGGTTTTCAAAGAAATGAAACCGAAGAAGATGGGAATAAGAATAGATTCCGGTGACGTGGCATATTTGACCAAGAAGGCCAGACAGATGCTGGATGATGCAGGCTTATATGAATGTCAGATAGTAGTGTCAAACTCATTGGACGAATATATTGTCAGAGATGTTATAATGGAAGGCGCCTGCATAGACTCCTTCGGTGTAGGTGAAAGACTTATTACTGCCAAATCAGAGCCTGTATTTGGCGGTGTATATAAGTTGGTTGCATTGGAAACCGATGGTGTGCTTATACCTAAGATTAAGATTTCCGAAAATATAGAGAAAATTACAAATCCGGGATTTAAGCATTTGTACAGACTGTATGACAAGGAAACGGGCAAGGCTAGAGGTGACGTAATTACCATGGCTGATGAAGAAATTCCTGAGGTAGAGGAATACGAGATCTTTGACCCAAATGCGGTGTGGAAACGTACCAAAGTTACAAATTACTATGTACGCAATCTACGGGTACAATTGTTTGATAAGGGAGAATGCGTATATCAGAGCCCTACAATAGATGAGATTAAGGAATACTGTAAGGAACAACTGGAGACCCTGTGGGGAGAGACTCTGCGTTTTGAAAATCCGCAGACATATTATGTGGATCTTTCACAGAAACTGTGGGATATGAAAAACGGTTTATTGTCGGAACACGCGGGAAAATAGCTCCGGTTTGGGGAGAAATAAGATGAGGAAAATTTACATACTGCTTACTAAGAGCAATACCATATTGTCCAGAGGTATATACCTCATAACACGAGGTGAATATACCCATGCGTCAATTTCCTTGGATACAAAATTTGAAATGCTCTATAGTTTCGGCAGAAAGTATAAACATCTCATTTTGCCTGCGGGATTTGTAAAAGAAAGCGTCAACCATGGTGTTTTAGGTGATTCTGATGATATGAAGTGTGCCGTATACGAGCTGGAAATAAGCGAAAAAGCATATAAACGGCTACTTAGAATATTGGATCACATGGATAAGTGCGGAGAAAAATACAGATACAGTATTTTGGGGCTACCTATGTGCTTCTTCAAGAAGAAATATGAGCGAAAAGGTTATTTCTTCTGTTCCCAGTTTGTCTATTATGCTTTAAGCAAATCAGGAGCAGTCAAGAAGAGAAAAGAACCATCCTTGGTAAGGCCTATAGATTTAAAGGAAATTCCTGAAGCTAAGGAAATTTTCAAAGGGAATATAAGCCAGTTGCGGAGCTTGCAAATAACCGGGGAAACGGCGTAACAACAGAGATGTAACCGCTTAGAATTAAACAAAGGCACTAACTTTTGACGGTTAGTGCCTATTTCTTTGGTGTGATAGGAATGTCTTGGATTACGGATTACAGTGAGCCCGATGCATTGAGAACATTCTTGATTTTGTGCTGAACCATAGCTTTGATGGCATCTCTGCCCGGTCCGAGATATTTGCGAGGGTCAAATTCTTCAGGATTTTCTGCAAGGAATTTGCGCACCTCTGCTGTGAGAGCAAGTCTCAAATCCGTGTCGATATTTACTTTGCATATACCGTACTTGGTAGCTTCTCTGATCATTTCTTCAGGAACTCCTTGGGCTCCCGGAATATTTCCGCCATACAGGTTGCATTTATCGACAAACTCCTTTAACACTGTTGAAGCCCCATGGAGAACCAGCGGTGTATCAGGAATAAGTCTATGGATAGTTTTTAATCTTTCATAATCCAGGTAAGGTTCTCCCTTAAACTTATATGCACCGTGGCTTGTACCGATTGCAATGGCAAGGGAATCAACGCCTGTTCTTTCAACAAATTCAGCTGCTTCTTCCGGATCGGTAAATGTGGCTGAACGTGCATCTACCTTAATATTGTCTTCCACGCCGGCAAGCTTGCCAAGCTCTGCTTCTACAACAACACCATGGGCATGGGCGTATTCTACGACTTCCTTTGTCAACTTAATGTTTTCTTCAAAAGGATGTTTAGAACCATCTATCATTACGGAAGTGAAACCATCGTCGACACACTTCTTGCAAATTTCAAAGTCTTCGCCGTGGTCCAAGTGAAGTGCAATATCAAGACCCGTGTCTTCAATTGCCGCTTCCACCAACTTTACCAAGTAGGTAGGCTTTGCATATTTACGGGCACCTGCCGAAACCTGAAGGATTAGCGCTGACTTTTCTTCCTGTGCCGCCTCAACTATTCCCTGAATTATTTCCATATTATTTACATTAAAAGCTCCAATCGCATAATCCGACTTGAGAGCCTTTGCAAACATATCTTTTGTAGTTACTAATGCCATTTGTAAACCTCCAATATATCCTTATATCCTTACGGACCTAGATACTGGTATTATACACCAAGGCCGGGGATATTAAAAGATATCATTTTGATTTTCCCTTTGACTATTTCCGGTGAAAGCAGATAAGAGAGGACCCATGGTTTCCACTATATTGCTTAAATCGGGAAGATTGCCGCCAAGAAGCTGCTCAGGAGAAGAAAGCTTAGGAAGTTCCGGTGGATTAAGTGCTATCTGCCCTAAATGGTCAACACGATTTATCACATCAGTAAATTTGTGAAGCTCCCGCAATATTCCATTGATTTGAACAGCTCTAAATAAACTTCCTACGGGAGAGTTATTCCCATTGGTAGAGAGATTGTCTTTTGATGAGAGAATAAGTAAAAGAACTGCGATTCCAACTACTTCGGAGTTTTTAGACATACTGTACCTCCTGTTTCTATTGCATAGTATGAAATTTCAGACAGTTAAGTGCATAAATTGATAAAGAAAGAAAAAAGAGGAGGTTACTTATGGAGTTAAATGAAAAAACCATCGGAGAAATAGCAGGGCAGTTGGGACTAAAAGATAACAAGAACATGACCAATGATATCCTAAGGCAGTTTGAAAATAAAAGTGATGCCGAGTTGGAAAGGGACATATTGAAGCTTAAGGAGCAGCTTAAAGCCAATAATATTTCATATCAGAAACAAGTTTCCATGTTGAGGAACCTTGCGCCCATGATGAACAGCAGACAAAAAGCCCGATTACAGAGAATAATCGAGCTTTTACAAAAATAAATATAATCTTGTTGACGGTGAAGGCGACTAAGAGTTGTCTTCACTTTTTACATCGATAATCGCGGTCATATAGGACTAGCTCAAGTTTACCTTGTGAACAATGTCTGCCTTAGTTGAGCCTTCTGCGAAGGTGAAGAAACCTGCTCCTACATTTTCGTGGTTGAGACCCTGGTTTTCACAGATGGTTTGATATTCTTTATAGTCTTCTAATAGCCCTGCGTTTACCAAGCACTGGATAGCGGCATATGCGCTGTTTCCTGAAACATGAACCTGAATATCTTTTGCCAGAACACCGTTTGACCATAGGGATGAAGATGGTTTGGTTTGGGAAGAAGAGTTGTTTGCATTATCTTCACCCGAGGTATTATTTGCCCCATTTCCGGTGGATGCCTGATTGTTGTTGTCTTGTCCCTGCGAATCCCCGTTTTCATCGGTTGAGCCGGAAAGATTGTCATCCACTACGGGGCTCTCTGATACAGGGGGTTCTTCGGATATGAGAGTCTTAGGGTATTCAATTATTGAATTCATGCAAAAAAGTATTATTGCGGTAGCAAGCAACAATAGAGCCAGCGCTATTAAGATGTCGTTATAATCATATAGAAAATCTTTTAATTTCTTCATAATTTCCTCCCAACAAGTAACGAATATATTTTAACAGATTAAGACTTTTTTCTCAAGATGTTTTGGTGTATAATTACAGTATGATAAAATTGACAATTGGGGAAAATCAAGGTAATCAGCGACTTGACAGGTTCCTGAAAAAATATTTTGAAAAAGCTTCGCTGAGTTATATATACAAGATGATAAGAAAGGATGTTAAAGTAAACGGCAAACGGAAAAGTGCCGAGACCATCCTTTCGCCGGGAGATCAATTAACCATCTACATGGCACCGGAAGAGGCGGAGAAGCTGCAAAAGGACATTCGCAAATTTACCACAAGGAAACAGTTTACGGTCATATACGAGGACCCGAATATCCTAATTGTGTCAAAACCTTTTGGACTTTTGACACACGGCGATGCTAAGGAGAAAAAGAATCACCTTGCCAATCAGGTGGTAGATTACCTGATTGCAAAGGGGGATTATGACCCGAGAACAGAGAAAACCTTTGCCCCATCCCCTGCCAACCGTTTAGATAGAAATACAACGGGGCTTGTGATTTTCGGAAAAACTTCTGTTGCTTTGCAGGAACTTAACAGAATGTTTAGGAACAGGGAGCAGGTTGAAAAAGAATATCTTACAATTGTTGCTGGTCACATAGAAGAGAATCTTCATCTGCAAGCAATGATGCTAAAAGATGAAAAAAGAAACACGTCATTTATCACTGATGATGAGAAAATGGGTAAAAACATGGATACAGAAGTGTATCCGTTGCAATACAGCAACCAAGATGGAGGGTATACCTTAGCCCAAGTGAAAATCAATACGGGGAGGACTCATCAGATTAGGTTGCAACTTGCCGAGGCGGGGTATCCCCTTGTTGGAGACTCTAAATATGGGGAATACAGGGTGAATCGGTTTATGTCTGAAAGGTACGGATTGACAACCCATCTGTTACATTCGTATAGACTGTCCTTTTCTCATATAGATGACGATTCTTCTATGGGTTATCTCAATGGCAGACAGTTTTGCTGTCCACCGCCGTCAACCTTTGAAAGAATAAAAAGTGACATATTTGGCAAAATTTAATTTGTGGAGAGAGAAAATGAAGAAGGAATTAATTGAATGGGCAAAATCGATAGTTATTGCCATGGTGATTGCGTGTGTGATACTTATATTTTTTAAGCCGGTGGTAGTTAAGCAGGAATCTATGCAGCCCACATTTTATTCCGATGATTATATCATAGTCAATAGACAGGCATATAATTTGTTCGGAGATGTAAAAAGAGGGGATGTAATAATTTTTGAGTCAACCCTTACAGACGGCCAGGGCCATTCAAAGAACCTTATAAAAAGGATAATAGGAGTTCCGGGTGATACGGTGGAAATCATAGAAGGTAATGTGTATGTTAACGGTAAGCTCTTTTATGAAGACTATCTGGCAGAGGAGGGATCTTCCGGTGAGATGGCGCCTATCCAGGTGGAGGAAGGGAAAATCTTCGTTATGGGGGATAACAGGAGAGTTAGCCAGGACAGTAGGTCTTGGGAGATAGGTCAAGTGGATCAAGATACTATTGTGGGGAAAGTGGTAGTAAGACTTTATCCTTTTGACAGTATGAAATTCTTCTAGCTGCCGGGCTGTGAACTTTTATAGTTTATGCCCTTGGGCTTTTGCTAGTTAAGCGTTTAGGGTTTTGGGAATTTAGATTTTTGAGAATTCATAGGTTTGAGGATTTAGGTTTTTGAGGATTTGAGATGAGAAAAATGATTGTGGGGGTGTTATCGGCTATAGCTGGGATAGTTTTAGCCGTAGCGATACACTGTAGCTTTATGATTATAGAAATAGACGGAAGTGAAATGCTTCCCACCATTGAGCCCGGGCAGAAGGCGGTTGTTTTTCTCTTATCGGAGACAGAGGATATGAGAAAAGGGGATGTCATTGCATATTATCCGTCTTTTTATACCGTAAACAGCGGTGATGGTCCCCTTGTACGGCGCATAAAAGGGAAAAATGCTGAAAGTTGTGTGGTGGCAAGTGATGCCACTTTGACGACAGATAATACGGACATTGTGGACAACAAGGATATTTTGGGGAAGGTAATACTGTATGGCTAAGAGAGAGCGAAAGCTGGTTGCAAACAATAAGAAAGCACGACATGATTTTTTCATAGAAGAAGTATATGAGGCAGGTATAGTCTTGACGGGAACAGAGATTAAGTCAGTTCGTCAAGGGAAGGTGAGCATCAAGGAAAGTTACGCCAAAATAGAACAAGGAGAGATGATTCTGTATGGCATGAACATAAGCCCTTATGAGCAGGGAAATCGATACAATGTGGATTCTCTCAGACCAAGGAAGCTGCTGTTACATAAACAGGAGATAAGGAAGCTTATCGGATATACAACCATGAAAGGTCTTACTCTTGTTCCGTTGCAGATGTATATAAATGAAGATGGTCTGGCAAAGGTGGAAATAGCAGTGGCACGAGGCAAGAAACTTTACGACAAGAGAGAGGATATTGCCAAAAGGGATGCAAAGAGGGATATGGAGCGTAGGATGAAGGATAGGTAAGAAGAAGCGGAAGCAAAGAGTATTCCATAATCATATATTAAGAAAAATGGTTCAATTCACCATTTGCATCAAGGATGTAAAAGTGATAGTATATAGATACTTGGGGGTGTAAAGGTTTCGACTGGGGTGTAGAACCAGAATAAGCGAGCGGTAGTTTGCCGGTCTACCTAAAAAAGGCACGTTAAATATAAACGCTAAAAATAACAACAATTTCGCATTAGCTGCTTAGTTCAGCTCGCGCGTCGGCTTGGGTTTACCTGTAGGCCCAATATACCGGCGTCGACTATACAGGAAAACTCTGTGTCAGCTCCCGGTAGCACAGAGGAACAACGGGATAGCTGAGGTGAGAGCCTGTTAATGGGCGCTTATCAAGGCGAAATAAAAAAACATTAACTGCGCTCGGAGAAAATTCTGCGGAAATGCTTTAGGACGTGGGTTCGACTCCCACCATCTCCACCAGCAATAAAAAGATGCCGTGAGGCATCTTTTTTGTTGC
>JAZNUK010000093.1:0-20704 GCA_045592265.1 Candidatus Fimisoma sp. | reverse complement strand
TAAGTTTAGATAATAAGTTTAGATAATAAGTTTAATAAGAACTTTAGATAATAGGTCTAATAAGAACTTTAGATAAAAAGTTTAAACAAGAAATTTGATAATAATTTTAAATAAGAATTGAGAAAAACCCTTGCAAATAAGGGATTTATGTGATATGTTAGTTAAGGATTAAATTTTAAACGGTATGACAAAAGAGTGGGCAAAACCCACTCTTTCAGTTTTGATAGGGGAGAAAAATGGCTAAAAAGAGAATAACAGAGATGGTTGAGGAAGTCTCAAAGGAATTTTTAGAGGAGAGTGGTCTTGAACTTTATCACAGCGAGTTTGTAAAAGAGGGTAGAGACTGGTTTCTCAGAATCTATATTGACAAGGCAGAGGGCGATGCTCAAACCTACGTTTCAACCGACGATTGTGAGACGGTAAGCAGATTTTTAAGTGAGAAGCTGGATGAGATGGATCCTATTTCTCAAAACTACTATTTAGAGGTATCCTCACCGGGGATGGACAGAACTTTATATAAGGAGAAGGATTTTGCCAAGTTCTGTGGTCATCAAGTGGAAGTTAATCTGTACAAGGGTGTTGACGGTAAAAAGATGTATTCCGGCATACTTGTAGGATTGATAGATAATCAAGTGGTCATAAAAGACGAAAAAGATAATGAGTTGAAATTTCCTGCGGAACAAGTTTCAAAGACTTGTCTTGCCGTAGTTTTTTAAAGGAGGGTTAAGGAAAAATGAACAAGGAATTTATTCAGGCAATCGAGGATCTTGAAAAAGAACGCCAGATTTCTAAGGATGTGCTTATTGAAGCCATAGAGATGGCTTTAGTATCCGCCTACAAGAAAAATTACGGTACCGCTCAAAACGTAAGAGTAGACATCGACCGTGAAAGTGGCGATATCGCAGTCCTGATGCGTATGGATGTAGTGGAGGAAATCACAGATGAGGCAACTCAGGTATCCGTTGAAGAAGCTAGAGAGATAGACTACAGATATGAAGCCGGAGATATTATTGAGTATCAGGTTACTCCAAAGGATTTTGGACGAATTGCTGCCCAGACTGCAAAGCAGGTGGTGGTTCAAAGGCTGAGAGAAGCTGAAAGAGGAATGATATTTGATGACTACATTACCAGACAAGGTGAGATAGTAACAGGTACTGTTCAGAGAATGGCAGGAGAAACCATATTTGTAAATTTAGGTAAGACAGAGGGAATACTCTCTGTAAATGAACAGACACCGGGAGAAAGATATAAAGTTAACGACAGACTGAAAGTTTTTATCATGGATGTCAAGAAGAGTACCAAGGGACCGCAGGTTTTCCTTTCCAGATCACATCCGGGTCTTGTAAAGAGACTCTTTGAGCTGGAAGTTCCTGAAATAGAAGACGGAACCGTAGAGATAAAAGGCATTGCAAGAGAGGCCGGTTCAAGAACTAAATTGGCAGTTTATACTGCCTATGAGGATGTGGATCCGGTGGGAGCTTGCGTAGGAACAAGGGGAAGCAGAGTTCAAGCCATCGTTGATGAACTTCATGGTGAAAAGATAGACATTATTACTTGGAGCGAGGATCCTGAAGAGCTCATTGCCAGTGTTCTCAGCCCTGCAAAGGTTGAAACTGTTATTTTAGCGGCAGACGGAGAAAAGGCAGCAACTGTAGTGGTACCTGACTACCAGCTTTCTCTGGCAATAGGAAAAGAAGGCCAGAATGTAAGGTTGGCGGCAAAGGTAAGCGGATGGAAGATAGACATTAAGAGTCATTCCCAATACCAAGCTACAGGAGAAGCTGTTGCAGAATATACAGAAGTTGGGGAAACAGCTGAAGATATAGTTGAAGAAACAGCCGCAACAGAGCAGGTTCCGGAAGCAGATTTCGTAGAGGTTGAATAGTCAATCGGAGGAAACCAGGTGAAAGAAAAGAAAGTGCCTATGAGAAGATGCGTAGGCTGTATGGAATCTAAAGAAAAGAGAGACTTGATTCGCATTGCCGGATATGAGGGAAAGATTCTCCTTGATCCTACGGGAAAGGCCAAGGGAAGAGGAGCATATCTTTGTAAGGGAAGCAAAGAGTGTCTTGAAAAGGCCTATAAAAGAAAAGCTCTTGAGAGGAGCCTTGGAATGACCGTAACAGAAGAACAGAAAAAAGATATTTTCGCTCAATTGGCAGAAGCAGAATTGTAGATATACCAAATATGGAAGAAAAAGTTTTAAGATATCTGGGACTGGCAGCCAGAGGAAGGCTTGTGGCCACCGGATACAATACCTGTATTTTTATGATGGGCAAGAAGAAGGTCAAACTGTTGATTTTGGCAGAAGACCTTGCAGAAAATTCCCAAAAGAAAATGATGGCACAGGCCAAGAAGTATAACGTAACCTTCAGAGTTTACGGAAACAGAGAAAGGCTGTCCCACATAACCGGTCAAGAAGATGCGGGAATCTTTGGGATAACCGATGTAAATTTAGCAAAAGCGATATTAAGTGAGATTGACCATATTCAATCATTATAGGAGGAGGTGTTCTAATGGCAACAGAGAGCAACACAAAAGAAACGAAAATAGTAAGGGCGACCCCTAAAAAAACCGAAAGCCAACAGGAAGAACAGCCGAGAGTAACTGTCAAGGCAGCGGTAAAACCTCAGGTGAGAACTCAGACGAAGGTAGCCAAAACCCAGACGGCACCGGCAGAAAAGCCGGCACAGAGACCGCCTATTGGCAAACCTGTAGTAAATAAAGAATTGGAAGGAAGAACCAGAATGCCTATCGGCAAGCCGGTTGTTCCTAAAGAAGTAGCGGAAAGAGGAATGGAGACCAAAGCTGAATCTGTTGAAGATGTTAAGGCAGAAATTCCACAGACTGAAGAAGTTAAGGTACAAGAAAGTAAGAAAGAAGAAGTTAACAAAGAAGTTGCCAAAACAGAAGAAATTAAGGCAGAAGAGGCTAAGGCAGAAAAGGTCGAGAAAACTCAAGAGCAACAAGAAACAGATAAGGCAGAAGTAAAGAAGGAAGCCGAAAAGGAAAAGAAAGTTGAAACCATAAGGAAAGAAGAGACAGGAGCCGCACAGAAGAGAGAGGCTTCCAAAACTGACAGACCTAGGAGAAGCGAAAGCGGTGATCGACCTGCCGGAAATAACCGAAATGACAGGGCAGGAAGAAGCGACAGAGGCGATCGGAACGACAGAAATGACAGAGCGGCCAGAAATGAAAGAAATGACAGGAACGACAGGAATTTCAGAAGTGACCGAAATGACAGAAACGACAGAAATGACAGACAGGATAGAGGTCCTAGAAGAGATTCAAAACCTGTCTCAGCTCCTGCGGCTCAGGAACTCAACGCCAAGTCGGGTCAGAAGAGAGAAGAAAAACTCCAATACAAGGATAAAGAGAGAAATAAATTTGCAAAGTTGGAAAACAACGAAGGCGGAAAGAAAAACAAGCAGAAGATGCAGGAACGTTCTTTGGAAAAGCAAGCTAAGCCAAAGAAACACAACAAACCAAAGCCTGTAGTTGAAGAGGAAGAAGATATTATGGACACACTGCCGACGGGAACTGTTGCGGTAACAGTGCCTATTACGGTGGCAGGTTTCTGTGAACAAGCGGGAATCTCCACATCTCAGGTAATCATGGCACTGATGAAGATGGGAATCATGGCAAATATCAACCAGAATATAGACGAAGACACTGTTATGATACTGGCAGACGAACTTGGTATAAGTGTTGTAGTTGCAAAGGTTGAAGAGGAAGAAATAGAAGAAGGTCTTGAAACATTTGAAGACAAGGAAGAAGATCTGAAGCACAGACCACCTATCATTACTGTAATGGGTCATGTTGACCACGGTAAGACTTCTCTTCTTGATGCTATCAGAAAGACCAATGTAACCACATCTGAGGCAGGCGGAATTACACAGCACATCGGTGCTTCCGAAGTAACCATTAACGGACAGAAGATAGTGTTCCTGGATACTCCGGGTCACGAAGCTTTTACTGCCATGAGAGCAAGAGGAGCACACATTACAGATATCGCGGTACTGGTAGTAGCTGCCGACGACTCGGTAAAACCTCAGACTGTAGAATCCATCAGCCATGCAAAAGCTGCCGGAGTACCGATTATAGTTGCCATCAATAAGATAGATAAGCCGGGCGCAAATCCGGATAGAGTTAAGCAGGACTTAACTGAGCATGGTATTTTGGTAGAAGACTGGGGTGGAGATGTTATCTCTGTACCTGTTTCTGCGAAGACGGGAGAAGGTATTGTAAACTTACTTGAAATGATTCTCCTTCAGGCAGAAGTACTTGAATTAAAGGCAAATCCTAACCGTCTTGCCATGGGTTCGGTTATTGAAGCAAGACTTGATAAGAACAAAGGTCCTGTAGCAACGCTTCTTGTAACAAACGGAACCTTAAAGAGCGGCATGAGCGTGGTAGCAGGAACTTCTTCCGGTAGAATCCGTCTTATGACTAACTATAAGGGTGACACCATTCACAAGGCCGGTCCTGCCACAGCAGTGGAAATTCTGGGTCTTACAGATGTACCTGAAGCAGGAGATGAATTTAACGCAGTTAAGGAAGATAAGGTGGCAAGAGAAATTGCCGAAAACAGAAAGGCTAAGCTGAGAGAGGAAATCCTGGCAAGAAATGCAAGCACTACTCTTGAACAGCTATTCAGCCAGATTCAGGAAGGGGAAGTTAAAGACCTTAACCTGATTATCAAGGGTGATGTACAAGGTTCCATAGGAGCAATAGTGGCTTCCCTTGAAAAATTAAGCAATGAAAATGTAAGAGTAAAAATCATCCACACAGGTGTGGGAACAGTAAATGAATCTGACGTAACTTTGGCAGGAACCACAGGTTCCATCATAATCGGATTTAACGTTAGACCGACCACGGCAGTACAGACCTTTGCCGACAGAGAAAATATTCAGATAAGGCTTTACAGAGTAATCTATGACATTATTAACGATGTGGAAGATGCTATGAAGGGTATGCTTGATCCTGAATTTAAGGAAGAAGTATTGGGTAAAGTAGAAGTAAGAGAAACCTTCAAGGTTCCTAATATAGGAATTATCGCCGGTGCTTATGTTCAGGAAGGCAAGGTAATTCGTAACGCGGAAATCAGATTAGTTCGTGATGGTATTGTAATTCACGAAGGAAAGATCTCTTCTCTCAGAAGATTTAAAGATGATGCCAAGGAAGTTAATCAGGGTTACGAATGTGGTATAGGTATCGAAAACTATAACGATATTAAAATCGGTGACACCATTGAATGTTTCCATATGGTAGAAGTTGAAAGGAAGTAAAATGGGAAAAGGTTACAGACAGGGAAGACTTGGTGAAGAAATCAGAAAGACTATCGGAGGGATGCTTCTTCATCAGGTAAAAGACCCGCGACTGTCCTCCATGATAAGCATATCAGCAGTAGAAGTTACCAGTGATGGCAGCTACGCCACCTGCTATGTTTCTGCCTTGGATTTCAGTAAAACTCCTGAGGAAAAGGAAACAAAAGAAAAGGAGATTTTAGCAGGCCTTCAAAGCGCATCGGGACTTTTTCGCAAGGAAATAGGCCGGCAGGTGAGAATGCGTCGAGTGCCTGAACTGATATTTAAGATGGACCATTCCATGGAGTATGGTAAACACATTGACGATATTTTAAGTACCATGGATTTTGATAGCTATCAAAAGGACGAGGAAGAGGAAACTCTTGACGGAGCAAATTATGAAGAATAATTCTTTAAAGGAAATTTCTCAAAAATTAAGTGAGGCAAAGAGCGTTTTGCTCTTTCCTCACATTAATTTGGACGGAGATGCCCTAGGGTCTTCAGTGGCCCTATGCAGGGCATTGCGGATTAAGGGAATAGAAAGCTGGATTCTGCTGGAAGATGATATTCCGGCAAATTTGCGTTTTTTGGACAAGGGATATTGCACATGGAATGAGGACATCATCGCTCAGCCTGATATATGTGTCTGTGTTGATTGCGGCGATAAAGGAAGGTTCCCACGCCGTGGAGATAAATTCCTTAAAGGTGGTAAAACCATGTGTATAGACCATCACAAGACCACCGAGTTTTTTTGCGATTACAACTATGTAGACGGCGAGGAAGCCGCTACAGGGCAGATAATATATAACCTCATCCAAGAACTTGGAATTGGACAGGATAGGGAAATCGGCGAGGCTGTTTATGCCGCTATAATTACCGATACGGGCAATTATCAATATTCCAACACACAGCAGAAGAGTCACCTTATTACGGCGCAACTTTATGACTGGGGAGTGGATTTCAACGGCGTAAGTGTTGAAATTTATGAAAATGACCGCATGGAAAAACTTCTCCTGCGGAACATGGCAATGGAAACACTGACCATATTGGAAGAGGGTTTGGGTGCATTGGTTTTTGTTACCCGTGAAATGTTGAAAAAATCCGGAGCCGTAATGGATGAGACTGAGGGACTTTCGCAAGAACTTCGTTCCATTGCAGGGGTGGAATATGCTGCCGTGCTTAAGGAGTACGGAGATGAAACCATAAGGGTGAGTCTTCGAGCCAAAACAAAGGGTGATGTTTCAAAGATAGCTCAAAGGTTAGGAGGCGGAGGTCACACCAAGGCCGCCGGTTGCACTATCAACGCACCGATGACGGAGGCAGTGGATATGGTGAAACAGCAACTAACCACAGCCATCAAAGAGCTTTAGATAACCACAGAGGACGAATCTATGATAGAAAATGGAATTTTAAATATAAATAAGCCTGCCGGAATGACATCTCACGATGTCATTTATCGTGTGCGCCGTGCCACAGGCATAAAGAGAGTAGGACATACAGGAACACTGGATCCCATGGCAACAGGAGTTCTTCCTGTCTGTATAGGCAGTGCGGCACGAATTACCGAATATCTGGACATGGACTTTAAGACATACAGATGCACCATGGTTCTTGGAAAGACTACAGACACTCAAGATATATGGGGAGAGGTTCTTGAGGAACGTCCAACTACAGGCATTGACAGAGAAACCATTTGTCGAGCCGTTGAATCCTTTCGTGGCTTTATAGACCAGACGCCGCCTATGTATAGTGCAGTAAGGATTGAGGGGAAGCGACTTTATGAATATGCCAGAGAAGGCAAGGAAGTGAAGGTAAAGTCCAGAAAAGTTTATATTAATTCTTTGGAAATAGAAGATATAGACTTGTCCCAAATGACTGTAACTTTTTCGGTTGAATGTTCAAAGGGCACATACATCAGGACTATATGCCGAGATGTGGGAGATGTTTTGGGATGCGGAGCCTGTCTCATAGCTTTAACAAGGACTGCCAGTGGAGCCTTTAAGATAGAAGATGCCATAGACCTTGAAAAACTTATTGAGATGCCTATCCATGAGATTGAATCGTTGATGATGGAAGCAGACTATCCCTTGGTACATTTCGGCAAGGTTATGGTGGATAGAGCCACGGCAAAGAAATTTGTAGATGGATTTCATCTCCCCCTAAACAAATGCCGTATTATTTCTGAACCGGAATTTAAGGAAAAGGATTCTGCTCTTGAGATTAAACCTGAATATAAGAGGGCATATAATATATACGGTGACCTTTCCGGAAAAATTGTTTTTTTGGGTGTTGCATTTTATAATTTTAAATACAAGAAACTTGTGGCAGATAAAGTTTTTGCAAGAGGTGACAAAATTGATAATATTTAATAGTCTTGAGAAAATAAAAGATATTGAGCCATGTACAATTGCTCTGGGCAATTTTGACGGTGTTCATAAAGGACACCAACAGTTAATTTCAAAGGCGGTGGAAAGAGCCGAAGTACTTGGAATAAAAAGTGCTGTTTTTTCTTTCTCTAACCATCCTAAAAATTTGATTCCCGGACAAAAACCTGTTATGAACATAATATATCAGGACGAAAAAGCAGCCCTTATAGAAGAACTTGGCGTAGATTATCTTTTTAATATTGAGTTTACAGAAAAGATAAAGAATACCTCTCCTGTGGATTTTATAGAGAAACTTTTGGTAGGCAGGTTTAATGCAAAAGAAATCTTCTGCGGTTTCAATTATCGTTTTGGATATAAGGCGGCCGGCAATACGGAGCTTTTACATAGAGAGGGGCAGAAGATGGGGTTTGTCTGCAACGAAATAGAACCGGTGACCATCGATGGTGAAGTGGTAAGTTCTACTTTGATAAGAGCATTGATTATGTCCGGTGAAGTTGACGAGTGTGCCAAGTATTTGGGAAGGAATTACGAAATAGGCGGTGAAGTTGTGGTAGGGAATAAACTTGGAAGAACCATAGGATTCCCCACTTCCAATATAACAATAGACGAAAACATGGTAACGCCACCCAACGGAGTGTACATTACCAATTGCATATATAACGGAACGAAATATCCCAGCATTACAAATGTAGGGGTAAAACCTACGGTCGGTGAATATAAGAAGAATATGGAAACTCACATATTTAACTTTAACAAGGAACTTTACGGGAAACATATCAAGATTGAATTTTTGCAAATGACTCGTGACGAAGTTAAATTTGACAGCGTTGAGGAGCTTTCTGCACAGATTGCCAAAGATTGCAAAGAGGCAAAGGAATATCACGGATTATAAAAAGGCATTTGCAAAAAAGATATCTGTAAAAAAAGATATCTGTAAAAAAGATATCTGTAAAAAAAGATAGACAAAAACTATTTCATATGTTATTATAAATTGTTGTAATTTGTACCGTTTGCTTCGTTTTGCGACACTCCGGCGCTTCACGCAGCAGATGGCGAATAAGAAAAGGAGATTAAAGATGATTACAAAGGAAATCAAAGACCAGATTATCAAAGATTATCAGTTAAAGGAAGGCGATACCGGTTCTCCGGAAGTTCAGATTGCTATTCTGACTTACAGAATCAACGACCTTAACGAACACTTAAAGGTTCACAAGAAAGACCACCACTCAAGAAGAGGTCTTCTGAAGATGGTAGGACAGAGAAGAAACCTGCTTGCGTACCTGAAGGATAAGGATCTTGAAAGATACAGAAGTCTTATCGCTCGTTTAGGATTGAGAAAGTAGGATTATTTACTGAGAATTTAAGCGGGGAACAAACCCCGCTTTTATTTTAATTGAGTCTGAGAACTTATAATTCTCAGGACGAAGCAAATAGAAACAGAAGAAGATTAACAGGAGGTAGTTGTTAATTATGGCGAGATTTGAAGATTACAGAGTATTTAAGACAGCGGTTGGAGGCAGACTCTTACAGCTGGAAATCGGAAAGGTTTGTGAACAGGCCAATGGACAGGTTATGGTTAAATATGGCGATACGGTTGTAAATGTTACGGCCTGCGCTTCTAAGGAACCAAAGCCTGACATCGACTTTTTCCCACTTTCCGTAGATTACGAAGAGAGAATGTATGCTGCAGGTAAGATACCCGGCGGTTTCATTAAGAGAGAAGGAAGACCAAGCGAACATGCAATTCTTTCCTCAAGACTTATTGACAGACCTATTCGTCCTTTATTCCCTAAGGGATACTACAACGATGTAGTGGTTGTTGCTACGGTAATGTCAGTTGATCAGGATTGCTCACCGGAAGTGTGCGGCATGATAGGCTCATCTGTAGCCCTTGCAACATCCGATATTCCGTGGGACGGTCCTACAGGTTCAGTGGTAGTGGGAAGAGTTGATGGTCAATTTGTTATCAACCCTACTTTGGAACAGAGAGAAATTTCCGATATGCATATGACAGTTTCCGGTACCAAGGACGCTATAATGATGGTAGAAGCAGGTGCCAATGAAGTTCCTGAAATGGAAATGCTGGATGCAATTCTCTTTGCTCACGAAGAAATCAAAAAGATAGTTGAGTTCATAGAAGAAGTTGTAAAGGAAGTGGGCAGACCTAAACAGGATGTGGTTCTTTACAAGCCACTTGACGAAATAGATCAGGCAGTAAGAGCCTATGCTACTCCAAAGATGAGAGAAGCCATTCAAACTGTAGACAAGCTTGAAAGATTGGAAAACATGGACGCTGTTGAAGTGGAGACAAAAGAACATTTTGCCGAAATATATCCTGAAGGAGCAAAAGACATAGATTCTGTTCTTTACAGCATAACCAAAGAAACAGTAAGAAATATGATTTTAGACGAAGGAATTCGTCCGGACAATCGTAAACACGAAGAAATCAGACCTATCTGGTGTGAAACCGAAATTCTTCCGAGAACCCACGGTACGGGCCTTTTCAAGAGAGGACAGACTCAGGTACTGTCCGTATGTACCCTTGCTCCTGCAAGTGAGGCTCAGACCATAGACGGAATTACAGAGCAGACTTCCAAGAGATATATGCACCACTACAATTTCCCGGGATTCTCCGTGGGAGAAGCAAAGACTGCAAGAAGTCCGGGAAGAAGAGAAATAGGTCACGGAGCATTGGCAGAAAGAGCATTGATTCCTGTGCTTCCAAGTGTTGAAGACTTCCCTTATGCCATCAGAGTGGTATCAGAAGTTCTTTCATCCAATGGTTCAACTTCCATGGGTTCAACCTGCGGTTCATGTTTGGCATTGATGGATGCAGGTGTTCCTATTACAAGACCTGTTGCAGGTATCGCCATGGGTCTTATTGAAAGAGTTGAGGAAGATGGATCTTCCAAGTTTGCTATATTGTCCGATATTCAGGGAATGGAAGACTTCCTGGGTGATATGGACTTTAAGGTAACCGGTACAGAGATTGGCGTAACCGCTATTCAGATGGATATCAAGGTTCACGGACTCTCAAGAGAAATTTTGGAAAAAGCTCTGAATCAGGCTAAGGAAGGCAGAATGCACATCATGGAAAAGATGATGGAAGAAATTGCTGCTCCTAGAGAAGAACTCTCCAAGTATGCTCCAAGAGCCATAACTATGAATATCGATCCTGAAAAGGTGAGAATTGTTATCGGACCGGGCGGAAAGACTATCAACAAGATTATCGATGAAACCGGTGTTAAGATTGATATTTCCGAGGAAATTCCGGGCTTAATCAATATTTACAGTGTTGACCAGGCCGGTGCTGAAGCCGCTAAGAGAGAGATCGAGCTGCTTACTAAGGAAGTGGAAGCCGGAGAAGTTTACCAAGGAACCGTTACAAGAATAATGAACTTCGGTGCCTTCATAGAAGTGTTACCGGGTAAGGAAGGACTCTTACACATCTCCAAGATGGCTAAGGGTAGAGTAGAAAAGGTTGAAGATGTTATGAACATCGGAGACAAGGTAGAAGTAAAGGTATCTGAAATCGACAGCCAGGGAAGAATAAACCTGCTGAGAACCAGCTATCCTGACGAAAATAAATAAAAGTTAAGGGGCTGTCGCGTTAACGGAAAATACCCGTTAGGGTGCGGCCCTTTCTTCATACATTGAAAAATGACGGATGAACCGAGTAATGGCTCTCCGTCATTCATTTTAAACTAGTGGAATAAAAAGCTTTAGAGTTAAAAAAAGTCTCCGGTAATAAGATATAAGAAGTATGCGAGTTGTAAAAGTCAGTATTTTAAGCGAAATTTTACAACACTTTTTCTTTTTTTGTTGTAAAATGGTCGGAAATAAAAGCAACTTTTACAACTCCGTTTTTTTCTGTGCAATAAATTCCCGCTAACTTACATTTAAATCACTTTTTTTTCATTGAGCGAGGGGAGATGTTGTAAAAATAAGACAAAATTCGAATATTTTACAACAACCTTTTCAGCTTTTATGAGATTAGAGAAGATACAAAGGAAAAGAATAATTTCTGAACATTGGCCCAGAAGCAATTCCTTATGCCGTTTTCATGTATGCGGTACTGATTATCTATTGGATTCGCCGAATTTGCAGACATCCACGCCTTCGATCAGTTTACCGTAACTTATAGCTTTTCTCAAGGTACTTTCGTTGAGGCAAAGGGCAGTAGCATCGCTCAATGCCATAAGGCCGTCAACATCCACATATACCTGTGAAAAGAGATTGAGGTCTTTTAACTTTTTAAATACAGGGATTTCATCAAACAATGGAATTGCGTCATAGATTTTGGTACGACCTTCTGCAAATTGTATACTTAGACGATATTCGGGAAGCGGAAAAACATTTTTAATTTTATGAAACATTTTGATCACTCTTTTTTTAAAAAAAATATCACCATACCATGACATAGTCAATGAAGAGAGAGAAAAATGGTAATAAATTTGCTCTATTTAGGCAATAAATAATAATATATGATATCTAGGAGGTAAAAAATGAACGATAATATAAATGAAAACAGTGGAGGAAGTTACGAGAAAAAACTGAGTTTTTTTGCCTTGACTGCAGTAATTATAGGTTCCACCATAGGAAGCGGTATATTTACAATTACTGCTGATATGGCGGCAAGCGGAGCTCATACAGGGGCGATACTTATAGGCTGGCTCATATGCGGAGTTGGAATGTTTTGCTTGATGATGTGCTATTTTGGACTTAACAGACTCAGACCTGACCTTACCAACGGAGTTTACAGTTATGCTATGGAAGGATTTGGGGAATTTATAGGATTTAACTCTGCATGGGGATATTGGCTTAGTGCACTTCTCTGCAATGTATCATATCTTACTTTACTGTTTGGGGCATTGGGATACTTTTTCCCCGTATTCGGCACAGGAAATAATCTGATTTCCGTTGTCTGCGCATCCGTTGCACTATGGATATTAAACTGGCTTGTTCTTAGAGGGGTGGAAGAGGCAGCAGCCATCAATATTATAACCACCATAGCTAAGCTGGTTCCCGTATTTGTGTTCATTGTGGCGGTAATTTTTGTAGGAGCTTTTGATCCTGACATCTTTATGAACAATTTCTGGGGAGACGGAACATTACCTATTAGCGACCAGATTAAGGCTACTACCACTGCAACGGTATGGTCTTTCATAGGAATAGAAGGGGCAGTGGTGTTATCGGGAAGGGCCAAGAGGGCAAAAGATGTTGGAAAATCATCTCTTGTGGCCTTTATTGGTATATTGGCAATATATGTGATGGTTGCGGTCCTGAGCATGGGTGTAATGACTACAGAGGAAATGGCGGCTCTTGATAATCCCCAGATGGCGGGAATTTTAGAGAAAGCTGTTGGCCCTTGGGGAGCGGCTATGATAAATATAGGAGTAATTCTTTCTTTGGCCGGTGCGTTATTAGGATGGACAATCCTTGCAGCAGACTGCTCCTACTCAGCGGCAAAGCAAGGTGTATTTATGAGAGCATTTACCAGAACTAACAGCAAAAACTCTCCGTCCTTTGCACTTTTCCTGACCAACGGAATAATTCAGGCTTTCCTTGTTATATGCTTTTTCAATGATGCCACCTACCAGGCATTTTATATATTAAGCGCATCTATGATTATGCTGCCATATCTCTTCAGTGCGGCATACTATCTTAAACTTACTATGCGAGGAGAAGGCTTTGAGGAAGGAAGAGGCGGCAACCTTCTTCTTGCAAAAATTTTTGCTGTAATCGGAACCATATACGGAGTATGGATGCTATATTCCAGCGGCCTTGACTACTTGCTTATTACTACGGTTTTATATGCTCCGGGGCTTATAGTGTATTATTTGGGAAAGAAGGAGCGAGGACTTCCAACGTTCAATCACAAGGCGGAAATGTGGCTGGCAGTTGCCTTGGTTGCCGCAGCAGTTGTATCCATCGTTATGATTGGGAACGGAAGTCTCAGTCCGTTTTAAGAAACAGGCACCATCCCCTTTTAACGAAAAGTAATTTAATAAAGACAAGTCAAAAGCTTATGAGAGATTCCTTGAACAAAACAGTAATGATTTTAATATGGAATGAATGTTAAAAATCATCTGTTTTATGAGCGAGAATCTCGAAGGAGCTTTTGACCGATCTTAAAGATAAATATTTTATATTTTTGCAAAGCTTGAGGTGCAAAAATGTACAAAGTGGGAGATGTGGTTGTCTATGAAAGGCTTCCGGCAGAAGGGATGCCATGGATAGAAAATGACAGAGAAAGATCAGAAGGAAAATGCCTGTAGATAAAGTGCTTGAGTATATTGTGCAATTTAGTTATAATTAAAGAAAAAGCAGATTTATAGGAGGTGTTCTCTTGAGAACCATAGTCAATTTTAATGCAAAATGGGCATTTACAAAGCAAGCAGACAGTGTGCCGACTCAGCTTCCAATGGACTGGAATTGGGTGAACCTGCCTCATTCATGGAACGCAATAGACGGACAAGATGGGGGAAACGATTATTACAGAGGTACTTGCTACTATGCAAAGAGCCTTGACAAGTTGGATTTGCCCGAAGCGGACAGATACTACATGGAAATTCAGGGCGCAAACTCTTCTGCAGATGTTTACCTTAACGGCAAGAAACTGGCACATCACGATGGTGGATATTCAACATGGAGAGTAGATATAACAGACGCACTGGAGAGGGAAAATCTCTTTGTGGTTGCAGTAGATAATACTGCCAACGAAACTGTTTATCCTCAGATGGCAGACTTTACATTCTACGGCGGCCTTTACCGTGATGTAAACATAATCTGTGTTTCAGAAACACATTTTGATCTTGAATACTATGGAAGCAATGGACTCAAGGTTACGCCACAGGTTGCAGGCAAAGATGCAACAGTGGAAATATTAACTACTGTTGCCAACAAAAAGGAAGGCCAACAGATTTGTTACACAATAATGGACATGGAAGGAAACGTAGTCTCCCGTCAAGTTTCAGCGGAAACCAAAGCTGTTCTTGAAATAAAGGATGTGCATCTGTGGCATGGAAGAAAGGATCCTTATCTGTATTCTGCTTGTGTAGAGCTGATGAAAGGTGAAAATGTTCTTGATAATGTATGGACAAATTTCGGTGTCAGAACTTTCGAGATTCATCCGGACAACGGATTTATACTTAACGGAGAAGAGTATCCTCTTAGAGGTGTTTCGCGTCATCAGGACAGATGGGGATTTGGTAACGCATTGACTCACCAACATCATGAAGAGGATATGGAACTTATTGCAGAAGTGGGAGCAACCACTATTAGGCTTGCCCACTATCAGCATGATCAATATTTCTACGACTTATGCGACAAGTACGGCATGGTAGTATGGGCTGAAATTCCTTATATTTCAAAACATATGCCTACAGGCCGTGAAAACACTATTTCCCAGATGAGAGAGTTGGTAATACAAAACTATAACCATCCTTCCATCGTAGTATGGGGACTTTCCAACGAAATAGGTATCGGAGGAGCAGACGAAGACTTACTTGAAAATCACAGAATACTAAACGATATGGTTCACGAGATGGATAAAACACGTCTCACTACAATTGCAGCAGTATCACCTTGCAAAATAGATGACCCTTATCTGCAGATTCCGGATGTGGTTTCATATAACCACTATTTTGGTTGGTACGGCGGAGAAACGGATATGAACGGTCCTTGGTTTGACAAATTCCATGCAACACATCCTAATATCCCAATTGGATGTTCAGAGTACGGTTGTGAAGCTCTCGACTGGCATACTTCCAATCCTGTTCAGGGTGATTATACCGAAGAGTATCAGGCATACTATCACGAAGAACTGATTAAACAATTCTTTACCCGTAAGTACATGTGGGCTACCCATGTGTGGAATATGTTTGACTTTGGTGCCGATGCTCGTAATGAAGGGGGAGAAAACGGACAGAACCACAAGGGACTCGTTACCTTTGACCGTAAGTATAAGAAGGACTCTTTCTACGCTTACAAAGCATGGCTTTCCGACGAACCATTTGTACATATCGCAGGTAAGCGATATGTTGACAGAGTGGAAGATGTAACAAAGGTTACGGTTTACTCCAACCAGCCTGAAGTTGAGCTTTTTGCCAACGGACAGAGTTTGGGAAAGAAGACTGCCGAAGATCACTTCTTCTACTTTGATGTTCCTAATGTAGGAGAAACAACTTTAGTGGCAGTTGCCGGAGAACTTAAGGATGAAAGCAAGCTGAGAAAGGTAGAAGTCTTTAACGAGGCATATAGACTAAAGGAAAAGGGAGCAATTCTAAACTGGTTTGACATTACTGAAGTTGAAGGTCATTTCTCACTTAACGATAAGATAAGCGATATTATGGGAACACTTCAAGGCAAACTTCTCTTTGGTGGCATGATGGCCAAGATGATGCCAAAGGGCAAGGGCGGAAAAATTGAAGCAGCCGGTTTTGAAGTGGGTCCTGAGATGATGGCAATGATGGGTGGATTTACAGTATTGAGACTTTCCGGAATGATTGGAATGATGGGAGTAAATCTTACCAAGGAAGATCTCCTTGACCTCAATGCTAAGCTTAACAAGATTAAAAAACCTACTAAGAAGTAGAGCGAAAAATTACAGACTGCATATGGTAAAAGGGCTTTCCCACTCTCGGGAAAGCCCTTTTAGGATGATAACTTGTCCTATAAGCCGATAACTTCAATGTAGGTTTCAACACATTTCTCAATTTTTAAATTTTCCTATTAGGGTGAAGATTAAAAATATCAATATATTGACAAAGACCACTGTGGCACCCACAGGTGTGGAAAAAAGTATGGAAAAACTTATTCCCACCAAGGCTGCAACCACGGCTACAATGGCCGAGCAGATTGTTACCTTTTTAAAACTTCCGTAAAGTCTCATGGAAGTAAGGGCCGGGAAAACTATGAGAGCAGAAGTAAGCAGTGCTCCAACCAGCTTCATTGCCAGCACTACGATAATGGCAGTAATCACAGCCACAACCGTATTGTAAAATTCCGTGTTGATTCCCGTTGCCTTGGCGAAGGTTTCATCAAAAGTGATGGCAAACAATTTATTATATAGCAGCACGAAGCTTACAATAACTATAACCGACATTGCCACGCATATTATAATGTCCCCTTCCTGCAAGGTAAGTATGGAAGTAGAACCAAATAATGTGCTGCAAACATCTCCCGCAATATTGGCAGATGTGGAGAAAACATTGAGAATCAAATAGCCTATAGCCATGGCCCCTACGGAAAACATGGCAAGAGAGGCATCTCCCCTCACCTGACTGTTCTGGTTTCTTTTCAGTAGAAAAATAGCACAGACAATGGTTACAGGCATTATTATAAGCATTTCGTTGGATATGCTCATAACAGCTGCAACTGCCATGGCACCAAAGGCCACATGACTTAATCCGTCTCCAATAAAGGAAAAGCGCTTCAGCACCAATGTAACTCCAAGAAGAGAGGAACACAAAGCGACTAATACACCGGCAACAAAGGCATATTGAACAAAAGGGAAGGATAAATATTCCGCAAAGGTTGAAAACACATTACTCATTAATAACAATCTCCTTTCCCATGTTAAAAACTGCTTTTCCGTATTTGAAGGCGGCCTCTGCATCGTGAGTAATCATAATTATGGTCATCCCTTCATCGTTGAGAGCCTTAATATGATTATACATTTCTTCTGTTGCGCTATGATCAAGACCGGCAGTAGGTTCATCAAGGAGCAATATCTTTTCTGCAGAGCAAAGAGCACGGGCAAGTAAAACCCGTTGTTGTTGGCCTCCCGAAAGATTTCTGTAGTTTTTATAGGCAAGATTTTCAATACCCAGTTTTTTCATCTTTTCCTGAGCCAGTGATTTTTGACCTTTAGAATAAAAGGGACTTCTGCCTTCACGTAGAATGGTACCGGACAAAACTATTTCCATAACTGACGCGGGAAAGTCTCTTTGTACAGATGTTAGTTGAGGCAGATAACCTATTTTTCCCGGGGCAAATTCATTGCCTCGAAGAATTTCACCCCCCAAAGGAGCTATTAGCCCCAAAAGAGTCTTCATAAAGGTAGTCTTGCCGCTTCCGTTTTCCCCCACGATACAAAGGTAGTCTCCCGATTCTATGGTAACGTTGATTGGAGGGGCAACAGGGCCGTCCTCATATCCTATTATCAAATTTTTACAAACTAACTGTGACATTTTGTCTCCTATTTTTCTGTTTTGATTTTTCTGCTATCTACTATCTATTATCTGTTTTATATTTTATCTATTATCTGTTCTATATTTTATATCCTATATCCTCTTTTCTCTTTTCCACGTCTTCGTCATTAAGAAAGGACCTTTTCGAGAATTTCCAAATTTTTTTCCATAACTTTAAGATATGTGGTTTCCGGATTTGTAACCGACTGAAGGGAATTAAGGGAGTATATTTCAGTGGTACTGATTCCGGAGGTTTTTATTATGGTTTTTGCCATAGAATCTGTACTGCTTTCCGTTATGAGAAGTGCCGGCAATTTACACTCCGTCAACTTGTCAGCTAAAAATATTATGGTGTCGAAGTTTGCTTCCGTTTCAGCTGAGCAACCGGGAAAAGCTGCATAATATTTCAAACCGAAGTCTTCTGCCAAATACAGGAAAGGGAAGCGATCGGCAAAAATCAAAGTATTCTTACTGCAATTACCTAGCCTATATTTGTAATCCTCTTGTAAAGAGGAAAGTTGTTCTACATAATTTTTGGAATTTGACAAGTATGTGCTTTTGTGAGACCTATCCAGAAGTGACAATATCTGTGATAATTCCTCACAAAAAGTGATGGCATTTGCAGGAGAAAGCCAGATGTGCTCATCGTATGAGGAGAGGTCCTTATGCCCGTGTTCCTCGTCAGCACTGTCATGGTGGTCGTAGGTAGATTCATTTTCGTAGTCGTGTGCATGTTCATGTTCATGATTGTGACCTTTGGAATACATTCCCTCAACAGTCACTTCTTCCTTGGCTGCCCCTTTTTCCAAAAGACAGTATGCTTGTCCCTCAAAATCCGGATTTTCCGTCACGAGGGTTTCAATCCACTCTTCCGATACGCCTCCTGTGTATATCACCAAATCTGCATTTACAATGGTCAACACATCTTTAGCAGTAGGTTGGTAGCTATGCATGTCAGTGCCTTTTTCATTTAGCCTTATGACATTCCAATTGCCCAACTGCTCACCCAGAATGTTTCTTATCCAGTCGTACTGAGAAAAGCCACTGCAAACCACCGTGGGACGATTCTGAATATCCGAACCTGTAGCATCTATGTCTGTCATATGAGGGTTGCAGCCACCTAAAACGCCTATCATAAAAACAACCAACAATATGATAAACAGTCTGTTTGCCATGTTGTAATGTTTTCCGTAGGTTGTATTACATTGTTTGTTTTTCTTACTTTTTATCGTCACCATTTCCTCCTAAACACAGTCCTTGCACAATCCAAACAAGACTGTATCGTCGATACTTATCTGAAAGGCCTCCGTATTACGAAGGCTGTTGGAAAGCTGTTTGGTAAAACTATGGCCGGTGTGAAGAATTCTTCCGCACTTGGTACACTTTAAATGAATATGTTCACGGCACTCTTGCCCGCCTACCAATTGGTATGTGGTTTTGCAGCTTGCCCCATTATTGAATTGCTTGATTATATTCTCATCAAGCAGCTTTGGAATAAGCCTGTACACCGTACTTTTTCCGGGAGGAGAAATACAGTCCGCATCTGCAGTCATTCCTCGGCACATTTCGTCTATCGTAAAAGAACGATGGCTATTTTTAGTAAGAAAATTTATTAACTCTCGTTTTTGTTCCGTCTTATATGTGGTCATAGCAATCAGCCTTTCCGTTGAAATTTTCGACCTTTGTAGTGTGCAATTTTAATAATGAGCCATAGGATAACGCCTCCTATGAACAGTTGAGCAATCTTTCAAATATGAGAAAAATTCTCGATTTCACAGTTATAATTATAGCGTGCAAAGGGGAAAAGTCAATAAAAAATGCCCATATTTTGCACCGGATTTTGTAAATTGATTTTGAATTTATTAAAGGAATCTGGGACCAACTAAAACTTGTCTGCACACATAGATTGTATTGTCTTCGTTGACGCAGATTGTCCATTTAATAAGTGAGATCATTCCCTTGTCCAATTCGATACAGGTTATGCCGTTAGGATGAACACAGGAGCCGGTGTTAAAGTATCCCGTTTGTCCTTCCGGAGGAAGGGCAGGCCGATGTGTATGACCTGCCATAAGATTTTTTTTGTTTTTTTCTGCCCATTGAGCCAATCTTGATTCAACAGTTTTACGCTTCTTATAATTCCTCGCGGCACTGGTGGGATCTTTGAAACCGGCAAGTTCCAAAGGTTTCCAAATGTAGCGCACCATCCAGCGGGCCAAAGGCCAGAGCCGATCATTGAAGATGTCTGCTTGGTGTCCGTGAAGAAGATATAAGTTTTGAGAGGCATGGGGCATTTTGACAATGATAGCTTCGTGAAACGGAGGAGAAAAGTTTAAATCTGCAGAGCAGGAGGTTTTTCGACTTTTGATTATATCGTGGTTACCGTATAATACGAAAATTCTGCCTGAGTGAAAAAAGCCATTGAGCTGATTGAAAACATCTCCGTGAACCTCGCGAATCTGCTGGATACAGCGGTTTTCCCACAGCTCGTCACCATCCCCCAATTCAACATAGGTATAGTTTTGACGGTTATAATAATTGAGAGCGGCTTGATATAAAATTTTGTTATTAAGGAAGCTATCGTTCCAAGAGCCGTTTCCTCGGTGACAATCGCTGAAAAACACCATTTTTCGGTGTTTATTACCATCAACCACTACAGCTTCTTTAAATACACTATCAATACGCTTGTCGTAATACCCCATACATACCTCCGTTTACATGATATGCAGCGAAAGCCGGTTATGTGAGAAAGCTTTCTCAAAATCTGTCCGTTAAAAAAGACTACCGGCCAATGGTCTTAAACCATTGAAACGGTAGTCTG
>JAZNUK010000092.1:0-44456 GCA_045592265.1 Candidatus Fimisoma sp. | reverse complement strand
AGCCAATCCATATTTCCTACATACGAGGAAGTTAAACGCTTTATTGTTGAAACAATGCCAAATAGAGGCGGGACATATTACTATATGAAATCAAAAATGGAATGCCCTGCAAATACATTTGTTTTATTTCAATATGGTGGCGAGCTTATAGGATATGCTATTCACACAAATACAGTAGAATTAGATGAGCCTTTAACTCTTGCGGATGGTAATGAATACAACGGTTATTATCAGTTTGCTCCGGGTAGTATAACACTCTTAAACAAACCGATAACAAAAGATGAATTTGCAAGTATTGATTCCTCATTTAAAGCATTTAATCAAAGTCATCAAAAAAAGGTTGTTGGATTATTGCCAGCAATATTTGAACTTATCAATGGCAAAAGCGGTTTTATTAAATCATCATCTTTTGAAACTAGCTTGCCTGAAGAAATCGATGAAAAGGAAGTAGGAACTCTTTTTGAGGGAGCAAAGAAACAAGTAATAGTTAATGCGTATGAGAGAAATCCTTATGCAAGAGTTGCTTGTATAAACCATTATCGCAAGAAAAACAGAGGCAGATTAAAGTGTGAAATATGTGGATTTGACTTTGGGAAAATATATGGCGAAGAATTTATTGAAAAGATACATATTCATCATTTGGTTGAAATCTCTTCAGTTGGTTCCGAATATGAAATCAATGCGATAGAAGATTTAATTCCAATTTGCCCTAACTGTCATATGATTGCACACAGTAAAAAGCCTCCTTACACTCCTGACGAAATAAGAGAAATGATAAGGAGAAATAGTTAATGGGAACGAAAAAAATAACAAAATGGGAGCCGGAAGATTTTGAGTTGGAAATGACTACACATTGGTCTTTTCCTAAACGTGGCGATTGGGCAACTCACGATGCAAAATGGCGTGGCAATTGGTCGCCATATATCCCTCGAAATATTCTGCTCCGCTATTCTAAAGAGAACGATTTAGTTCTCGATCAGTTTGCGGGTGGTGGTACTACCCTTGTAGAAGCAAAATTACTAAACAGAAACATTATCGGTGTAGATGTTAATGACGTCGCTCTTGCCCGCTGTAAAGAAAAAACTGCATTTGAACACGAAGGTGCAAACGGTAAAGTATATCTTCATAAAGGTGATGCAAGAAATCTTGACTTTGTACCGGATAACAGCATTGATTTGATTTGCACTCATCCGCCCTATGCCGATATTATTCAATACAGCGAGGATATTCCTGAAGATTTATCTTTGTTAAAGGTGAAAGATTTTCTCGAGGAGATGAAAAAGGTTGCTGCAGAAAGTTATCGTGTTCTGAAAAAGGACAAGTTTTGCGCTGTTCTTATGGGGGATACACGCCAAAAAGGTCATATGATACCGATGTCATTTGATGTTATGCGTATCTTTGAAGAAGCAGGATTCAAACTCAAAGAACTGATTATCAAAGAGCAACATAATTGTAAGGCAACGGGATATTGGAAAACCAATAGCGTAAAATATAATTTTTTGCTTATAGCACACGAGTATCTGTTTGTGTTTAGAAAGTGAGGAAGCAATATGAAAACTGTTACATTAGATGCTTTAATTCCTAGAGAAGATTTTGATATTCTTTCGGAGTTAGGTGGTAACAATAATACTAGAAATAAAGCAACATTATCCATCGAAGATTTAAAATATGATTCCTTTTTCTTCTCTGCTTTAAGAAAACCTATTTTTCAGAGAGAAACAAATGAGTGGGAACCCAGCAAAATATGTGGAATAATAGAAAGCTTTATAGAAAGCGAATTGATACCATCTATTATACTTTGGAGAAATCAGGGAGGATATATTTTTGTTATTGACGGGGCGCATAGACTAAGTAGTTTAGGTGCGTGGATTAATGACGATTATGGTGATGGTGAAATATCAAGACAATATTATGGCAATGTCATTCCACAAGAACAGTTGGAAACTGCACAAAAAACCAGAGAGTTAATAGATAGTAAAATCGGGTCCTTTAAAGAGATATTTTCAATCACTAGAAACCCTACCGTTTCTGCAGATGAAAGGAAAAAAAGAATAGCGAAAAATTTAGGTGCTTTAGCAATTCAGTTGCAGTGGGTAGAAGGAAATGCTGATAAAGCTGAAGATTCATTTTTGAAAATAAACCAGTGTGCTACAAAAATCAGTGATGCTGAACTAGAGTTGATTGAAAATAGAGACAAAGCATATGCTTTAGCGGCAAGAGCAATTGTTAGAGCAGGACAAGGATATCAATATTGGTCTAAATTCTCGGATGAAGCACAAACAAAAATTTTAGACAATGCAAAGAAAATCCATCGTATTATGTTTGGGGAAGTCCCGATGAATATTGATGATATTAATTCTTTTTCTGTTGGTGGAACTCAATCTTCATCGCTTACATTAGATGTAGTGAATCAAACTGTAAAAATTTGCAACGGAATTACAGATGTTAAAAAAGCTATAGTTGGAGACGAGAATGATGTGATAAATATGTTACGTAACACTTTAAAAATATTGCAATATATTCATTCTAAAGAAAAATTTTCGCTTGGTTTACATCCATTCGTCTATTTTTATTCCGATTTGGGTAAACATAAAATAGGCTCTTATTATGGAATTTTATTATTTGTCAAAAATTTAATCTCTGATAACAAACTAAATGATTTCATTCAGGTGAGAGCAAAATTTGAAGAAGTTGTATATACTTATAGTTTTATTGTGCAACAAATAGTCCGAAAATATAGACAGACTAAAAGATCGTACGACAAAATTGCTAATTATTTTTCTGATTTAATGGGCATAATAAGTTCTAATGATAAAATGTCTTCGGAAGAAATAATTAACGAATTAAGAAATTTGCCAGAATACAAGTATTTACAAACCGAAATAATTGATAATGAAGAAGTAGAAATTAGGGGTCATTTTTCTAGGGGTAGACGTCAACAAATCAAACTTCAAACATTTGTGAGCAACCTACCTAAATGTCCTATTTGTGGTGGGTATCTAGACAATTATTCTATTTCGGTTGACCATATTATTAGAAAGTCAGATGGTGGAAGTAATGCTAAAGCGAATGGGCAAGTAACTCACTTATACTGCAATACAACATATAAGAATTAATTTATCACAACAGGAGAAAGAAAAGTTTGGAGATTGGAGAATAAATTTGCGTATTATTATGAAGATAGACAAGTGAAAAATGATGTAGAATTATTAGAAATCCCCATGGAAATCATTAATTCGGCAAAAAATGGTGTATATGATAAGTGTGAGTTCGGAGGCTACAACAAACCATTAAACAGATGGAAAAGCGAAGAACGTGTGTATAATATTGTAAAGAAACTTTATAAAGAATATCAGGGGATTTACCAATACAAGCCTTTCTATCTCAGTACTGATGGGGGAAACACAAAAGCGGTTTTTAGTGTTGGTTTTCGATTTGGAAAAACTGTGGACTACCATGTGACATTATATAACGGCGATGTCCACAAAATGATTAGTCCAGCATGTAAAGTGCTGGCGATATTTTCTAAAGTATACAATGACGAAAAATATACCGAGTGTACATATTTATCAAAAGGGCAGCGGATTGACAAGATGAAATTAGATAAAGGGTCAAAAAAATTGCTGAATGATAAGTTTGACAACGTATAAGCTCGGATACAAAAAGCTTTGCAAAAGTAGTATAAGATATCATCATATAAAAAACTAAGGAAGTGTTGTAGTAATGAAAACTATTAGAGTCGATTCTGTTTCAAATTATATAAAAGAGTTAGAAGAACTAGGAATAGATGATTATATTTACAGAGGACAAAACGAGCCTTATTTTGGAATAAGAGCCAATGGTTTTAGAACTTATCTGGGTGGTTGGACCAGTAATAAAATATATAATATAGATGAAATCTCAAAAAATTATTACGATAAAATTGTTTCTAAATTAACTGCGGAAGAAAAGAAATATTTTTTGGCATTCTGTCAACACTATGGTATTCCGACAAATCTTATTGATTTTTCATATTCGCCATTGATAGCGTTATTTTTTGCTTGTCAAGGGAAACAAGATCCGATGTTCAATTTAAAAGAACTAATAGGAAAAACAACAGTAGATGAATTGAAAAATGACACATCTACGCAAAGTATGCTGATAAGTAATCTGATTAATAAGTTAGAAAAGACTACGTTTTCTCAATATGCTCAAGTGTATTTATTGAAGAAAAGATGGCTTGTTGATATAACTGATATTATTTCGCAAGTTGGTAACGGCAATTTTCTTGAAAGTATTTATTCCAACGATGACGTTAGAAAGAAGTTGATATATCAAATTATTCAATTGTTTGAGAACTCTAAGACAACTGAAGAGGAATTGGTTGATTGCCTAGTAGAAATAATAGAGTGCTATAAAAAAAATGGCATCAATTATTGGGGAAAAGCTGAAACTGATGATGAAGAAGAACTAGAAGAAAACTGTGATTGTGATGATTTATTCTCTTTTCAGAAGAAGCTTAAAGAAGATAGTTTAGAGGATACCTTACATGCATTATATGACTATGCTTTTCATGAGATGGAGGATGAGAATATCCCTTATGGTAGTGATATATTCGATGGATATCCATATGATGGTAGCTTGTATCAGTTAACCGCAGCAATCTATGTGATGCTTTTAGCCAATTTGATACGCATTCTTTGTGAAGTGTTGGACGATGGTGAGAATTTGATTTTAAAATCGAAAATATACTTTACTTATCAGCCTGCAAATTTATTTGATAGAATTAACTCACAAAAAGGCCTTTTTGTGTATCAGCCTTACATATATTCACATGATTATGTGTACAATTACAATGTGTTGAGTATGCAAGAAGTTACTCCAGATGTAGTGATAGAAGTGGAAAAGCATGATAATGTTCTTGCTGAGTTAGATACACTTGGTATCAACATAGGTGGTGTTTATGGTGATTTAGATAACATTGCTAAGTCGGTTGTATATTCGTATAGAAGAAAGAACGGGATATGATTAAATATGCTGGAGGGTAATGCGAGAAAGTTAGTAAACATTATATGATATGCCGTGGGTCCACAAATGGGACCAACTTCTTCTTCGACTCAAAAGAATAAATGGAGAAGAAAGAAAAAGTATACTGAAATCGCTTGATTTCAAACCCGTCAGACCAAAGAATAAAACATCGGCGCTCGAGTGGGAATAGAATAGTCCGACCCGCGAGATTTGCGAGCGGCAAGGCGGACTTTCTGCCGGAGCGGTCAAAATCTTTGATTTTGGGTGGAATTATTATTTCATTTTCCGGTTGCAAATGTGAACAATTAAAAGCAATTATTGGAGCCTACATCGCAGGCTCCTTTTGTGTTATGAAAAAACCACATAAAACAATTGGGCAAAGAGAAAAAATGTGATATTGTAGTATTACGACAGATAAAGGGGATCACCCGGGAAAGGAGAACAAAATGACCGGAAAAGATATAAACAAAGCCATACAAGACTACGCCGGCACAAAGGGAGCATTTTTGATTGATGTTCGCAGCAGGGCGGAATATGAGGACGGGCACATTCCGGACAGTCAAAATGTTCCATTAAAGAAGATAGAGAATATTGTTGATGTTACCGAGGATAGAGAAGCGCCTCTATTTGTTTACTGCTATTCAGGAGCTAGAAGTAAACAGGCGGCAACGGCACTTAAGAAGATGGGCTACACCGATGTAAGAAATATAGGCGGAGTGGCGGAATACACGGGGCGACTAATTGTGAAGGATGAGGAATAAAATAAAAAAACTCTTGCTCATTACCCGGCGTAATGATTTAGAATTTCCTTATAAGGAGGTGAAAGCTATGTCAGAATATACGACAGGAGAGATTGCAAAACTTTGCAACGTGTCTGTCAGAACCGTTCAATATTACGATACCAGAAATTTGCTGGTGCCCAGCCGTCTCAGCGACGGTGGCAGACGCCTTTATTCCGAGGAGGACCTAAAGCGTATGAGGATTATATGTTTCCTTAGAGATGCAGGTCTTTCCATAAACGGCATAGGAGAACTTTTTTCCGACGAGGATCCGGCAAGCGTAATAGATATTCTTTTGAAACAGCAGGAAAAGTTGCTTCGACGGGAGCTCCACGAAACCAAGAGCAAACTGGACACGATAGAACTGCTGAAGAGAGAACTGAACAACACAGAGGACTTTTCCCTCGAATCCATCGGCGACATAGCTTATATAATGGAAAACAGGAAAAAACTTTACAGGGTGAGGGCGACCATGCTTAGTGCAGGGTTGGTAAGCGAGATTATAGAAACGGGGAGTCTCTTGTACGGAATCATAAAAGGAATATGGTGGCCCTTTTTTGTAGGACTTCCCTTTGTGATAGGAATCGACATATGGATAATTATATTCTATTTCAAGAGAGTGAAGTATATCTGCCCTAAGTGTCATACCGTATTTAAGCCGGGCTTCAAAGAAATGTTTTTTGCCAATCACACTCCTTCCACACGAAAATTGACCTGCACCCACTGCGGTCATAAAGGATTCTGTGTGGAAACCTATGGAAAGGAGGACGAAGAAAATGCAGATTGAACAAATCAAGGAGATATTACCATTTTTAATACCACTGATAATAGCACAGTATACTCTCATGGGATACTCTCTTTATCACATCTTGACACACCCTAATTACAAAAGAGGAAATCGTGTGATGTGGATACTGGTATCCGTATTTATCAACTTTATCGGTCCCATATTGTATTTTGTATTGGGCAAGGAGGATGCGTAGATGGAGATGCTCCGGATACAGGACTTAAAAAAGTCATTTGGCGATAAGGCCGTTTTGCAAGGACTTAACTTATCCGTTTCGCAAAACAGTATTTTTGGTTTTGTTGGGAGGAATGGTGCCGGCAAAACCACTACCATGAAGATAATTCTCGGTCTTTTAAAAGCGGACGAGGGGGAGATTACCGTTGCCGGGGAAAGGGTTGTCTATGGTCAGACAGTTACCAACAAGTATATAGGATACCTCCCCGATGTGCCGGAGTTTTATGGCTTCATGACAGCCGGGGAGTATCTTTATTTTTGCGGTGAAATAACGGGAATAGACAAGGGGACGCTAAAATCTCGGTCTGAGGAACTTCTCCGGCTTGTGGGACTATCTGATGAAAAACACAGAATAAAAGGTTTTTCCCGAGGCATGAAACAGAGGCTGGGAATAGCTCAGGCATTGCTTAACAAGCCTAAATTGCTTATTTGCGATGAACCCACATCAGCCTTGGACCCCGTGGGACGCAAAGAAATACTGGAAATTCTTCAAAGTGTAAAAGAGGAAACCACGGTTTTGTTTTCGACTCACATACTTTCCGACGTTGAGAGAATATGTACAGATGTGGCTTTTCTCAAAGACGGTGTGATACGTACCCAAGGCAAAGTATCGGATATAAAAGCTCTTTATAGAAAGGAAGAGTACATAGTTGAGACAGACACCGGAGAAGATTTGTCGAAACTTTTAAATAGGTTTAAAGGAGCAAAGTACCTTAGTCCTACACAACTCCTTTTTTCAGAAACAGAACATAGTATTTTTGAAATCCTCGCATATATAAATGGAGAAAAAATTTCGGTAGTAAAGATAGAAAGACAGGAACCAACCCTTGAATCTTTGTTCATGGAGGTGGTGAAAAAATGAGAACTTTGATGGCCTTTATGAAAAAAGAATGGATGGAGCAACTGCGCTCCGGCAAGTTTACCATCATATCAATATTATTTATATGTTTGGGAATTATGAATACGGCCGTTGCCAAACTTACGCCTTGGCTTCTTGAAACCATGGCCGATTCGTTGGCACAAAGCGGAATGACCGTAACCGCGGTGGAAGTGAGCGCTCTGGATTCGTGGATGCAGTTCTTCAAAAATGCACCTATGGCACTGATTGCATTTGTATTGGTGGAAAGTGGTATTTTCACCAAGGAGTATGAGAAAGGGACATTGGTGCAGCCGCTGACAAAGGGTCTTGCAAGGTATAAGGTGGTGGTGTCTAAGACAATGGTTCTGACGGTACTGTGGACACTGTTATACTGGATATACTTTGGGATTACCTATGGATATAACGCATATTTTTGGGACAATTCGGTGGCACAAAATATGCTTTTTTCTGTCATGTGTTGGTGGCTGGCAGGTCTGTTGACCATGCTTATGCTGGTGTTTTTTTCAAGCTTTACCGATACTAGCACTGTGGTGCTTGGGGGGACAGCTACAGCATGGGTATTTTTCTATGTGGCATCTTTATTTGCCAAAGTCAAAAAATACTCCCCTGCAATTTTAATGGATGGGACATCGCTTATCTATGGGGAAGAAGTGCGGCAGGAATACCTTGTAGCCATTGTCGTTACCGTGGTGCTGTGTGTCTTATCCTTTGCCTCAGCGGTGAGATTTTTTAATAAAAGGAAACTGTAAGAAGCAGAAAAAAGGCTTGCCTCTGTGGCGGTGGCATATGTACCCACTTTACCGATTTGTGCAGTAAAGTGGGCATATGAGTAAAACCGCTAGGAGGCAGGCCTTTTTGTCCTATAAGCCCCCTTTTTCTCTTTAGCGCCATGAGGCAGTTAACTTGTAGAAATATGCGGACTCAAAGTCATAGTTTTCTTTTTCGGGTAATTCGGGATCCGTAAGGCTGCAGTCGTACTCTCCGTAGTATTGTAATCCGGCAGAGTTATATGCAGAGACAAAGAATCGCGTGGAAGGGAAGTAAGGAGGCTCATATTCATCATACCCATCATAATAATATGGATAATCTACTTCGGCACCCACCATTTCCGGATAGTATAACGGAACGATTCCCACCAGTGCAAGTCGTTCCCCGTCAAAAATCAGCTGGTAGTCGTCCAGGTGAGGCGAGTCGTTTCCTTCCGGTAAGAAATCACTTGTAAATACAACCTCGTAATTCCCATTTTTAGGAGTGGCAATAAGAGAGATTTTGTTGGTATCGTAATTAACCAATGCCATATATTCCTCATCTTCAGTATAAAGGAATTGATGGCTTTTCGGAGAACCCTCACCTAAGGTAATGACCTTTAGCGTCTCCAAGGTGCGAATATCAATGACAGTCAGAGTAAACTCATTATTTTCCACAGAGACTATCTGCAAATGTGTTTTATCATCGTTAAGTCCAAAACTTATGATTTCCATATCGGTACTTAAAGGATATACCATTGCAAACTCTCCAATGGCAATAAGAGGCTTTTGGACCACTGAGTCTTCCTGGTCAACCATTTTGTACGGGAGACGATAAATTCCGTAGCCGCCTTTCATGAAGGATGTATCCATTACCTTACCGTCATTACTGTGAATATCAAAGGTGAAGAGACAAGCTTCATCTGTCAGCACATTAAAAGTGGCAGGGTGATAATAATCACTTTCCGGCTCTCCGGGCAGGTCTGTATCGTAGCGATATTGGTTGTCTGCAATGTACTTTTCTTCTTCAAGAACAGGAATTTTAAAATAGTCCAGCATATCATATTTCTGTCCGGCATCTCCGTCGATATATCTGTCATAGTAATCATAGTTGGAAGCCGTTGAAACGGAAAACTGCGCTCCCGGAAACTCCAAATATAATGAAATGGGATAGAACTCAAAATAATCTTTCATGATGATTTCTTCGTAGCGATTTGCTTCAGGAACGAAGTCATCAGTTTCTTCACCAAACTTATATTTCATTTTCAGGTATACGCCTCTGTAGTCGTAGTTTTGAACGGAAACTCTGGCATTCTGTTCATCTTCCCTTTTTTCTTTAGGCTCCTTAAAGAAAATCTTTGTTTTAGATTTTTCGAGATGTCCCAGATTGATTTTGCTGTTCCAGTAAATACTGTCCCTGTAGTTGGTCCACGTGTTGACCCTTAAGTCGGAGACGAAGGCAGGATCTCCGTGAGAAACCTCCTCCCAGAAAAGTATGTTTTCCTTGTCTTTAGATATGTCGGAAAGGTTGGTAAATACAAACACCATAGAGGCCACTAGCAACACTGCCATTAAGGCTACTGCTTTTTTCATATAGAATCCTCCTCTGTCATTTCGGACAAAGCTTTGATAACCCTGTCAACCCGGTAGTTGTAAGTCTGTTTGATAAAATCCATAAGATTCTGGCCGGAATCTTCAAGTTCCGAAACAGAAACATCTCCCACTATCTGTCCCTTGTGTATGAGAACTCCACGGCCGATGAAATCGGACACTTCTTCTATCAGATGAGTAGATAAAAGCACCGTTTCGTGCGGCTCAAGAATCCCAAGAAGAACTTTGTAAAAATCTTCTCTGTTGAATACATCGTTGCCGGCGAAAGGCTCGTCCATAAGTATGTAGTCTGCCCCTTGGGATAATGCCAAAAGAACTTCAAACTGATTTTTCTGACCCGTTGAGAATCCTTCCAAGGTCTTATTCATTGGAAGCTCAAAGAAGTCCATCAGAGCATCAAATCTTGCATCTGAAAAGGTAGTAAAATGGTCCTTGTAGAAGTCTCTGTGAACTTTTGGAGAAAGATTGGGGAAAAAGGAGTGTTCACTGGTGGCAAAGGAAATTTTACCTATGTTTTTGGGAGTGATGGGCTTGCCATCCAGCGTTATTTCTCCTTCGTATTTTATGAAACCCAGAATTGATTTCATCAGGGTAGTCTTACCTGCACCGTTTTCTCCGAAAATACCTACAATCTCTCCTCTTGGAAGCTGTAGGGACACATTATCAAGTGCTTTTTTGTCCGAATATTTTTTAGAAACGTTTTTCAATTCTATCATCTTCTACCTCCAAATCTTAGCCCACTGGTCGGGAGCTAAACAAACATCAGGAACCGCCATCATGTATATTCCAAAATATATAAGCATTGTTACAAAGGCAATCGCCAGACAGGTTAAAGCGCCTAGGATAGGCAGAACCAGACAGCGCTCATGAATTTCAAACCGTGAAGGGAGCCTCTTCATCAGGTATATGCTCATACTCCCCGTATAATAGTAAAGGTAGCGCTTTACGATGGAGCAGATAATTCCAAAGGCGACAGCGTAAAAGCCAAAGAGGCAAGGTGCCACTATTTTTACAAAGTCTTTCATAACCGCCCCTTCTGCAATGACCCTTTCAACACCTACTCTGGTATACAAATCGTCAAGATTGTTGGTCAGCCGTATAAAGAATATGAGACTGAAAAAGACGGCTATGAAAAGGAGCACAGAGAAAAGGTCCAATGTCTCTTCCGGAGTTTTACCGGGAGCGGTATAACGTTTATAATCCATCTTCAGTTTCATATTTGCCCTCCTTGGAATGTTTCAACGTGTAAAAAAATACTAAAATAAATATAATAAGCAGAGTTATCAGGAGTCCTATGGCAAAAAAGTTGGCTCCCAGAGAAGCTAGTGTAGGGCCGGGGAAAAAGAACCACGCATAAAGGAGGAACCATATTAAACTTCCCCCAACTGTTCTTTCAACAAATTGGGAAGAACATATAGTTGCAAGCAACAGAAAATATAAAAAATTGGTAAACGTGGAAAGTGGATTACCGGGCTGAAATAAATCGGATAAAAATTCTGAACGATAAAAAGCCAGTGTAATAGATTGCTCACCTATAAAAGTAGGATCCACATTGGCAACATAGTAATTACAGAAGCCTATTACTTCTGCCATTTGAACAGCCCATAGAAGCAGGAAGCACAGGAAACAATAAAGAATCTTCCAAAATATTACCCAGATGTAAGAAACATTGAGTCTGGACAAAGTGTAATAGTAGCGCGTGGAAGACTCTGCTTTTAAAAGAGTGAAGATGATCCAAAGCATGGCAATCAATTGAACAAAACTGCAAAAGCTATTGTCGATAATTCTTTCCAAAGAAGTTTCGGAACTCGTGGAAGCGGCATTGAAGGCAATTATAAATAATACCCCTTCTGCAACGACCATTGCTGCAAGTATTGCCAGCACTTTATAAAATGAACTTCGTGCCATCAGACAAAATACAGATAAATGTTTTTTCATTGTGTGAACCTCACTTCCAGTATCTTTCAATGAGAGAGATAGCTTCTTCTTTGCTAAGCCCCATTTGTTTCAAGGAACTAATGGTGTTTAAAGCATCCCTTTCCAAAAGCTCGTTGCGTATTTCTTTAATCTTACTATGGCTGAGTACCATATAACTCTTTGCTCCGGACCGAGACTGTATCAGCCCTTCATCTTCCAGAATTTTGTAGGCCTTTTGCACCGTGTTGGGATTGACCCCAAGAAGTGCAGAGAGAACTCGTCTTGACGGTAGCTCATCGCCGTCCCGTATGATTCCGGCAATAATGTTCCTCTTGATATAAGTCAAAATCTGCAGATAGATTGGACTTGCCCCATCCATAATGAAATTGTCAAAAGAAATCATATCTGCATCACCTTCCCATTGCCCAATTTTACTGCTTGCCCTAATTGCTCGTAATTTTTATAGCCCCTTTAACCTTGGAGCACTTGTAGTTTTGGGGAACTGTATTACTCAAGTAATACGGTTTGCTTATCTGCATTATATTCGTTGCTTTGTAGTATGTCAATATAAATTTTAAAAAAACTGGAGCCTCAAGGCACCAACTATACTGCTGAGGATATAGAGTGGATGAAGGGCGGCTATGCGGCAAATCCGTATTACACCGACAATTTGAAATATGTTACAACCATGGGGGTGGTTGTAAGGAGCAAATCTGAACTATCAATTGCAAACTGGCTGGAGAAGAAAGGAATACCATATAGGTATGAGCAGAAAATGTATTTTAACGGGAAGGTGTATTATCCCGATTTTATAATAAAGAAGCCTAATGGAGAGTTGCTAATCTGGGAGCATTTTGGGTTGACTGATGACAAGGAATATGTAGAAAAAGCCATAGAAAAGATTGGGGACTATCACAAGGCGGGCTATCGACAGAATAAGAACTTAATAGTGACTTGTGAAGAGGATATAAAAACACCGGAAGACATTGACAGGATAATAAAAAGATACATATTTTTTTAAAACACGCACATGATTTAGTGGCATTGGGGCGCCGGGGTATTTCGACATTTGGGGCATTTCGGCATTGGGGTGCCGGGGTATTTAGACATTTGGGGCATTTCGGCATTGGGGCGCCGGGGCATTCCGGCACTTCGGCTTCCGGCGTTTTTAGCATTTTCGGCATTTTTAATATTTTCGACATTTCCAGCGTTGTCGATAGCGTCAGCATTTTCAACATTTCCCACGTGCATTTTGGTGGATTTGTTTCATGGAAAGCTGCGTTAAAGAACTTATTTTCTTAGGTTGGATTCACCACTCTTTTGCTGAGGCCCTTTTGAGACCGCGGATAATGTATAGATTACCTAATGATTTACCACGTGGCGCACCTAATTATTTATTGTGCGGAGACCCTAAGTTTACCGCATATTGACAGGAAATGCTTTTTCATGGAATAATATAAATTAGAATAAGCTTGAGACAAGAGAAAACGATAAGGGACAACACAAATCGACAAAAAGCTACAGGCGAACGACAAAAAACTACAGGCGAACGACAAAAAACTATAGTTGAACGACTGAAAACGACAGGGGACCGCAGAAAACGGCAGGGAAAGATAGGAATCGACAAAAACGACGAAAGGCGACAAAAGACAAGGAAAGACAAGAAAAGACAACAGAAGATATCTGGAGGTGTCAATGGAAAGTTTATATTTTTTAAGAGAAGAATATTTAAAGTTGGAAGAAGCTTTTCTAAAAGTTGGGAAAGCAGAAAACCTGAAAGAATTTAGGCAGGGCATTGCCGATTTGGTTTTACATATTTGGAGTGAGGAAGGTGGATATCACTGCGACTATGGGAAAGTCCTTGCATTTATTGACGGAAAGGAAATTGCTGGTGATAACGAGGGGGAGGACGACATATACACTGACGACATATACACTAAGGAAAGGGTGCAAGAGCTGATATTGAAGGCAAAGGAAAAAGGATATGAGATAATCAGAGCCTTTGAAGATATGATAAATGTATCCGGTGAAATAGCAAAAAAGTTTATCAGTGACTTGGTGACCTTTATGACTGACATCGCATTTATTGATGGCGATTGCACAGTAGCAGAGGCTAATACCATTGCCGCTATTGGCAGCATGTATGAAAAGCGTCTTAACAGCAATGTTTCCGAGAAGCTTGACATGTCAATTTTTGCGCTGTCCAATAATTTATACTCCGGTAAGTCAAAGACAACGGAGGGTATGTCTTTAAACAGACTTTCTGACACCAAAATTCTTGATGATACCATGAACATTATTGAAAAAATGGTGCAGGAGGGCATCGGCGATTTCGGGATACTCGGAGAGTCACCGGCACTAATAAAAACAGAAGAAGGGAAGGAAATCAAGTTAAAAGAAGGAAATGAAACCGAGACAGGGGTAGAAAACGAAACCAAGTCAAAAGTAGGAAAACAAATTGAGATAGGCGCAGAAAACGAAAACAAAACAGAGACGGATACACAAGCCAAGTCAGAATCAGAAGAAAAAGAACCTGAAAAAACCTTGGAACAGTTGATGGCAGAGATGGACAATTTGGTAGGCTTGCAAACGGTAAAAAAAGATATTCACACTATGATTAACTACATTAAGGTATGCCGGCTTAGGAGAGAACGAGGCCTGAAGGCTCCGGAACTTTCTTACCACATGGTCTTTTCCGGCAATCCCGGCACCGGAAAAACCACCATTGCAAGGATGCTTGCCCAAATATACAGGCAGATTGGCCTCTTAAAAAAGGGGCAATTGGTGGAAGTTGACAGAAGCGGGCTTATTGCGGGATATCAGGGACAGACAGCCATAAAAACCGCAGAAGTTATTGAATCCGCCCTTGGAGGCGTACTATTTATTGACGAGGCATATTCCCTTATTCAGGGAGACAATGATTCATACGGCAAAGAATGTATAGCAACTATTCTCAAAGCTATGGAAGATCACAGAGATGAGCTTATCGTTATAGTTGCGGGCTACGATGATTTAATGCACGAGTTTATCAACGCTAATCCGGGACTTAAATCAAGGTTCAACAAATATATAAATTTCCCTGATTATACCGGAGAAGAAATGGAAAAAATCTTCCTACTTCAGTGCAAGAATAACGGATACCAATTGGAAGAAGCAGCACAGAAAATGATTCGTAAAGTTTTTGACAAGATGTTTGAGTTGCGGGACGAAAACTTTGGCAACGGCAGAACCGTTAGAAATTCTTTTGAAAAAATAATAAATTGCCAGGCAACGCGACTGGCAAAGGCTAAAGAAGAGGGCCTTTCCGACGATGAAATAATGCGGTTGACCGTGGCCGATGTCAAGGAAGGACTGGGAATGGTGGTGTAAAATGAAAATTGCAGTAATAACAGGTGCGTCCAGTGGAATGGGACAAGAGTTTGTTTATGGAATAGATAGGGAGTTCCAATTAGATGAAATATGGGTTATAGCAAGACGTGAGGAAAGACTTGCCGCTTTGCAGCAACAATGCAAGGCGACTGTAAAACCTTTGCCTCTGGATCTAAAAGATAAAAAAAGTTTTGAAATTTACAGAGAACTTCTTCAAGAGAAGAAACCTGAGATTAAGGTTTTGGTAAATTCTGCAGGAATAGGGCTCTTTGGAACTTTCGCAGAGATGGATATGGCAAAGCAACTGGACATCATCGACCTAAATGCCAAGGCGTTAACAGCTATGTGCCACATCAGCATTCCATATATGAAAAAGGGTAGCCATATCATAAACTTGGCCTCCAATTCATCTTGGCAACCGGTACCGTATATAAATGTTTATGGGGCATCTAAGGCGTATGTTATGAATTTTTCCAGAGCTTTAGGCGTAGAGGTGAAAGACCTTGGTATACATGTAATGGCAGTGGCTCCGGGATGGATAAAAACCGAGTTTTTCGGGCATGCGGTTCATGATGACACTATCAAGTATTACGACCGGTTTTACACAGCCGAACAGGTAATAGAAAAGGCTATGAAAGATTTAAAGAAAAAGAAGCCTGTTTCGATTTTAGGCTTCCCCGTTAGAATGCAGGTGCGTGCTATTAAGTTTTTGCCTGTGAGCCTTGTTATGAAGATATGGTGCAGGCAGCAGGGAAAATAGCACACAGACAAAAGAGCTCTATGGGCGAATGTTATCTTAACTTCGTCACATTTACCTACAGGGCACTTTTAGGCATACTCGATATATCCGATGCTTTTGATTCATCTTCCCAGAAAAGTTCATCAAGAGTTTTATCTAAGGCTCTGCATATTGCAATGCAGAGTTTTATTGTTGGATTATAGTCACCTTTTTCAATGGAGTTTATGGTCTGTCTTGAAACATTTACCCTGTCGGCAAGATCTTGTTGTGTCATATCCATTGCTGCTCGGGCTGATTTCAGTTTAAGATTCTTCACTGCTTTCTGCCTCCTTTTGGGAGAGAGTAGTTTTAAGTACTATGTTTATGAACATCACAAGATAACTTACGCCTAATATAAAAAAATTGCAATTTTCAAGGAGCAGCAGCTCTTCAATAGGTGTTCCGTTACGCAGTGCTTGTATAAAAAGAAATACAGAAAGTCCGCCCATGCAGGCAAATATAAATGCGGCTGTGGCTAAAGTCATTTCTTCTTTCAGGGCAAGGTAAGCATCGCTCCAGATGCAGTAAGAGGCAAACAGACATATGCTGGAAGCTATGCCAACCATAAGCAGAGTACCTATATAATTCTTCAATAAGGTGTATTCTTCCACGAGAAGCATAATGGCAAATATATAAATGATAAGGGTGGAAAAGGCCAATTGGCAAGCTTTTCCCCGCGCCCTTACCTGCCTTTCGTCATAGGTCTCTTTCTCTTTTTTTGCTGAATATATTAACAATACAGCCATTGCCAAGGTTAAAACTGCTACCATCATTACTGTGAACATCTTATTAAAACCTCCCATAACCTATATAATTAGATTATAATCAAAGACGACAAAAAGTCAATTATATACGACAAAAAGACACCTGTAAAATGGGACATACTCTTCTGAAGCCCCAAATTAACAGATGTCTCGATTGTCGGTATTTACTTGTTAATATTTGCTTGCTAATATTTTATTGTTGGTATTCGATTACTGATATCTGATTGCTGTTATGGCTTCATGAAATTTTCAGAGCGGTTCACAGCTCAATTTTTATCCTAGGTATTTTCTTTTACCACTGTTTCGATTTTGCTACGTACCAGCTCGGCCAGTTCAGCCGCCTTCAAGTCTTTGTAGTCATCATAGGCTATAGGTTCAAGAAAATGAAGCTGCACAGACACCGGCTTGCTGTTCTTTTGATCCAACACTTTATAGCTGTCTATAAGAGCTATCGGGAGAATAGGACACTTGGCCTTTATGGCACATCTGAAACTTCCACCGTGAAACTCCAGCATCTCGTTACCGTTTCTGCTTCGTGTTCCTTCAGGGAAGATTAAATAATTGCGTCCGCTTACTACTTCCTTTGTCACTTTTTGTATTACTTCAAGTGACTGGCGATTGTCACTTCTGTCCATGGCAAAGGACTTAGTGCAGGTGGCGATTTGCTTTATAAAAGGCAAATTCTCAATTTCCTTTTTGTACACCGCTGCAATAGGAACAGGCATGGCGGCAACCAAAGCAACCACGTCGAAAAGTCCCTGATGGTTCCCATAGATAAGAAATCCGTTTTCTTTAGGAATATTCTCCGCACCCAATATCTGAAAGTCAATATTGCCCGAGTCAACCCCCATTTTAAGGATATATCTGATGTGGTCGTATTTTTCCTTTTCTGAATACTTTTCTGAATGCTTTGCATAGTGGCAAAGCTTTATATATGCACCGGGCACTCGGGTTATATTCCTTAACACCATCAGTAAGATTCGATTCATTAAAACACCTTTACATTTCCCTTTCTTCAAAATCTTCTGCACTTCGTTTGCAGAGCGGGCAAGTGAAACCTTCCGGAAGTTCTTCTCCCTCGTATACATAACCGCACACCTTGCAGACAAACTGCTTTTTCTTAGGTTCATCGATAATAACCTCCGGTGTTTCAGCAGGATCGTCTATCAATAATTCCTCTGCCAAAGTTTCAATTTGTGAAATGTTTTCTTCGTCAATAGCAGATTTGATTCTTACCACGGTAGAGGAATACGTAATTTTTTCGCTGCAGGCAAGCATTTCTTTCATGGTTCTTGCAGCAACGGGAGCCCAGCTTCCGTTTTCCATAAATGCCACCTTACGGTTGCTGTAATTGCGTTCAACCAGGTGATGAATGAAATGAGCCATAAATGGGAAAATTTCTCCGTTATATGTTGTTGTCGCTAAAATCAGTTTGTCATATCGGAAAGCATCTTCCACAGCTTCAAACATATCACATCTTGCAAGGTCGTAAATGGTGACATTTTGGCAACCCTTACGGCGAAGGGTGTCCGCAAGGAGCTCAACAGCTTTTTTTGTATTGCCGTAAACCGATGTGTAGGCTATTGTTATACCTTCCTCTTCTGCTTTGTAAGAAGACCATGTATCGTAAAGGTTCAAATAATAGCTGAGATTTTCTGTGAGCTGTGGGCCATGAAGAGGGCAGATGCACTTTATATCAAGGCCTGAAAGTTTTCCAAGGAGGGTCTGAACCTGTGCACCGTATTTACCAACAATTCCGAAATAATACTTTCTGGCCTCGCAAGTCCAGTTTTCCTTGTCGGCTTCAGTGCTGCTGTCTGTCAACGCTCCAAACTTTCCAAAAGCATCAGCGGAGAAAAGAATCTTGTCTTTATCATCATAGGTCATGATAACCTCCGGCCAATGAACCATAGGCGCGGTGGTAAAGAGGAGAGTTCTGGTACCTAGTGATAAAGAATCTTTATCCCCTACAACAATTTGTCTGTCGCAAAAGTCTGTGCCGAAAAAGTTCTGCATCATGTTAAAAGCCATGGATGAAGCGACGATCTTTGTCAAAGGAAAGGCATCCATAAAGGTGCGTATGCTGCCTGAATGGTCCGGCTCCATGTGTTGAACAATCAGATAGTCGGGACTTCTGTCTCCGAGAATGGAACGAATATTACCAAGCCATTGATCTGAGAAACTTGCCTCAACCGAATCCACAACAGCAATTTTTTCGTCTAAAATCAAATACGAATTGTAGGCCATGCCTTCGGGCACCGGATATTGCCCTTCAAAGAGGTCGATTTTATGGTCGTTTACGCCTATGTATTTTATATTTGTAGTGTTAAACATCTTATTATTCTCCTTATTATTCCCCTCAGTGTTCAAGCTTCTGCCGATAATGTAATACTAACATATATTAAAATTTTTTTCAATTAGGCAGAATAAGGGATTCGGGCTACGGTAGAATGAGGGAATTGGGTACAGCAGTATCCCCTCCCAAACTGTCATGGGTTTTCTTCAATGGCATAATAATTTTTCTCTTCAGCACTACAAAGCATTGCATTTTCAAAAAAATTGCAGTATTCTATAATTTAGAGATTTTACTCACAGAATATGGAGGTAAAAAATGAAACGTACTGCAGAAGATATTATCAAACTGATTAAAGAGCAGGGCATTCAGATGGTTGACTTTAAGATTGTTGACATCAATGGTCAGTTCCGCCATGTAACCATACCTGCTTCCCAATTTACCGTTGATACCATGAAAAACGGTATAGGATTCGATGCGTCCAACTATGGATATGCCGTAGTCGAAAAAAGTGACATGGTATTTATCCCTGACCTTGACACTGCTATTATGGACCCTTATTGTGACATTCCTACCCTTTCCATTACGGGTAATGCAATGATTATCGATTATCCTGAAAATCGTCCTTTGGATCAGTATCCGAGAAACATTGTTCAAGCAGCTGAGCAATACATGAAAGATAGCGGAATTGCGGACACCATGCTGATTCTTCCTGAATTTGAATTCCATATGTTCGATCAGGTAGGTTGGTCAGTTAAGCCAAATTCCATCGCAGTAGATGTGGACACTGAACAGTCCTACTGGAACAGTGATGTTGAAGGAAGAGGCTGTGTGGTTCCACATCAGAAACATTATCACATTGCTAAGCCGTTTGACCGCACTTACGAATGCAGAAGTGAAATGTGCCTTGAACTGGAAAAGATGGGGATAGAGATTAAGTACCATCATCCGGAAGTAGGTGCTGCAGGTCAGTTTGAAATCGAGCCGATGCTGGGTCAGATGTCTAAAATGGCAGACGCAACCATGATGATAAAATACGTTATTCACAACACCGCTCTTAAATATGGCAAGGTAGCTACATTTATGCCTAAGCCGGTTTACGGAGAAGCCGGCAATGGAATGCACGTTCACATGTTGCTTCTCAAGGACGGAGAGCCTGTATTCTCCGACGATGAAGGATATTCCCACCTAAGCAAAACCGCTCACTACTTTATGGGTGGCCTGTTAAAGCACATTGCAGCATTGTGTGCAATAACAAATCCAAGCACCAACTCATTCAAGAGACTGGTTCCTGGCTTTGAAGCTCCTGTAACTGTAGGATACGCTACTTCAAACCGTAGTGCCGTAATTCGTATTCCGGCTTATGCCAAGTCACCTAAGCTTCGTCGTTTCGAAATACGCAACCCGGATGCGACTTGCAACCCATATCTGTGTTACGCCGCATTGCTGATGGCAGGTATTGACGGAATCAAGAATCAGATCGATCCACACGAAAGTGGCTGGGGTCCTTACGATATGAATCTTTATCATTTATCAGATGAAGAAAAGGCTAAATTGACTCAGCTTCCTACTCGTCTGGAAGATGCTCTGGATGCTTTGGAAAAAGATCACGACTTCTTAACAGCCGGTGGTGTATTCCCTGAACATCTCATTAAGAACTTCATTAAGCTGAAGAGAAATGAATGTCTCGAGATGTCCAAGATTCCGCATCCGGCAGAGTTTGACAGATATTTCAACCTGTAGAAAACAGTATTAACTTTAATAAACACCCTGATTTCATGGCAGCTGACAATGATGTGCCGATGCCCTTTTGGCAGAAGGATACAACAAATGGGCTTCCGATTGCAGGGTGTTTTTTAATTCCTTTCCAGAGTGTTTTTTAATTCCTTTCCAGGTTTTTTTTATTCCCTTCAAGGGTGCTTTTTATTGCCCTTTGCGTCTTATTTTTTTATTACACTTGCGGCTTGTTTTTTTACTACGCTTTTCGGCTTTCCTTGAATATATTATTTATTTGTAGTAAAATAAGAGAATCGTTTTAAGTTAAAATAACAATATATTTTCATATCAGAAAGGAAACAATTACAATGGAACTTAATCTTCGCAGCAACTATCGCTATGCACTGGCTTGCCCTACAAGCATGGGTGTACGTATTACGCCGGAAAACAGAATGGCTGTTCACAACAGTAATCATTTTATAATGCAGTGCACAAGTGCCGAGAGTAACGTGCTTAATGTTGCGGCTTCTTTGGGGCATGAATGTCTGGTGCTTACAAAGTTTGTCAAGGGAAGTCCCGTTGCAGAATTTATAAAAAGTCAGCTTCGTTCCCGCAATATCCGCTACGAAGGTGCGGAAGTTGAACAAGGAGGTCCTTGGGGATATCGTCATCAGTTTAATATTGCCGATTCCGGATTTGGCTTGAGAGCTCCAAGAGTATGGAATGACCGTGCAGGGGAAGTGGGAAGAACTCTTTCAATAGACGAGTTTGATGTTGAAAGAATTTTTGGACAAGAAGGTGTTGGTATTCTCCATATATCAGGGCTTATTGCTGCCATGAGTGAGGAAACCACCAAATTCTGCTTGGACATAGCCAAAGCTGCCAAGAAATACGGAACCTTAATAAGTTTCGACCTTAACCATCGTGCAACATTTTGGAAGGGAAGAGAGGAAGAACTGGCTGCCGCATTCCATGAGATAGCTTCTGTTGCCGATGTACTGGTAGGTAATGAAGAAGATTTTCAACTTTGTCTGGGATTTAAGGGTCCTGAAGCAGGCGGAAAGGACTTAACTGCCAAAATTAACAGCTTCAAGGAAATGATTACTCAGGTAAAAGAAAAATATACAAATGCAAAGGTATTTGGGACAACCCTTCGTCAGGTAATAAGTGCCAATGAGCATCTGTGGGGAGGAATACTTCTTGCTGAAGATCAATGGTGTGTAGAGGAGCCTAGACCAATTCCTGTTATGGATAGAATAGGCGGTGGAGATGGTTTTACCGGAGGACTCCTTTACGGACTCACCCAAGGATGGGAACCTGCCAAGTGCCTGCAATTCGGATGGGCAAGTGGAGTACTTGCAGCCAGCAGTCTTAATGACTATGCGGAGCCTGCTGATGAAAAGCAAATTTGGGATATATATGCAGGTAATGCCCGCGTACAGAGATAATTAACCGTTAAGGGGTTGAGAGTTAAGGGTTTAAGAGCCCACAACGATAAGAGAGAACAAAGATTATATTATACCGGGAGAGAAAAGATGAAAAAAGCAGATATAGGATTAGTCGGTCTTGCCGTAATGGGCGAGAATCTGGTGATGAACATGGAGTCCAAGGGCTTCACCGTTGCCGTTTACAATCGCACCACTGACAAAGTCAAAAATTTTGTGGAAGGTCGTGCAAAGGGAAAAAATATCATAGGAACATATTCCCTTGAAGAGTTGGTGGAGAATCTGGCAAGACCACGTAAAATTATGATGATGGTCAAGGCGGGTCAGGCTGTTGATGACCTTATAGAACAACTTCTTCCTCACTTAGAAGAGGGCGACATTCTCATTGATGGTGGTAACAGTCATTTTCCGGATACAGTGAGGAGAACCGAATATGTTGAGAGCAAAGGCTTTCTTTACGTGGGATGCGGTGTTTCCGGAGGCGAAGAAGGAGCCCTTAACGGACCTTCCATGATGCCGGGAGGATCTGAGGAGGCGTGGCCTTTTGTTAAACCGATTTTTCAAGCCATTTGTGCAAAGGTGGAAGACGGACAGGCGTGCTGCGACTGGGTAGGTGAAAACGGAGCAGGACATTTTGTCAAGATGGTTCACAACGGTATAGAATATGGAGATATGCAACTTATCTGCGAGGCATACCAGCTTATGAGAGATGGACTTGGAATGACTCCCCAAGAGATGCATCAAGTTTTTGCACAGTGGAACGATACGGAGCTTGACAGCTATCTCATAGAAATAACCCGCGATATCTTGGGTTACAAAGATAAAAACGGCGAAACCACCGTCAATTATATTTTAGATACTGCAGGACAGAAAGGCACAGGTAAATGGACAGCAATTTCAGCCTTAGATGAAGGCGTTCCTTTGACCCTTATAGGCGAAGCGGTATTTGCCCGCTGTCTGTCTGCAATGAAGGAGCAGAGAGTGACGGCTTCAAATGCTTTCTCTAAGGATATTCCGCCTTTTGAGGGAGATAAAAAGGCATTTATAGAAGCTATAAGAAAAGCCCTTTATGCCAGCAAGATTATTTCCTATGCACAAGGCTATACCCTGATGAGAACGGCTGCCAAAACATACGGCTGGAATCTCAACTATGGTGGGATTGCCCTCATGTGGAGAGGCGGCTGTATTATCAGAAGTGTTTTCTTAGGGAAGATTAAGGAAGCATATGACAAGAATCCGGAGCTGGAAAATCTGTTGCTTGACGATTATTTTGCAGAAACCATTAAAGGCTTGATTCCTGCTTGGAGAGAAGTTGTGGCATACGCCGTTAAAGCAGGAATACCGATGCCTGCATTTTCATCTGCACTAAGCTATTTTGATGGCTATACCACAGAATGTTTACCTGCCAATTTGTTACAGGCGCAGAGAGACTACTTTGGGGCGCATACCTATGAAAGAATTGACTGCCGTAGAGGAGAATTCTTCCATACAAACTGGACGGGACACGGCGGAAATACACAGGCAGGGACTTACAATGCGTAGCATAAGAGGAATTATTGCCTTGGATTTAGACGGAACTCTTCTCAATTCCAAGAAAGAGCTGAGTGAGACAAACTTGCAAGCAATCAGTCGCGCTGCAGAGGCGGGATTTGAGATAGTTCCTACCACCGGGCGTTTTTTCCAAGGAATGCCCCAGAGCATACGGAATTTGCCCTTTGTCAACTATGCAATCACCATCAACGGTGCCGCTGTAGTTGACTTGCGAAAGGATTATGATATATACAAGGCAGAGATTCCATGGCAGCAAGCAGTGGACATTATGGCATGGTTAGATACCATGCCTGTTATTTATGACTGCTATATGGACAACGGCGGATGGATGAGCCGACATTTAAAAGAAAAAATCGATTTAATCGTAGACGATTCTCATTATCGCAAAATGCTTCATGAACTGAGGAAGCCTGTTCCCGAACTTAAGAGATTTCTCTTAGAACGAAAGACTGATGTGCAAAAAATACAGTTTTTCACCAAGGAGCCGGAGGTTAGGCTGCAGGTTTTGGCTCAATTGCCTGAAAAATTTCAAGGAATCGTTACATCCAGTTCTCATATTCAGAATGTAGAAATCAACCAAAAGTTTGCAAACAAAGGGGATGCTTTAATGGCGTTGGCAGATTATTTGGGGATACATAAAAAGGATACCATTGCCTTTGGAGATGGTTTAAATGACTTGACTATGATAGAACAAGCGGGAGTGGGAATTGCCATGGAAAACGGATGCCAAGAAGTAAAGACGGTGGCAAAATGGGTTACCGCATCTTGCGATATGGACGGAGTTGCCGTGGGGATTGAAAGGTATTGTTTAGGGAAACAATGGGAAGGCCATTTATCTGCGGAAGAGTAGAGGAAAAGTAATGGCTGAGTAATGAAGAAAGTAGGGAGAAAAGATGGAATTATGTTATAAGCCTGATTTGAAAAATAAAGTAGCAGTTGTGACCGGGGGAGCAGGAGTTTTGTGTAAAGAATTTGCAAAAGCTCTGGCACTCTGTGGTGCAAAGGTTGCCATACTGGGAAGAACTCTTTCAAAGGCAGAGGCAGTGGCAGAGGAGATAAAGGAAATGGGAGGAGAGGCTATTGCCGTATCTGTAGATGTTACCGATGCCCAAAGTGTAGAAAAAGCACATAGAGAAGTTCTTGAAAAACTGGGGAAGTGCGATATTCTCATCAACGGTGCAGGTGGCAATAACCCGAGGGCAACCACCGATAAGGAGTATTTTGAGGCAGGAGATATAGATAGTGATACTAAATCTTTCTTTGATATGTCCTCAGAAGACGTGGAATTTGTCTTTAACCTTAATTTTTCGGGCACATTAATTCCCACTCAGGCCTTTGCTAGGGATATGATAGGCAGAGAAGGATGTACAGTGCTTAATGTTAGTTCTATGAATGCCTATACGCCACTAACCAAAATTCCTGCATATTCCGGAGCCAAAGCGGCTATTTCAAACTTTACGCAGTGGTTGGCAGTTCATTTCAGTAAGATTGGAATCAGAGTAAATGCCATTGCACCGGGATTCTTTTCCACGGAGCAGAACAAAAAGCTACTGTGGAATGAAGATGGAAGTCCAACGGCACGTACAGGTAAAATTCTGGCGGCAACACCTATGGGGCGTTTCGGTACGCCGGAGGAATTGCTGGGGGCACTGTTATTTTTAGTAGATGAAAAAGCAGCCTCATTTGTTACAGGAATAGTGATTCCTGTAGATGGAGGATTTTCCGCATACAGCGGAGTATAAGAGAAGATATAAAAGATAAAAAAGGGTTGCACAAAAAAGAAGAGCGGAGAAAAGATGATGGAAAAGTTTATTTACGATAGCCGAGGAGAAGGACTCGCCAGAGAGGAGATAAAAGAAGCACTCTTGAAAAGTCTGGAGGGGAAAAAACTTAATAATGTTTTGATTGTACCACCGGACTTTACGCGCTTTCACTCCAATGCGGGATATATAACCAATGTTTATTATCATGCTTTGACCGATAAAGGATGTAGCGTGGATATTCTTCCTGCCCTTGGTACACATATTCCCGTCACCAAAGAAGAAGCAACCATAATGTTCGGTGATATTCCCTACGAGAAATTTATTCCCCACAATTGGCGCACAGATGTGATGAAAATAGGGGAGGTTCCTGCATCCTATTTGGAAGAAATCACCCAAGGATTGTGGAAAGAAGCTGTGAGCGTCGAAATCAACCGGCTTATTATGGATGAAAAATACGATTTGATAATTTCTGTAGGCCAAGTGGTTCCCCACGAAGTCATAGGAATGGCAAACCATGCCAAGAATCTTTTCGTAGGCGTTGGCGGAAGCGATATGATTAACAAGAGTCATATGGTGGGAGCCGTCTATGGCATGGAGAGAATGATGGGAAAGGACCATACACCCGTACGAAAAATATTTGACTATGGAATGGAGCATTATCTCAAAGAAAGACCTGTTCTCTTTGTTCTCACCGTTTGCACAGCTCCCCAAGGCGATATAAGAACTCATGGATTGTTTATAGGCGATACGAGAAAAGTTCTTGAAAAAGCCATTGAGCTGTCTCAGGAAAAAAACATAGATTTTGTGGAGACCGGTATAAAAAAGTGTGTCGTTTATTTGGACCCATCAGAGTTTAAGAGTACATGGCTCGGAAACAAATCCGTATATCGTACCAGAATGGCAATAGCTGACGGTGGAGAGCTTTTGGTGCTTGCACCGGGAGTGGAAAGGTTCGGTGAGGATTTGCAGGTGGACAAGCTCATACGCAAGTACGGTTACCGAGGAAGAATAAATACTCTGGAACAGTTTGAAAAGCCGGAGAACCGGGATTTACGGGAGAATATGGGCGCAGCAGCTCATTTGATTCACGGTTCTTCAGATGGACGATTTGAAATTACCTATGCGGTAAAGAATATAAGTGAAGAAGAAGTCAGGTCCGTAGGGTTCAATGCGGTTGATTATGATGAAGCTATCAAGCGTTATAACCCTGAGACTCTTCAATATGGATATAACACTCTCCCCGACGGTGAGGAAATTTATTTCATTCCTAATCCGGCACTGGGTCTTTGGATAAACAAGGAGCGTTTCTGATATGAAAAATTTTATGGACAAAGAGTTTCTGATTACAACACATACGGGGAAAGAGCTGTTTAACAACCATGCCAAAGATTGTCCCATAATCGATTATCACAATCATCTTTCTCCTAAGGAAATCTTTCAAAGAAGGACTTACGAGAATCTAACACAGCTATGGCTTGAAGCTGACCATTATAAGTGGAGATGTATGAGAGCTTGCGGTGTGGCGGAATATTATGTTACAGGGGATGCGCCGGAATATGAAAAATTCTTTCAGTTTGCAAAGATAGCGCCAAGACTCATAGGCAGCCCCGTTTATCATTGGGCTCACATGGAGCTGCAGAGATATTTTAATATTGATACCCCTTTGTGCGAAGAAACGGCACAAGAGATATGGGATAAGACGTGCCAAATGTTGAGAGGTGACGGCTTTGATGCAGTATCTCTCCTTGAAAAAGCAGGGGTTAAAATCCTCTGCACCACAGACGACCCTGTTGATACTTTAGAGTGGCATTTGAAGCTGGCAGAGGATGGCTCAATTCCATTTAAGACTCTGCCTTCCTTTAGACCCGATCGTTTTCTTCATATCGACGGACCGGCCTTTTTAGTTGCCGTCAAAGAGCTGAGCCGGTGTTACGGTGAAATTACAGATTGGGGCAGCTTGAAAGCAGCACTTAAGAAATCCCTGGACTTTTTCTGTAACGCAGGGTGCAAAGTGACGGACCACGGCTTTATTAAATTCCGTTACGAAAAAGGAAATCCTGAGAATGTCGTACAAAAAGCCCTTAATGGAGAAAAGTTAACTGAAGAGGAAATTTCTGTTTACCAGGGTGCATTGCTTAGATTTTTGGCTAAAGAATATACTGAAAGAAATCTGGCTATGCAGTTGCACCTGGGTCCTATTCGCAACAATTCACCAAAACTTATGGAATGTTTTGGTGCGGATGCAGGGGGTGACAGCATAGGTATGGCGACAGACCCTTTCATGCTAAGTGACTTTTTAGGAGACTTGGAGAGAGAGGACAGCTTGCCTAAGACTATACTTTACAATCTGAATTCTGCAGATAGCGAGATGATGGCAACCATGGCAGTTAATTTTGCGGCAGATGGTGCAAAGGTTCAGTATGGCGCCGCTTGGTGGCTTCATGACCATGTCAGAGGGATTTCCAAGCAGATTGATCAGCTTATGGAAACGGGAGCATTGGCAGGTTCTGTAGGGATGTTGACAGATTCAAGGAGCTTCACTTCTTTTGCTCGCCACGAATATTATCGTCGCATACTCTGTGAGAAAATAGGGGTGTTGGTGGAAACAGGGCAATATCCTTATGACATGAAGTTTTTAGGGACGATGGTGGAAGACATTTGTTGGAAAAACGCAGTAAACTATTTTGGGTTTGAAGTTAAATAGATATTGCGGATTTTTTTATAGCTGTTTTTAGCGAAGATAAGGAAGAGTTACCATTTAAATTATTGACAAATAACATCAAGGAGAGTAGGATAAAATCAACCTACCAAATTAGTATGCAAAAGGAGAAATTTCATATGACCATTTATACTTCAGCTGACCAGCTAATTGGAAAAACACCGCTTTTAGAGCTTACCAACATAGAAAAAAAGCTGGATTTAAAAGCTAAGATAGTAGCAAAATTAGAATATTTTAATCCGGCAGGTTCCGCCAAGGACAGAATTGGCAAGGCTATGATAGACCATGCCGAAGCGCAGGGAAAGCTAAAGGCTGATTCTGTCATCATCGAACCTACGTCAGGCAACACGGGCATCGGTCTTGCTGCCGTGGCAGCTGCCAGGGGGTACAGAATCATAATCGTCATGCCTGAAACCATGTCCGTGGAACGCCGACAGCTTATGAAGGCTTACGGTGCAGAGTTGGTTCTCACAGAAGGAGCCAAGGGCATGAAGGGAGCTATCGAAAAGGCGGAAGAGTTGGCAAAGGAAATACCAAACAGTTTTATCCCGGGACAGTTTATCAATCCTGCCAATCCAAAGGCGCATATAGAAACTACAGGGCCGGAAATCTATGAAGACACTGGTGGAAAAGTAGATATCTTTGTTGCCGGAGTAGGTACCGGTGGTACTGTAACAGGAGTAGGGCAATATCTAAAATCAAAAAATCCTCATATTAAAATAGTTGCAGTTGAGCCTAAAACCTCTGCAGTTCTTTCCACAGGAGTAGCAGGAGCTCATAAAATTCAGGGAATAGGAGCGGGTTTTGTTCCGCAGGTACTGAACACTGAAATTTATGATGAAATTATAGCCGTGTCCGATGAAGATGCCTTTTCAACGGGTAGGTTAATCGGCGTAAATGAAGGGGTCCTTGTTGGAATTTCTTCAGGAGCTGCGGCTTGGGCGGCTATTGAGCTGGCAAAGCGACCTGAAAACCAAGGCAAAACCATTGTAGTCCTTCTGCCTGATGCAGGAGACAGATATTTGTCAACTCCGCTTTTCGGTGATGAAATATGATGATATCCACAAAAGGCAGATATGCCCTGAGAATCATGATAGATTTGGCTGAAAACTACTCCGGTGAGTATATTACGATGAAAAGTGTCGCCCGTCGCCAGGAACTGCCTTTAAAGTATATTGAACGGCTGATGCCGGTACTTACTAAAAATTCTCTGGTGGAGGGTGTTCACGGAAAAGGTGGAGGTTATCGCCTTACCAGAAAACCTCAGGAGTATAAAGTGGGAGATATTTTGAGACTTATGGAAGGGAATCTTTCTCCGGTGGCATGTTTGGCATGTGATGCCAAGGATTGTTCCCGTGCAGTGGAGTGCAGGACTTTGCCTATGTGGAAAGAATTCCATGATGTCATTAACAATTATTTTGATGAAAAGAGCCTTGCGGATTTAATAGAGAAAGATGCGTAAGCAATAATATGAAAACACCTTTCACAGTTTTAGATTGTCCGCATATTTTGGGTATGACTATTAATTGATGGAAGGTGTTTTTATGTGCAGAAATAAACAATACAAAAGTGCTAATCATTTGGAGAGTTTTGTGATAATATTAGTATAAGAAATATTTGTGAGGAGTGAACTGCTTATGGTTATATATTTTTCGGGAACAGGTAACAGTAGGTATTGTGCCCGAATGCTTGCGGCCGGATTGGGGGATGAATGTCTGGACTCCTTTAACTACATCAAAAATCAAATTGCAGCGGAATTGATTTCCGGCAAGCCCTGGGTGTTCGTGGCACCTACTTACTGCTGGCAGCTTCCTCATCTATTTGAGAAATTTATAGAAACGGGAAGCTTTGATGGTAACCGCGATGCCTACTTTGTTATGACTTGCGGCAGTGATATCGGCAATGCGGGGGCAAAACTTGAAAAGTTGTGCCGAGATAAAGGCTTGAATTATAAGGGCGTATTACAGGTTGTTATGCCTGAAAACTATATTGCCATGTTCAATGCACCGAAAGAAGATGAGGCTTCACGAATAGTAAAAGCTGCTTCCCGAGTTCTTGACAGAAATATTGATGTCATTAAAAAAGGGGAGTTCTTTTCCAAGAATAAAGTGAGCATAGTGGACAAACTAAAGACCGGCCCTGTAAATCCGGTTTTCTGTAAGTTTTTTGTAAAGGACAAGGCTTTTTACTCTACCGATGCTTGCATAGCCTGCGGAAAGTGTGAGGAGTTGTGTGTCCTAAATAATATAAACCTCAAGGAAGGAAAACCCGTATGGAAAGGAAATTGCACTCATTGTATGGCGTGCATTTGTAACTGTCCGGCAGAGGCTATAGAATACGGCAACAAGACCAAGGGGAAGCCAAGATACCGGCTGGAGTAGTAGCCGGCTATTTATGGAATTTGAGAAAAACGAAACAAAGCATGTGATTTTTCACTTTAGATAGCATGGGATATGGAGAGCACAAATGAATTTAGTAAAAACTTATGTAAGCGATTTAAAAAGTGAATTTGAAGGTTATAACGGGCAGAGGCTTTCAAAAGATCTGATGGCCGGCATAACGGTGGCGGCAGTGGCATTACCTTTAGCATTGGCCTTTGGTGTCAGTTCCGGAGCAACGGCGGCTGCAGGATTGGTAACAGCAATTATAGGAGGAATAGTAATAAGCCTTTTTTCAGGAGCTTCCTTTCAGATTTCCGGACCTACAGGCGCAATGACGGCAATTCTGGTAACATTAGCAGCACAGTATGGAATGCAAGGAATACTCATTGCTTGTTTTCTGGCAGGAGTGATTTTGGTTGTTGCCGGAATCCTTAAACTGGGAAGGATCATCTACCTTATTCCTTCCTCTGTAATAACGGGATTTACATCGGGAATAGCCATTATAATTGCCTTAGGTCAACTGGATAACTTTTTTGGAGTAAAATCTGAAGGTGACTTGGCAATAGCAAAGGTTATGTCATATTTTACAACGGGGTTTGAACCTAATTGGCAAGCCGTTGCAATAGGTGCATCTGTCATAGCAATAATGCTTTTGTGGCCCCAAAAACTCAACGAAAAAATACCATCATCTTTAGCTGCCATTATCCTTGTGCTTGTGGCAGTGTACATATTCAAGCCGGATGTAGAAGTGGTTGGAGACATACCAAAGACTTTATTTCTGGATGAAAGGTTGTCTCTTGGAAGCTTAAGTGCCGAACAATTTTGGGATCTTGTAGTGCCGGCTCTTTCAATTGCGGCCTTGGGAATGATAGAGAGTTTACTTTGCGGTGCTTCGGCAGGAAAAATGAAAAAAGAAAATTTTAAAGCGGACAGGGAACTGATAGCACAGGGAATAGGAAATATGGTAATTCCTTTGTTTGGAGGAGTGCCGGCTACGGCAGCAATAGCCAGAACCAGTGTAGCCATAAAAGCCGGATGCGAAACAAGACTTGCAGGAATCTTTCATGCTGTTTTCTTGCTGGCGTCCATGTTCCTTTTGGCACCGGTAATGTCAGCGATTCCTCTTTCTGCATTGGCAGGTGTGTTGATAGTTACGGCATGGAGGATGAATGACTGGGAAAACATACACTTCATCTTCAGACATAAATTTAAGTCAGGAATAAGCAAATTTGCCATTACAATGGCGGCAACGGTTGTTTTGGATTTGACTCAGGCAATAATCATCGGGGTATCTTTATCTGCATTCCTAATATTGGTAAAGTTGACGGATATAGATATCTCCATAAGCGATATTGATAAAGGCAGACTAAAAGAAGTGGGAATAGACGTTCCCCATGTTTCCGACAAGGTTAAAGTTGTTTATCTGACGGGAACCATTTTCTTTGCGGTAACCAATAAAATAGAGAGCAAGCTGAGAGAGGAAGAAGGGGTGACAAAAGGTTTGATTCTTTCCATGAGAGGCGTTCCTATGATAGATGTTTCGGGAATTCAAGCTTTGACGGAATTGGTAAAAGATCTTGAAGCCAATGGTACGGAAGTATATCTTTCCAGCGTGCAGCCAAAGGTCCTTGAAAGGATGAGACAAGGGGGGCTTATTGACCTTATTGGAGAAAAATATGTTTTCCAAAGTGCACAACAGGCCATTCTCATTGCACAGCAGGAACATATGTAACGAGAACGTATATAACAAGAATATGGACTTTTGCGATTTAATTTGATATAATCTCAAATTAGTTATGAATTATTGGAGGTAATAAATATGAACTTAATATGCTTGGACTTAGAAGGAGTACTTGTACCTGAAATTTGGATTGAGTTTGCAGATGCGGTCGGAATTCCCCAGTTAAAAAAGACTACCAGAGATGAACCTGACTATGACAAACTTATGGCATATCGCCTTGACATATTAAGACAACACGGACTTGGAATAAAGGAAATTCAGGAGACCATTGCAACAATTAACCCACTTCCCGGCGCCAAAGAGTTTTTGGATGAGCAGCGAGAAATGGGGCAGGTGGTTATTATAAGTGATACTTTCACTCAGTTTGCCAAGCCTTTGATGAAAAAACTGGGATGGCCTACGATTTTCTGTAACGAGCTCATCATTGCAGAAAATGGGGAAATAACCGATTTTAAAATGCGTATCGAAAATTCCAAATACAGCACTGTTAAGGCTCTTCAGTCCTGTGGCTTTGAGACTATTGCCAGCGGAGACAGCTATAACGATCTCGGAATGATTAAGGCAAGTAAGGCGGGTTTCCTTTTTAAGAGCACAGATAAGATTAAGGAAGAAAATCCTGATGTACCGGCGTGCGAAAGCTATGATGAGCTTCTTGCGGCAATTAAGAAGGCTCTTGTACTGTAGGATGCAGAAGAGGTTGAAATATGTGGATTATAATGGCGATTTTGTCTGCAGTCTTTGCCGGACTTACTGCGATTCTTGCCAAGTGCGGAATTAAAAAGACTGATTCGGATATTGCAACAGGCATAAGAACAATAGTGGTGTTGATATTTTCATGGATAATGGTACTTATAGTAGGATCCTTTGATACTATTGTAGATATGAGCACAAGAACTCTTGCATTTTTGGTGCTTTCGGGACTTGCCACAGGAGCTTCGTGGATATGTTACTTCAAAGCGTTGTCTATGACAGATGTTAATAAAGTGGTGCCTATAGATAAATCCAGCACCGTACTGACAGTTTTACTGGCGATGGCAATTTTTAATGAAACAAGCAGTCTGGGGGTAAAGCTAATAGCAACAGCTCTCATAGGTCTAGGGGCTTTCATGATGATAGAGAAAAAGGAGTCCTCAGTAACCGATGAAAAACGTGGCTGGTTAGTTTATGCCATTCTTTCGGCTGTATTTGCAGCAATGACATCCATACTTGGAAAAGTAGGCATAGACGGAGTAGAGTCTAATCTTGGTACTGCCATAAGAACTATTGTGGTTCTTATTATGGCGTGGATTATCGTCTTTGGAAAAGGCAAAGGTCCACAGGTAAAAGCCATAGATAAAAAGGAGTTTATGTTTATTTGCCTTTCAGGGTTGGCAACAGGCGCTTCCTGGTTGTGCTATTATTACGCAATTCAAAAGGGCATAGTAAGTGTTGTAGTTCCTATAGATAAAATGAGCATAGTTGTTTCCATAGCTTTCTCGTACATAGTATTTAAAGAAAAGTTAACGAAAAAAGCGGCTATGGGTCTTGCTATGATGGTGGCAGGAACTTTGGCTATGGCAATTCTTGCGTAATGTGGTACAATGGAGATATAAGTTAAGGATAAAAGGGGTTAACCAGACAGTGAAAGGAGATAATACCATGAAAAAAATTTTGTGTGTTTCATTTGTAATTGCTTTAATTTGCAGTTTGTGTGCTTGCGGAGGTGATCTTCCTGCAGTAGTATCTCCGGGAGAAGATGCGATGGTGGCTCAAGCACCGGCGCCGGATGTTGCTACAGACAGTTCAGAGGGAGAAGGTGGCGACGATTACGAACAAGAGTCCGGCGGAGGAACCGGTTATGTAGAAAACCCTGTAATAGATATGTATGAAGGCCAATGGCTGGCTTATGACAGATTTTCTCAAGAAAGAATAGATAATGTTATAATCACAATCGAAGACATTACAGAAACATCCGTTATCTTCTCGTATTACTCCCATGGTGAATTGACAAGTAATTTGACGGCCACCCTGGACGGCAACGGATATGCATCTGTCTACGTAGACGAATATACTACATTGAATATGACCTTTACCGGCACGCAAATTCAAGTTGATGAAATTCAGGGTATGGGCGCAATGTCTTATGTGTTCTCCCCTGCAGTTTAATCTGTGTAAGAGGATAATTGAAATAGTGTGTTGTGCGCAGCGGTCTTTGGACCGCTGTCTTGTCATATTTTGACCATGAGCTCGGAATCTGAGAAAAAGTTAAGTCAATATATGTGTAATCCACAAAAAGTGGGTATATTATAAATAACAGAAAAAAGGAGGTAAGTTCCATGAGACTTAAAGATAAAGTGGCAGTAATTACAGGAGGAAGCAGAGGAATTGGCTTTGCAACGGCCAATGCTTTCCTGAGAGAAGGGGCTACGGTTATAATCGCGGCCAGCAGTAAAGAATCTGTTGACAAGGCAGTAGCACAGTTAAAGGAAAAATATCCTGAAGCAAAAATCGGAGGGGTGTGTCCTGACTTAAGCAGTCTTGATTCCGTTAGGAAAAGCTTCCAAGAAGCAATTGAAGAATTTGGTTGCATAGATATTTTAGTAAACAATGCAGGTGTTTCTGAAAGCACACCGTTTATAGAATACACGGAAGAAGCTTTTGACAAGGTAATGGATTTGAATGTTAAGGGCGTATTTAATGCCACCAGAGTTGCCGCCGAATGTATGGTAGCCAATGGCAAGGGAGTTATACTGAGTACATCTTCCATGGTAAGCATTTCAGGCCAGCCTAGCGGCATAGCCTACCCTGCATCTAAGTTTGCCGTTAACGGATTCACCGTTTCCTTGGCAAGGGAACTGGGACCAAAGGGTGTGCGGGTAAATGCTGTTGCACCGGGAATTACGGAGACAGATATGATGAAGGCAGTGCCTAAGGAAGTTATTGATCCAATGATTGCACAGATTCCTTTGAGACGTTTGGGACAGCCGGAGGACATTGCAAATGCCTTTGTATTTTTAGCATCGGATGAAGCGTCATATATTACAGGTGTTGTATTAAGTGTGGACGGAATGGCAAGGTCGTAATAGTTCGTCAAGAAAACACGATGCTCCGGAAACAAAATAAGATTTGTAGATTTTAATGATAAAACTGTTAAATTAAAAAATGGAGGTAAATTATGTTAGACAAGAAAGTAGTAGAGTTATTGAATCAGCAGGTAAACAAAGAGTTTTATTCGGCATATCTGTATTTGGACTTTTCAAACTACTATTATGATCAAGGCTTAGACGGATTTGGAAACTGGTATAAGATACAGGCTCAGGAAGAAAGAGACCATGCTATGCTCTTTGTTCAGTACCTGCAGAACAACGGAGAGAAAGTTGTGCTGGAGGCTATTGCTAAGCCGTCGGTTGATATTACCGGTGCCAAGGCTGTTTTGGAGGAAGGTCTTAAGCATGAACAGTATGTGACGAGCCTCATAAATGATATTTATGAAGCGGCATACAACATTAAAGACTTCCGCACCATGCAGTTCCTCGATTGGTTTGTTAAGGAACAGGGAGAAGAAGAAACCAATGCAGATAATCTCATAAAGAAATTTGAGCTTTTCGGTGGCGATCCAAAGAGTCTGTACATGTTGGATAACGAACTTGGAGGACGTGTATATACTGCCCCGTCTTTGACTTTTGACTAAAAAATAGGATAATATGTCCCCCTTTACCGGACTAACCGGTAGAGGGGGATTTTTTATAGATTTAAGGTAACTTTAAAGATATAATGGTATATAAGGTGAGAGGTGATGACTATGAAACTTTTATTCGCAGAAGATGAAAGAAGCTTGTCCGAAGCTGTAGTAGACATTTTAAGTTACCATAATTATCTGGTGGATGCGGTTTACAATGGAGAAGACGCATTGGCCTATGCGCAAAACGACAAATATGACGGAATAATTTTAGATATTATGATGCCGGGAATGGATGGCATAGAAGTTCTGAAACAACTTAGAAAGGAAGGCTGTAAAATTCCAATACTACTCCTTACTGCCAAGGCTGATGTGGAGGACAGAATTAGAGGCCTCGACGCAGGAGCCGATGACTACCTGCCCAAACCTTTTGCTATGGGAGAGCTTTTGGCAAGGATAAGGGCAATACTTCGTAGGAGAGAGGAGTTTACACCTTCAGTACTCACTTGCGGCAACACAAAGCTTAATCAGCAAACGTATGAATTGGAAGGAGATGGTGGCACTACCCTTCTTTCCAAAATTGAGTACAGGCTCATGGAATTATTTATGCTGAACCAAGGCACATATCTGTCTGTTGATCATATTTTTGCAAAGGTTTGGGGGTATGACTCGGAAACAGAAATAAACACGGTTTGGGTTTATATATCATATCTCAGAAAGAGATTGAAAGCTGTAAATGCGGATATTGAGATAAAGGCTAAGCGAAATATCGGATATACACTATGGAGAAAATAGAATGATAAAGACTCTAAAGAAAAAATTCATAAAAGCAGCAATGATGGCAATAACACTTTTGCTGGTAGTTCTTTTGGCCGCCCTTAACATAACCAATTATACGGTGCAGCAGAGACAATCCCAAGAGCTTCTGACTGTTCTTTGCGAAGGCAGAGGTGATTTCAGAAATTCGCCACCGCCAAAACAAGAAAATAGTTTTTTAGGTAAACCTCTTGTCCGGGAAGGAGACATGAGACAACCATATTTTTCCGTCAGGTATTCCCAAGAGGGCGAAGTCATCGGAGTTAATTTAACAAATATTACCTCTATAGGTGAAGAAGAAGCCATGCAACTGGCGGAAGAGATAATGAGTTACGGAGAGATAAGAGGGAGACATCATGACTATTTGTTTGCCAAAAATGAAATTCAAGGTCCAAAGGGAGAGGAGATAAATGTGGTTCTTTTGGACAACAGCTTAAAAAAACAGTCACTTATAATGGTTCTGGTAATATCTATTTTCAGCGGGCTGGGATGTTGGTTGATGATGTTGCTTGTTGTTATCTTATTGTCACAAAAGGCCATATCACCGATTGCGGAAAATATGGAGAGACAGAAACAATTTGTAACAGATGCAGGACACGAAATAAAGACGCCTCTTGCCATAATACTATCCAATGCAGAGGCCATGGAATTATATAACGGGGAAAACAAGTGGATAAAAAATATAAAGGAGCAAGCAGAAAGGCTTAACGGCCTTATGCAAAATCTGCTGTTACTGTCAAAGATGGACGAAACGGCCTTAACACTGAACATGACAGAGTTTTCATTGAAGGAATTAACAGAAGATACGGTGAATATGTATGAAACAGCGGCTGAAAGGAAAAAACTTGGGATAAACAGAGTTTTTGAAGAGGTCTCCGTAAAAGGCAACCGAGATGCACTAGGTCGACTTATATCTATCATTATGGATAATGCAGTTAAATACTCAAAAGAAGATAGCATCATAGAAGTTACCCTCAGCAAAACCGGAAAAAATACCATTCTTACCATAGAGAGCACATCAGCAGCTCCTTTGACGGGGAATCCGGAAATATTGTTTCAGAGATTTTATAGGGGTGACAGTGCTCGAACTCAGAAAAGCGGAGGATATGGAATCGGATTATCTTCGGCTAAATCCATCGTGGAATTTCACAAAGGGAATATAGAGGCAAAATACAAAGAAGGGCAGCGGATTCTTTTTATTATAAGCTTATAAAAAGGTTGTCAAGCTCTCAAAAAATGTTAAAATAGAAACAACTGTAGAGCCTTGTAAATAAAAATTAAGGTTTGATTTAGGAAAGGAGTACTTAGAAAGGCCATGAAAGTTACTTTGAATGCCGACGAGCAAGTGGTTAAGTCAATTAAGGAAGGTCTTGAAAAGACAGGAGGGTATTGTCCTTGCAGAGTGGAGAGAACAGAAGAAAATAAATGTGTATGCCAGGAGTTTAAGAATCAGATAAAAGATCCTGAATTTGAGGGATACTGTCATTGCATGTTGTACTATAAATCGAAATAAGGGGTAGAAGATGGATAAAGGGACTAAAAAGATATTAGGATTTATTGCCTTCGGAGTGGGTTTATATGCTTTGCTTATGAATCTGCCTGCGGCGCTAGGGGTACTTAAAGCCTTTGGGGTACTGGTATTGCCGGTAATAGTGGGACTGGTATTGGCATTTGTTATAAATGTGCCTATGAGTGCATTTCAAAGACTTTTTGCCAAGATTCCTATTAAAGGAAAGACATCCGGAAACGGTAAAAACTTATGTGGAATCAGTTTATTGGCTACTTTTCTGTGCATAATTTTGGTGCTGGTTTTGGTATTTACACTTCTAGTTCCGGAGCTGGCCAGTTCTGCCAAAAGTGTATACGCTTCCGTTGAAGCCAAGATACCGGAAATCATTGCCTATCTTAATACTTTAGAATGGGATTTTGATGATTTGACAAAATGGCTGGAAGAGTTTGATTTAAAGACAGTCGCCGAAAAAACCCTTGGTGGTGTGGGAAGTGTCGTGGATTCGCTGGTAGGAATAACCACCTCTACAGTTTCCTATGCAATTACTGCAGTATTCGGAGTCATAATATGTATATATGTTCTGCTGGGGAAAGAAGACTTGGGACGGCAAAGTAAAAAATTCATATATGCTTATCTGAAAAAACCTGCGGCAGATAAAGTATGTTATGTGACAAAGCTTCTTTCTGACACATACGCCAAATTCCTTTCAGGACAGTGTATGGAGGCGGTGATTTTGGGCTTTCTCATATTTTTGTCACTGGCAATATTCAAGTTGCCTTATGCAGGACTGATAGGCGTGCTGACGGGAATCTTTTCCTTTATTCCTTATGTAGGGGCATTTCTATCTTGTGCCTTGGGGGCAATACTCATATTCCTCATTGCACCGGGCAAGGTAATTTTGTTTATCATAGTATTTCAGGTTGCACAGTTTATAGAAAATCAATTCATCTACCCTCATGTTGTGGGAAATTCTGTGGGACTGTCAGCACTGTGGACCTTGGTTGCAGTGCTTCTGGGAGGAAAGTTCTTCGGACTCTTAGGAATGATTTTCTTCATTCCTCTGACTGCGGTAGTCTACACGCTGGTGAGCGGTAACGTAAATAAGAATCTGAAAATTAAGGATATAGATATACAATCTTGATTGGAATGTGTTATAATTAGAAAAAGAAAATAAAATTTGCTTGCCGCCGGGTAAGGACGACCATAAGCGTTGGATTTCGTATCGTTAGGCCTTAGAAGATACGAAGTTGCAACGCTTTTGTTTTAGGAGAATAAATGGAAAATAATATTCGATTAAAAACTTTTATAAGGTATTCTTCTCTCAATGTTTTGGGGATGCTTGGCCTTTCCTGCTATATTCTTGCAGACACATTTTTTATCGCTCAGGGTCTTGGCATTGCAGGGCTTACAGCACTCAATCTTGCCATACCTGCATTTAACTTCATCTACAGTTTTGGCTTGATGCTTGGTATGGGAGGAGGAACCAGATATACTATCGCCCAGAGCCGGGGACAACAGGAAAAAGCGGATGAAATATTCACCAACACCATAATGGCAGCCATTGCCATATCGCTGCTCTTTGAAATGATTGGAATCCTATTCTGTGAAAGATTGACATACTTACTTGGTGCTGACGAAGAAACCTTCGAGATGACTAATATGTATTTGAGAATGCTCTTTATTTTTTCTCCCGCATTCACCATGAACAATGTCATCATGCCTTTTATCAGAAACGATGGCAATCCTAAGCTATCTATGACAGCCATGATTACAGGGAGCTTTTCCAATATAATACTGGACTACATATTTATATTTCCCATGGGGATGGGAATTTTCGGAGCTGTCCTTGCAACCTGTATGTCACCGATTATAAGTATAGGGGTTTTGTCTATTCATGTATTGAAGAAGAAAAACAATTTTCATCTAAAACCCACAAGACCAAAATCTTCTTTGATTCTTGGAATTATGTCACTGGGTGTTCCGTCTTTTGTAACGGAGATGTCGGGTGGGATAGTAATAATGATCTTTAATATGATAATATTGTCAATTGAAGGGAATATAGGTGTCGCTGCATATGGTGTAGTTGCTAATATTTCAATAGTAGTTATCGCTATTTTCAATGGAATTGCCCAAGGAACACAGCCTTTGATAAGTGAAGCATATGGAAAATCTGATGGGGAGAGCATCCGAAAGTTGATGAAATACGCTGTATTCACAGTTGCCATGGTTTCAACCGTGGTCTATAGTATAATATTCTTTTTTCCTGAGCCCATTGCATCAATTTTTAACAGTGAAAACAGCTCTGTTTTAGAGATTATTGCAGTGGATGGACTGAGAATTTATTTTACCGGAATAATTTTTGCGGGAGTTAATATTTGTATCGCTATATATTTCAGTTCTATGGAGAAGGCTCTCCCGGCACAGATTATATCCCTGCTTAGAGGTGTTTTGATTATAGTTCCCATGGCTTTTTTGTTATCGAGGTTTTTGGAAATTACCGGTGTGTGGCTTTCTTTTCCTGCAACAGAGGCAGTTGTCAGTGTCATAGGAATTATTTTGATAATAAAAAATAATAGGAGGAACAAAGAATGAAAAGATTTATAATTGAGAAGGACTTTCTGGAAATTTTCCCTAATGCTAAGATAGGTATTCTAATATGTAATAACATTGATAACCATATCAAAGATAATGAAAAATATGTAGGTTATCTAAACGAAGCTCAAAAACTCGCTCAAAAACATATTCAAAATCCTGAATTCACGGAGAATCCAATCATAAAAGTTTGGAGAGAGGCGTTTTATAAGTTTAAGACTAAGAAAGGAGCAAGGTGCTCCATTGAGGCTCTGTTAAAGCGTGTTTCTAAAGGAGGAGAGATCGGAAGTATAAATCCGCTGGTGGATATTTATAATGGAATTTCTCTCAAATACGGGATTCCTGTGGGCGGAGAGGATATAGATGCTTTCGTAGGCGATAATAGATTGACCCTGGCTGATGGGAATGAAGAGTTTGTAACATTGGGAAGCGAAAAGAGCGAACCTCCATATGTGGGAGAAATCTTTTATAAGGACGAGGCCGGGGCCATTTGCAGATGCTTCAATTGGCGGGAGTCGGTTAGAACCATGCTTACGGAAGATACCGTCAATGCATTTATGTGTATTGAAACTGTTGAAGGGGAAAGAGACGATGTTCTTAACCTTGCTTTGGATGAACTTAAGGAACTTATCGAAAGTCAGTTAGGGGGTAAATGTGAAAAACACATATTGTCAAAAAACTTGACGGAGGTAGTAATAGCTTAGTTGGTTGCAGGTTTTGCCAAGAGAAAAACCGTAGCCAATATGCAGACGAAGCCCACAGCATCCATGTAGTGGAAAGGAGCGCTCAACCAAACTACCATGAAGACGGCAGCCGCAACAGGTTCAATACTTGCAATCATGCTGCTTCTCACCGGGCCTATCATGGTAAGTCCTTTCAGATACATGCTATAAGAAAGTACCGTACCGAAAATTACAATGCCGGAAAAAGCGAGAAAAAATCTAAAATCAACATCTAGATTCAGTTGCCATAACCGTGAAGAAACAGCCAGAGCAATACCGCCTATGATCATACCATATCCCGTAATAGAGACGCTGCCGTATTTGCCGGCAATTTTTCCGGGGATAAGGCTGTAAAGGGCAAGGGCGATAGCGGCCAGGATTCCCCATATTAATCCGGGAGTATTGATAACCATAGTTGATACGTCACCATGGGTTGCAATGAAGAAAGTTCCCGTCATAGCCAATATTATTGCAATGGCTTCCTTTAAGGAAGGGAGTCTCCTGCTGAGGATACAAGAGGTAACCATAACCAAAACAGGACCGATATATTGAAGGATAGTTGCGGTGCCTGAATTAGTATAAGAAATGGCCTGAAGATAAGTAAGCTGTGAAAATAATATTCCAAAGATGGCGAAGATAATCAACATACAACTATCTTCTTTAGATTTCCACGGCGCAAGCATATTGGCTTTATTTTTTATAAACCCTGTAATAACCAGTATGGTTCCTGCACTTAACATTCTGATGGAAGTGAGATGTGAAGGAGCGATGGGAAATCTTTCAAAGATATATTGAGCACAAGTTCCTGAAAAACCCCATAGAATTGCTGCAACTATTGTTATTAAAATTCCCATTCTGTTTCTGCTCATATACTTTTCCTTTATTCTACTATGATTTTTAATAAAAAATAGAAAATATACCCACTATTATAGCCTTTTTTCATTGAAACGGAAAGCCTTTTGTGTTAGAATTGGAAAAGATTTATAAAAAAGTGTATAAACACGAGAGGAGTTATAGAAAATGGAAAAAAGTCTAGAGAAAAAATACGGACTGGTTACCGCGATCTGTATGGTTGTTGGTATCGTAATCGGTTCCGGCGTTTTCTTTAAAGCTCAGGCAATTCTCCAGGCAACTCAAGGGGATATGCCTCTTGGAATCCTTGCATGGATAATCGGTGGAGCTATTATGCTGGTGTGTGCGCTGGCATTTGCCACAATGGCAACAAAATATGAAAAAGTTAATGGTATAGTAGACTATGCAGAAGCTATGGTAGGTCGCAAATATGCCTATGGAGTAGGTTGGTTTGCAGCTACAATTTACTATCCTTCAATGACATCTGTATTGGCATGGCTGACAGCAAGATATACTCTCGTATTCGTTCAGTCCATGAACCCTGATTTGGTGCTTACTGAAGGTGGAGCGGTTGCAGGAACAGAATGTATGGTATTGTCCTTGTTCTTCTTGTGCTTCGCTTATGCGGTAAATGCCCTTTCACCAAAATTGGCAGGAAAGCTTCAGGTGTCAACGACTATTATCAAGTTGATACCACTCTTCTTGATGGCTATAGTAGGCGTTGTATATGGACTTGTGACAGGACAGCTTACTGAAAACTTTACCACAATTGCCGATGTTCAGGTTGATAACAGCGTAGTGAATATCAGCCCTCTGTTTGGCTCAGTAGTAGCTACAGCCTTTGCATATGAAGGATGGATTATTGCAACTTCAATCAATTCGGAAATAAAGGATTCAAAGAAGAACCTTCCTATAGCATTGACAGTGGGCGCAATTATCATAATCGCTACTTATGTGTTGTACTACATAGGAGTGGCAGGTGGAGCATCTAACGATCAGCTGATTACAGACGGAGCAACAGTTGCTTTCGTTAACATCTTTGGTAATGTTTTAGGAAACATACTTAATCTGTTCATAGCTATTTCATGTCTTGGAACTTTAAACGGTCTTATGGTTGCAAGCACCCGTGGTGTATTTGCTATCGCAGCCAGAAACGAAGGTCCTAAGCCGGAAGTGTTCAATCAGATTGATGAAAAGACAAACATGCCTCCAAACTCAGCAATTTTTGGATTGTTCATGTGTGCAATTTGGTTTGTATTCTTCTACGGTGCAAACCTTGCTCCTACAAACTGGTTTGGTATTTTCGGTTTTGACTCATCAGAACTGCCTATCATAACCATATACGGTATATATATTCCTATCTTCATTTCATTTATGAAGAAGGCAACTGACCTGGGAACTTTCAAGCGTTTTGTCCTGCCTTCCTTGGCTTTGGTGGGAAGTGCATTTATGGTTATTGCGGCAATCTTTGCTCACGGAATTAAGCCTTATCTTATTGCAAAGGCAGCAGGAACCTTCACAATGCCGGTACTGTTCTACCTCATAGTATTTGCGGTGATAATTGTAGTGGGAGTTGCTTTAAATAAGAAGAATAAATAAGGTCTTTAGACCCAGGCTATGTACTTGGGTGCAGATTAAAAAGGCTCTATGCCAAATGTTGGGTGGAGCGAAAAGGAAGAAGATTGGGTATTTGCACAAGTTGGTGGGAACCGTTCACGAGATGGTGGGCTGACTTGGTGGGCTATAATTAAATACCTTGCACAAAGTGGTGGGCCGGTTTGGTGGTCCAGCATGGTGGGCTGAGATGGTGGGATTACCGTCCAGC
>JAZNUK010000091.1:0-9874 GCA_045592265.1 Candidatus Fimisoma sp. | reverse complement strand
AAGCGCGGTGTGGGTAATCGCTGCGGGCATTGTAGCAGGTAGCATTTACCGTGTGTCAAAGGACCGGAAGGAGGCGAAGAGACATGAACATTCTTCTTAAACTCTTTTTAACCTTTGCCAAAATCGGCCTCATAGGATTTGGAGGTGGAATGGCAATTTTGCCTTTGATATATGAAAGTGTAATTCTTTTTGAAGCCATAGATGGAGATGAGTTTGCAAATCTTTTTGCAATATCCCAAGCTACTCCCGGCCCTTTGGCAGTTAATGCGGCCACTTTCGCCGGTTTTGAAGCGGCGGGTGTTAGCGGAGCAGCGGCAGCAACTCTTGGAGTAGCGGTTCCCTCATTTATCCTTGTGGCGGTATGCAGTCGATTTATAAACAGGAATAAGGAGAGCGTTCTTATAAAAGGAGCCCTTGAAGGAGTCAGACCTGTTTCTGTCGGAATGATTATGGCGGGATTTATCATCATGGGAAAAACCACCTTGCTGTCAGAGGACTTTCAGCAAGTTGTAGCAGTAACCCAATTGATGGAGATTATAAAACCTGTTCAGATAATAATGGCAATAGCCGCATTCGTTTTAGCAAAGAAATTTAAAATCAAAGCCTTCACCATAATTATAATTATGGGTATTTTGGGGGCATTCTTATGTAAAGGAGCAATAATATGAAAAAGATTATAATTGAAATGGAAAACGGTGATGTTATGAAGGGTGAATTATACCCTGAAGTGGCGCCTATAACTGTAGAAAATTTTGAAAAGCTTGCATCGGAAGGCTTTTATGATGGTCTTGTGTTCCATAGGGTTATTCCGGGATTTATGATTCAGGGAGGCTGTCCTCAAGGTAACGGAACAGGAGGTCCCGGTCATAATATAAAGGGAGAGTTTGCTTCCAATGGAATTAAAAACGACTTGAAGCACACCAGAGGCGTTTTGTCTATGGCAAGAGCAATGCATCCTGATTCGGCAGGATCTCAATTCTTTATTATGGTTGCAGATGCGCCTCATTTAGATGGGCAGTATGCTGCTTTTGGAAAAATTACCGAAGGAATGGAAGCTGCTGACAAAATCGTTTCTGTAAGAAGAGATTGGGGAGATTGCCCTCTCCAACCTCAGGTAATGAAAACTGTAAGGGTTGTAGAAGAATAATTTTAGGAAATAGGAAGTTTTAAGAGTATGGCATTTTTCAAAGAAGTTGGAGAAGATATCAGGAATATGGTAGAGAAAGACCCGGCGGCCCGTAATGGCTTCGAGGTTCTTGTTTGCTATCCGGGAATATGGGCACTTATTTTGCACAGACCGGCTAACTGGTGTTATAGGCATAAGTTAAAGTTAATTGCCAGAATCATTTCGCAGCAAGCCAGATGGTTCACCGGCATTGAAATACATCCGGGGGCAACCATAGGCAGACGTTGCTTCATAGACCATGGAATGGGCGTGGTCATTGGAGAAACTACAGAGATAGGTAACGATGTAACCATTTATCAGGGTGTTACTCTGGGAGGTACGGGAAAAGATTCGGGGAAACGACATCCTACCATCGGTGACCGGGTAGTTATAAGTTCCGGCGCCAAGGTCCTTGGCCCTTTTACCGTGGGTAACGATGTAAAAATAGGAGCAGGCTCTGTGGTTTTGAAAGAAATTCCCAACAACTGTACGGTGGTGGGAATACCGGGTACCATAGTGAAGAGAAACGGACAAAGCACACAGGATCTCAACCAAGTGGATTTACCGGATCCTGTTGCTGTAGAAATAGAATGCTTAAGACGAAGAATTGTTACTTTGGAAAACAGGCTGCGTGAAGCACAAAACAGTTTAGAAGAAGCTCAATTAGGAGAGGAATGTAACCATGAAAATATATAATACTTTAACCAACAGAAAAGAAGAATTCGTACCTATTGAAGAAGGAAAGGTAAAGATGTATGTCTGCGGGCCTACCGTTTACAACTACTTTCATATAGGTAACGCCAGGCCTTTTGTGGTCTTTGATACCATGAGAAAATACCTTGAATACAGAGGATACAAGGTTAAATTTGTCCAGAACTTTACGGATGTTGATGACAAGATAATAAACAGGGCTAAAGAAGAAGGTATTCCTGCGGGAGAGGTCAGCGAAAAATATATTGAAGAGTACTACAAGGATGCGGCGGCCCTCAATGTTAAAAAAGCAACCATCCATCCTAAAGTAACTGAAACAATGAACGATATAATCAAATTTGTTCAGGAACTTATTGACTTGGGGTATGCTTATGAGGCAGACGGAGATGTGTATTACAGAACAAGGAAGTTTGAAGGTTATGGCAAGCTTTCAGGAAAGAATATAGATGACCTTATTTCAGGAGCAAGAATTGCGGTGGGGGAAAAGAAAGAAGACCCATTGGATTTTGCTCTTTGGAAGGCCAGAAAAGAGGACAGCGAAATCGCATGGGAATCTCCATGGGGAATGGGAAGACCCGGTTGGCATATTGAGTGCTCGGCTATGTCCAAAAAATATTTAGGAGACACCATCGATATTCACGCCGGCGGGCAGGATTTGCAGTTCCCGCACCATGAGAATGAAATTGCCCAATCCGAGGCCCACAGTGGAAAAGATTTTGCTCATTATTGGATGCATAACGGATACATCAATATAGATGGAATAAAGATGTCCAAGTCGCTGGGCAACTTCAGGACTGTCAGAGATTTACTTCAAGTGTACGATGGCGAGACTTTGAGATTTCTCATACTTAGCGGGCACTACAGAGGACCTATTGATTTTGGTGAAGAAATACTTACTCAATCCCAGAATGGTCTTGCCAGAATGAGAAATGCCAAGAGTAATCTTAAACATCTTATTGCCACAGGCCAGGGAGAAATGACTGAAGAAGAAGACAAATTGGTGGCAGAATTTGATAAATTCAGGCAGAAATTCATTGAGGTCATGGATGATGATTTGAATACTGCCGATGCCATATCCGTAGTATTTGAACTTATTACAGCCATAAATACTGCTGTTAAGGGTGGCGCGACAAAGGAGTTCGCCCAGAAGTGCTTGGATTTGCTTATGGAACTTACCACAATTTTAGGATTGCTTCAACAGGACGGAATGGAAGAAGAACAGGAAATAGATCCTGAAATTCAAGCTTTGATAGATGAAAGGCAGGCTGCGAGAAAGGCTAAAGATTTTGCAAGAGCAGACCAAATAAGAGATATTCTCAAGGAAAAGGGAATAACCCTTAAAGACACACCGCAAGGAGTGCAGATTATCAGAGGATAAAATGACGGATAATATAAAGGATATTAACACGACAGCATTGGCCTATATAGGCGATGCTGTCTATGAAATTTATGTGAGAAAACACTGTATAATGATGGGGCAGTGCCATGCAGATGCACTTCACAAAAAGGCGGTGGCTTTCGTGAAAGCGGAAGGACAGGCCTTTGCATTGAAGAGAATGATGGAAGAGGATTTTTTCACTTCGGAAGAAATTTCTCTCATTAAAAGAGCGCGAAACCACAAAATTGCTTCCAAACCCAAAAATGTTGCTCCTTTGACATATAAGCATGCAACGGCTTTTGAAGCCATATTGGGGCTAATGCATTTGCAAGATCAGGAAGAAAGACTGGCTCAGATTGTAGAAAGAGCCATAGAGATTATAGAATTGGAAGGAAAGAACAGATGAGCAAAGCGGATGTGTTGTTTGTAAATATGTGCAAAGAAATTATAGATAATGGATTTTCCTCAGAGGGGCAAACCGTTAGAGCCAAATGGGAGGACGGAACGCCGGCACATACTATCAAAACTTTTGGTGTTGTTAACCGTTACAATCTTCAGGAGGAGTTTCCTGCCTTGACTTTGAGACCTACTGCAATTAAGACCGCAGTAGATGAAATTCTTTGGATATGGCAGAGAAAGTCCAACAATATCAAAGACCTAAAGGGACATATTTGGGATGAATGGGCTGATGAAACCGGCTCAATAGGTAAAGCATACGGCTATCAGATGGGTGTAAAATATAAGTTTGCTCAAGGAGAGATGGACCAAGTCGACAACGTGTTATGGCAACTAAAGAACACTCCTTATTCCAGAAGAATTTTGACTAACATATATAAGTTCGATGATCTTATGGAGATGGGCCTTGAACCATGTGCCTACAGCATGACATTTAATGTGACCGGAAACAAACTTAACGCAATACTTCATCAACGTTCTCAGGATATTTTGGCAGCAAACAACTGGAACGTAGTTCAGTATGCTGTTTTGGTGCACATGTTTGCTCAGGTCTCGGATTTGGTACCGGGAGAACTGGTACACGTAATTGCCGATGCCCACATCTATGACAGACATATACCGATAGTTAAAGAGTTAATCACAAGGCCACAGTATCCGGCGCCTAAGTTCAGGCTCAATCCGGATATTAAGGATTTTTATGATTTTACTACAGATGACATTATAATCGAGGATTATCAGAAGAACCCGCAGGTTCTCGATATTCCTATTGCTATCTAGCACCGGAAATGAGCCGTGAAGAGGGAAACATATGAAACTTATAGTTGCAACAGATAAGAATTGGGGAATAGGCAAAGAGGGCAATCTTTTGTGCCACTTGCCGGGAGATTTGAAATATTTCAAGGAAAAAACCATGGGCAAAACCGTGGCAATGGGACGTAAAACCTTAGAAAGCTTGCCGGGCGGCAATCCTCTCCCGGGAAGGACAAATGTGGTTATAACCCGTGACCGAAACTTCCAAAAGGAAGGATGCCAGGTGGTGCACAGTTTGGAAGAACTTATAGAGAAATATGACGGGCCGGATCTTATGATAATAGGTGGTGCGGAAATCTATACACAGCTTTTGCCATACTGTGATACTTGTTATATAACGGAGATAGAACGCACTTTCCATGCTGATAAATATATCCCTTCTTTGAGAGAGCATCCTCTATTTGAAAAGGTGTGGGAAAGCGAAGCAAAAGAGGAGAAGGGCATAATTTATCGATTTACGGAATACAAGAGGAAAAATCATGGCTAAGAAAAACGACAATATAATAATAGGAAGAAATCCGATTATAGAGGCCCTTAAAAGCGGGCGAGAAATAGACAAGATTCTTTTGCAGGAGGGTGCGGAAGGATCTGCCATGAAAATAAACGCCTTGGCCAAGGAAAGGGGAATTCCCGTTTTGAAAACGGAAAAAACTACATTGGATAGGTTGGCTGAGGGAAGCACTCATCAAGGTGTGGCCGCTTATGTAAGTGCTTACGGATATAAAGATGTAGAGGATATTTTTGCCAAGGCAGATGCTGCAGGAGAAGATCCTTTTGTAATTATATTGGACAACATCGAAGATCCGCATAATTTAGGGGCTATAATGAGAACCGCTGAATGTGCCGGAGCGCACGGAGTTATAATTCCAAAACGGAATGCCTGTGGTTTAACAGAAACTGTTGCCAAGACATCTGCGGGAGCCATAGAGTATGTTCCGTGTGTAAGGGTCACCAACTTGGTGAGAACCATTAACGAGTTGAAAGATAAAGGATTCTGGATTGCTGCCTGCGATATGGGAGGACAGGAATACTATAAAGCAGATTTAAAAGGGAAGTTGGCGGTAGTTGTAGGAAGTGAAGGAAAAGGTATAAGCAAGCTGGTAAAGGAAAATTGTGACTTTATCGTATCCATGCCTATGGTAGGTAAAATTACTTCACTTAACGCCTCCAATGCAGCGGCAGTACTCATGTATGAAGTGAGAAAACAAAGAGATGGACAGAGATAGTTTTAATATTCTTACAGATGAAGAATTGGTGAAAATGGCACAAGAGGGAAGCGCCACGGCGGAAGAGTTTCTCATTGCTAAATATAAAGGGTTGGCAAAGATAAAGTCCAACATGTACTTCATCATCGGTGGAGACAAAGAAGATGTTATACAGGAAGGTATGATTGGCATTTTTAAGGCCATTAGAGAATATCGTGATGACAAAGAAGCGTCTTTCAAAACTTTTGCCGAAGTATGTATAAATAGACAGATAATATCCGCCATTCGCAGAGCCAATATGCAAAAACATCAGATTTTAAATGAATCGTTATCTTTGAATTATGAAAAAGGCGATTTTGAAGAGGCGGAGACTCTGGAGGAGATATTCACATCAAAGGATGACAGCAATCCGGAAACTTTGATGGTCATGAAAGAAGTAGGAGAATTTCTTAAGGCGGATGGTGGAGACTTTTTCAGTCCGCTGGAAAAAAAGGTGTGGAATGAAATTCTGCAAGGAAAGACATATAGAGAAATATCTGAGACCCTAGGGAAAAGCCAAAAGGCTGTAGACAATGCTATACAGAGGATAAAAAGAAAAATATATGGGTATCTGGGATATTGAGTTTAGGGATATTGAAGATATTGAGACTAGGAATACTTGGCTTCAGGATAGAAGGAGGATTTACAATGGCAATTATTGGGATAGATTTAGGCACAACATATAGTCTGGCATCTGTTTGGAAGGATGGTTCTCCTGTTCTCATTCCCGATGCATCAGGGTCGGAAGAGGTTCTTACTCCAAGCGTGGTAGGCGTAGATGATGATGGTAATATTTTGGTTGGAAGAGCAGCCAAGGAAAGACTGATTACACATCCCGAAAAAACTGCCGGCAAGTTTAAACGCTTCATGGGAACGAAGAAGGTCTACAGTCTGGGGAAAAACAAATACAATGCTGAAGAACTTTCTTCATTCGTACTAAGGAAACTAAAGAGAGATGCAGAGGCTTTTTTAGGGGAGCCGGTTGAAGAGGCTGTTGTAAGTGTTCCTGCATACTTTAACGATGAGCAAAGAAGTGCAACAAAGAAGGCCGGAAGGTTAGCCGGATTAAAGGTGGAAAGGCTGGTCAATGAGCCATCTGCAGCAGCGCTGGCATATCAGAATGATTTTCGCCATAGTGACGCAATGTTTATGGTCATTGATTTTGGCGGAGGAACATTAGATGTGTCTTTGGTAGAATGTTTTGGCAACATAGTCAATATAGTGGCCATTAGCGGAAACAACCATTTGGGGGGCTTAGACTTTGACAATGCAATAGCCAGATATTTTTGTCAAAAGAAAGACATGATTTTTGCTAAACTCACTGCTGACCAACAGCAGATTTTATTGAAGAGTGCAGAGGAAGCCAAAAAAAGACTTACAGATAAAGAATCTACGGAGATGATATATGCCAATGGTGTTTCTGTAGAGAAATTGACCTTGAGCAGAGAGGATGTGGTAATGATTTGCGGAGATTTGTTCAAAGAATTTTGTAAGCCTGTCAATAAAGTTTTAATGGATGCCGGTATGACCATGGAAGACATAGATGATGTAATAATGGTAGGTGGTTCTTGTAAAATGCCTGTGGTCAAGATGTACATAGAACATATCCTGGGAAGGGAGCCTATTTATATAGGTTCGCCTGATTATGTAGTTGCATACGGAGTGGGTGTTTACGCCGCCATTAAAGAAAGAAAAGGAGAAATTAAAGATACGGTTTTAACGGATATATGTCCTTTTTCACTAGGAGTAAACATATACAACAGGCAGGATGAAGAAAGAGACTTAATGAGTGTAATAATAGAACGAAACACACCGCTTCCAGCAATAAGAAAACACACCTATTATCCTATACAAGATGGTCAAACAAGGCTTGAATTTAATGTTTTCCAGGGGGAAGAATTTTATGCAGATGACAACTTGCATATAGGTACGCTACGTGTAGACATTAAGCCTTTGCGCAGAGATGAAAATGGCGTGGAGGTAAGCTTCATGTACGACTTGAACGGTATACTTGAGGTAACGGCAAAGTATTTAAAAACCGGAAAAGTAAGCAGATTATTGATAAAAGGACGGGAAAGTGATTTAACGGACACAGAACTGAGACAAAGGGTTGAAACGCTCAGAAGACAATGCATTCTTCCTGCAGAAGATGAGGAAAACCTAATCATATTAGAGAGAGCAAGAAGTTTATACGCCCAAACAGTAGGAGAAGTAAGAGATGTGGTTGCCAACGAAATAATGGCCTTTGAAAGGGTGTTAAATGGGGGCAGCTTGATAGCAATCAGCAGGGGCCGGAATCGGATGGTGGATTTTATTGAGAAAGTGGAAAACTTGTATGTGGATATGGATGATGAAGAACAGTATCATAGCTGGCTGAAGCAAATTACACAGAAAAAGGAAGCGGAAGATGATAGTATTCCGCATGTCCACACGAAAAAGGATCTGGTGAATTAAAATGTATATATGGCGTGTACTGGGAATAGAGCCGACAACGGACCGGAAAGCAATAAAAGAAGCTTATTCAAGAAAGATAGGAGAAGCCCATCCGGAGGAAAATCCGGAAGAATTTGTAATGCTGAGAGAAGCCTATGATCGGGCAATGAAGATTGCAAGAGGCTCAAAAGGCTTTTCGGGAGAAAGAGCCGGTGACGAGGTCTTTGTTGAAAATCAACATTTTGATTACCGGCTAGAAAAAACTACTTCCTTCCGGGCGGAAGAAGAGAGAAAGAAAAGAACGGGACTGAAAGAGAAGCCGGAAAAAAATAGACAAATAGATTTCGCCTCGTTGATAAAAGAGGAAGAAGATATTACTGAAATTGCCAAAAAGGTAGTCGATGAAATAAGGCTTGCAGGTGATGGGAAAGAGGTTGATGAGGCCATAAAACTTGCCGTTGAAAATGGTCTGCTGTTGCAAAACGACTTCTTTTATATAATAACCAGAGACGTTGTTAATTCTGATTATCCTAGGTGGAAACTAAGGCGATTGAAGAAATTTATGCAACAGATGATAGAGGGCAAAGTTAATTATAAAAGGGAAAAGGGATGTGATTATCGCCACGACAGAGTTGAATTACTGGTGCAAGAAATAGATGAGGCATTGAAGGACAAGAAAAGAGGGAAGAAAAAAGGTAAAGATCCCGACGGCTGCGGTTGTCTTATTGGGCTGGCAATATTTATATTTTTGTTGATTTTCTAAAACAGGAAAAGGGTGAAGATTTGATTTCAAATTTCAGGTGCTATTTGTTTTTTGCAGTTGACTTTTCAACCAAAATGTAGTAGGATAAACACCGTTAGATTATTATTTTGCTGCTGTAGCTCAGTCGGTAGAGCGCTTCCTTGGTAAGGAAGAGGTTCGGCAGTTCAAGTCTGCTCAGCAGCTCCAAAAAGAAATGCCTGTCATTGAATTGTGACAGGCATTTCTTTTTGTGTATGGGGGCGAGATTTTTATCGACTTCTTCATAGAAAACTTGTGAAAATCCCTCTTGCAAACATCCTTAAATATGGTAAAATTAAAGTTAGGTTTGAGGAAAACCCAATTGGATTTGGGGACGCCCGAATCCATACTTCCAAAAAAATAACGTTATAATTTAGGAGGACAATTAAAATGGCAAAAGCTAAATTTGAAAGAACAAAACCGCATATTAACATCGGTACAATCGGACACGTAGACCATGGTAAGACAACTCTTACAGCAGCAATCACAAAGACACTGTTTGAAAGATACGGACTTGGTCAGAAGGTAGACTTTGAAAACATCGACAAGGCACCTGAAGAAAGAGAAAGAGGTATCACTATTTCAACAGCACACGTAGAATACGAAACACCAAACAGACACTACGCACACGTAGACTGCCCGGGCCACGCTGACTATGTAAAGAACATGATTACAGGAGCAGCACAGATGGACGGAGCAATCCTGGTATGTGCAGCAACAGACGGTCCAATGCCACAGACAAGAGAACACATTCTGTTGTCAAGACAGGTAGGCGTACCATACATCATCGTATTCTTAAACAAGTGCGACATGGTAGATGACGAAGAATTACTTGATCTGGTAGAAATGGAAGTAAGAGAACTTCTTGACGAATATGAATTCCCGGGAGATGATAC
>JAZNUK010000090.1:0-2301 GCA_045592265.1 Candidatus Fimisoma sp. | reverse complement strand
ACACCACTCCCACCCGTTTTGGCAAATAAAAAAGGCTTTCCTACTCTAATTTGTCGTAAAAGTGTGGCGATTTATTATTGTAAAGATTTTACAATTGCGACAGTAGGTTTTATGAAAAACAAAAGGAGAGGAAAATGCAGGACGGAAATGTAACAGCGACCTATAAATACACTGCCGATTCCGGAGGCAGACGTTACAGTTTTTATTGTGATATTTCACATGCAATTGTTTGTTCAACGGAACCAATCAAAATGAATTCGTTGGATGAAGAATTGCAGATGGCATGGAAAACAACCGGAGAAAAGCATTTTAATAAATGTAAAAAATGCGGTAAATGGGTAATTGATTCTTTATATAATCCGGAGAAACTGGAATGTGTAGTTTGCTCGCCTTGGGAAACGGATGCAGTAATCGGAAAAGAACAGGCAGCAACAAGAGATGAATTCGGTTTTGTACCGGATGCCATGAAAAAGAAAAAAGTTTGTCGCTATTGTAAGTCAATATGTAATACGGAAGGAAACTTTTGCCATATATGCGGTTCTATGCTTCCGGCTAAGACGTTATTTGACATGTATGGACAGAAAAATAGTAAGAGGAGAATGAAAAATGAAAAAAAGAGTATTAGCAATTATTTTAACTGGTATGATGGCCATGTGCCTTTTGAGCGGCTGTGGCGGTGGAGATGAAAAATTGGCTGAACAGACCAGTCAACCCGCGCCGAAGGAAAAAGAGGTAAGCGATGGTTACTGGGTAGTTGAAAAGGTGGAAATGGAAGGAACAGAGTTTTCAGGAGAGGATATGACGGGTATTTTTGGACCGGCAGACTCCATTATGACACTGGCTTTTGATGCGGAGGGAACTTTTGACGTTGTTCTGTTTGAGGACTTCCTCAAGGGTACCTACAGCGGAACACCTGATGCCCTGGAACTGAATTTTGCCGGAGAAATCGTTAAAGGTACATGCACAGACGATACGCTGGTACTGGACATGAAAGACGGTTCTTTTACACTCAAGCGTCAGGATCAGATGCCCGATATGCTTGCCAGCAATCCGTGGGTAAGTTATATGCCTGAATTTAATGCAGAACAGACTGCGGCTATGAGTAATTTCATGTCCTATGGCTACTATCTGATTGAGGATGAGGTGCTCTACGGACTGACCCATATTCAATCTGCTGACGGTAACCTGGGAGCGACGCCTTTCCATATGAAAGGAGATTTCCCGGAGTTTGAAGAAACTGTTATTTTAGATGAAAACGGCTCTGCTAATTATCTTTGCAAAGACGGTGATACTCTTTACTACATACGGAATTTTGAGGAAATCTGTCGGATTAAGACAGATGGTTCCGGCGCAGAGGTGCTTTATGAAGGTCCTTGCGACTACCTGCAAATTCATGAAGGTCGTCTCTATTTTACGGATGAAAACTACTCTTTCGTATCCACGGATAAGAATGGCGGTGATTTACAGACAGTGGTGAATAAGGAAATTTATTACCCTTACTTTATCTGTTCTGACTGGATGATTTTCCAAGATGACGCAGATGACGAGTCGCTACACCTTTACAACATCACCCACGGCACTGAACTCAACATTACTTATGTACCTGCTCACAATCCTATTCTGGATGGACACTACCTGTACTATGTGGACCCAACGGAGGATGGTTATTTCCTGTGTCGGATTGATATGAGCGACCCTGATACCTTCTTATTTGACGGAAGTGAGTTGCCTTTGCGGGAGAGTGCATTCATGATTGATGATAAATTCTTCTACACAGCCAACAACAATAGCGTTGCGAAGGAGGACTGGAAGACGCTCACAGATGACGGTGGCATCACCGAAGAAATAGAAATGTATGTTTCCAAAGACTATAAAGTCTACCACTATTTTGACAGCGAGGGTATCATCACCGGCAAATACGTGATGAGTAAGGAAAAAGGCGGCGGGGAACCGTTCAATTAGGGAGTTTTGAGCGATTATAGTAAAGGAGATCGGGGAAATGGCATTATTTGATTCAATTATCAATCAAGTTACATCCCAATTGAAAAGAGAGGCATCAAAGGCAGTAAATAATATGGCACAAAATGCTTCCCGGGCGATTGCAAAAGGCAGAAATCATACAGAAAACTTTACTTTTGCAGCATTACCGGCAAGTGTAGAGGAACTTAAGGCATTACCTGAGGCTTCTTTGGATTCGGCATTTAAAACAACTGCTCTTTGTATTGCTGTTTTATGTAATTTGGAAAAAGATGCAAATGCAACATGGGAGATGCTTGATTATTTGAAAGGACCGGAAAGCGT
>JAZNUK010000089.1:0-10261 GCA_045592265.1 Candidatus Fimisoma sp. | reverse complement strand
ATAGTAACATTATCCACTTCATATAATAAATCCTTAATAGGAGTAACTGTAGTATCTTTCTTAGGCCTAAAGTATTTCTTCTCTTCAGTCTTAGTCTCAGTAACTACTTCTTTTTTCGGACTCATCACAGGCATCTCTATTTCTTTTTCTTTCTCTATTTCTCTTTTCCCATTTTCCTATTTCTCTTTTCGTTCCTCTTCCCATTCCATGTCTTTGACCAGATCCCGTTTCACATTAGCTTTCTGCCGGGCGTAAAGCTGGGTTGTAGTTACCTGTTCATGGTCAAGTAAGGCAGCAACATCAAATATGGAATTTCCTCGTCCAATAAGGCTTGTGGCGGCTGTAGCACGAAGTTTGTGAGGGCTGTAACCGGTCTTTCTGGAGGTTTTTAGAGCTATAGAAGTGTACTTTTTCACCAGCTCTCGTATCTGCCTTTCAGTCATTCTCTTCCCTTGAAGTGACAAAAACAAAGCGTCCTTATGTTCGGCTTCCAGTTTGTCATCGCCGACTCTTTCGTTATCAATATAATCATAGATAACGGCAGTGGCAGACTTGTTAAGAGGCATTATAGATTCCTTGCCCCTTTTTCTGTAGATTTTAAACTCCCCTCTTCCAAAGTTAAAAGAGGATATATTAAGTTGTTGCAATTCCGAAAGTCTAAGTCCGTAAGTGAGAAAAAGTATTAGGATGGCCTTATCTCTCAGCTTGGTTTTTTCCCAGTACACCCTTTCGCGTTCCGTAAGACCGGTGCCTGCAGAAACAGCATCTAGCATTATCATAACCTCATCATCTTGCAGGGCCTTTATTTCTTTTTCTCCCGGACGGGGAACCCTTATAGGATCAAATCCGTCGGTAATGTTTTTTTCCACAAGACCGTCTCTATAAAGGTATTTAAAGAGCACAGATACGGAAGATTTTTTCCGGGCAAGGGTTTTGTTGGTATTTTCATATATATACACTGCCTTCTCTGTTTCTACTTTGTATTTTCGGCAATAGTCGATAAACATATTCACGTCTACCGCTTGAATCTCTTGTAATTCCTCAAGTTTGATTTTGGAAGTATCATCCGCTTCGGTCAAATCCGTTTCTTCGATAAGATATTGAAAAAAAAATCGTATATCATTTAAGTATGCCAATCTGCTGAGAGGCAACACATTCCCTTTCAGATACGCAAAAAAACCTCTCAAATACTTTGGAAGTTTGCCTTCGGCTTCCTCGCACTGAAAGTATATGTCGTTTTCTCTTTTTATTACGTTGTCGGGCTTGTCACTTTTGTTGTGGATTTTAACTTGTTTTTCAACCATAAAATCAGTTCCTCTATTGCAGTTTCATCATCTGTATACTCACTGATATCCAACCAATGCATATCGTCATATCTTTTAAACCATGTAAGCTGTCGCTTTGCCAGGTGACGGGTATTCTTTTTTATCAGTTCTACAGCTTCTTCAATACTGTATTCTCCGTTAAAACAGCCTATGATTTCCTTATATCCGATGCCTTTCATAGAAATATCATCTTCAGTAAGCCCCATGGAAAGCAGTCCCTTTACTTCTTCCGGCAAACCCAGCTGCATAAGTTTATCAACTCTTAGATTTATTCTATCATACAATTCCTGTCTGTCTCTTGTTAAACCTATTAAGATTGTGTCATAATCCTTACATCTTTGGGTACAATTCTTAAAATCGCCGATATTATCTCCCGATAATGCAGCTTCAAGGGCGCGGATAACCTTTTTAACGTTGTTGGGATGTATTCTCTCGGCCGCATGGGCATCTACCTCTCTGAGACGGTTATAGATGGCTACCGGGCCATCGGTTTGGGCTTCATCTTCAAGGTCCTTTCTCAGCTTTTCATCCTTTGGTGTTTTGCCGAAGTCCATCTCATACAAAAGAGAATTTAAGTACAATCCGGTGCCTCCTGCAATGACCGGTGTTTTACCACGGGCAAGAATGTCCGCTATAGCCGTTTTGGCAAGACGCTGATACTCTGCAACAGAAAAAGGCTCATCGGGATGAACAACACCTACAAGGTGGTGCGGCACGGCAGCCAGTTCTTGGGCGGTAGGTTTGGCGCTACCAATGTCCATGTATTGATAAAGTTGCATGGAGTCACAGGAAACAACTTCTCCGTTAAAGGCTTCGGCAACTTTTATAGCATATTCAGTTTTACCTACTGCAGTGGGTCCTGCAATGACTATTATTTTTTTCATCTTATATCCATCAGCATTGTATGAGCTGTTTTTCTAGACTCGTTTAAACAATCTTTCTATTTCGTAATTTGAAAGTTTTATGAAAGTCGGACGTCCGTGAGGACAACTGAAAGGATTGACACATTGCTTTAAATCCTTTATTAGGGCGTCCCTTTCCTCCTTTGATAAATGATCATGAGCTTTAACTGCTGATTTGCAGGATTTCATGATAAGCTTGTCAATTATGACGGTGTTTCGCATATCCTGTTTTTTTTCAAAGTTGTCAATGAAATCTTTAGCAAAATCTTCAGCTTCGGAAAGTTCCATAAATGTTGGAATTTCACTTATTCGATAGCTGTTTTGCCCAAAAGATTCAATGGCAAACCCCATTTTCTTCAGAGGTGGAAGCCAAAGATCATCCCTTTCCCCAACGGAAACAGACACATCAATGAGAATTGGCATAAGAATAGGCTGGCTTACTTTTTCGTCCTCCCCGTATTCTGCCACCAACTTTTCATAAAAAATACGTTCATGGGCAGCGTGCTGATCGATAAGATAAAAATTCGTATCATCAACAGCAGTGATGTATGTGTTGAAAATGCAACCTGTAATATTAAGGTCGTCAAAGTCAAAAGGCTTATATAAAGGTGCGGATATTTCAATAGTTTGCGTATCTTGAGATATGTTAGATTCTTCAGGAACACAAGGTGCGTCCTCTAACGGAGGCACTTCTATTACCTCCACAAAGGAAGGCGCTTCCGTGGAAGAACTATTTGGAAAAATATCTGAAGAATTATCCGGAGAAATCCTTTCCTCACCGGAAAAGCTTGTTGATATAATACTTTTATAGTTTAATTGTGTCTCGTTGACTGTGGACCTTGTGGAATCCTGTGGTTCCTCATTGTATTTTGGAGAGAATTTTTCTCTAAGCAAAGATGTATCTTTGAAAATGTTTGCAGCTCTCACAACAGCTTCTTTGGTTCCCAAGGCATTTTTTACTGCCAGAGCGATGAAGTCTTCTACATTTTTCTCATCATCGAACCTGACCGCTCTTTTATTGGGGTGAATATTTACATCTATTTCCGACGGATCGACTTCAAGGAAAAGAAAAGCTACCGGATGTCTTCCTTCAAAAAGTCTTTCTCTATAGCCTTCCGACAGTCCTTTTTCTATAACCTTACTACCTACAACACGACCGTTGACAAAGAAAATCTGTGCGGTTTTTCCGGCTCTTGACATGGAAGGAGTTGAGATATAACCCTCAATAGCAAGACCCCCCTCTTCTGCTTTGACCAAAACCAGGTTCTTGGTGTCTACATTGGGAAATACTCTGCTGATTACATTAAATCTGTTGCCGTCTCCTGTAGTTGAAAAAAGAACGTTGCCGTTGTTAATTAGCCTAAAGGAAATATCCTTGTATGCTAAGGCAATCTGAGACATGAAGTCTATAATTACTCCGCTTTCAGCAGAGTCGCTTTTCATAAACTTTTGCCTTGCCGGCGTATTATAGAACAGATCCGTTATAATAAGGGTGGTTCCATCAGGGCAGCCTGTAGGTCGGTTGGAAATAACTTCTCCTCCGTGAATGATAAGGTGTGTTCCCACCTTGTCCCGGGGCCTTTTAGTTAACAACTCGGTTCTTGTAACGGCACAAACCGAAGCCAGGGCCTCTCCCCTGAAGCCTAAAGTTCTGATGGCATCAAGATCTTTTACATTGGAAATTTTGCTGGTAGCATGACGAAGGAAAGCTTTTTCAACCTCGTCCGCCTCAATACCGCAACCGTTATCAGTAACCCTTATATAAGATTTACCGCCCTTTTTAATTTCCACCACTATGGAATCAGCCCCTGCATCAATGGCGTTTTCCACCAGCTCTTTTATGATGGAAACGGGTCTTTCGATTACTTCGCCTGCTGCAATTTTGTCTGCAATTTGTTTGTCTAATACTCTAATCATCAATGGATTCCTTCAATTCCTCCAATATTTTGATAGCTTGTGAAGGTGTCACCTCCATAAGGTTTAATGCTTTTAGTTTTTCCACGGTAGGATCCGGCTCACCGAAGAAGAAAGACATTTGACCTTCTTCTGACACAGGGGAAGGTTTTGCAACAGCGGCAGCTAGTTCACCGGCTTCTTGTCCCCTTTCCAGCTGCTTTAATTTTTCCTCAGCACGATGGAGAAGCGCCGAAGGAATTCCTGCCAGTTTGGCAACATGGATTCCGTAGCTTCTGCTGGCAGAGCCTTCTACAATTTTATGAAGAAATACTATGTTACCACCTACTTCAGAAACATCCACATTAAGGTTTTTAACTCCGTCAATCTGCTGCTCCAAAACAGTCAGCTCGTGATAATGGGTAGCAAATAAAGTTCTTATGTGTGTATCCGGGTTGCATAGATACTCTACCGCAGCCCATGCTATTGACAAACCGTCGTAAGTGCTGGTTCCTCGGCCGATTTCGTCAAGAATTATCAAACTTCTCGGTCCTGCTGAGTTGAGTATGTAGGAGAGCTCACTCATTTCTACATAGAAGGTGGACTGTCCTTGGGCCAGATTATCAGAGGCTCCTATTCTTGTGAAGATCCTGTCTACAACACCTATACGTGCCTTTTCACAAGGTATGAAGCACCCTGCCTGTGCCATGAGGACAAGGAGGGCTGTTTGCCGCATATATGTGGATTTTCCGGCCATATTAGGTCCCGTTATAAGGAGCATGCTGGAATAGGTGTCGTTTACATAGGTATCGTTGGAAACGAATAAACCACCGGAAATGGTTTGTTCAATGACAGGATGTCTGCCTTTAACTATTTGAATCTCCATGGAATTGTCTATAAGTGGTTTTACATACCCCAGTTTTTCGCTTACATGGGCGAAAGAACACAAGACGTCTAAAGTTGCCACAGCGTGAGAAGTTTCCTGAATTTCCTTTATAAACTGTTCAATATAACTTCTGACATTGAGAAAAATCTCGTATTCCATTTGGTTGATCTTTGTTTCTGCGTTGAGAACGAGATTTTCCATCTCTTTTAGTTCAGGAGTAATAAATCTCTCAGCATTGGCCAGAGTTTGTTTTCTTATATAGTTCTCAGGAATCATGTCGTAGTAAGATTTGGTAATCTCCAGATAATAACCGAAAACCCGGTTATACCCTACTTTAAGATTCTTTATTCCCGTTCTCTCCCTTTCCACCGACTCCAAGTTGGAAATCCAAGATTTGCCGTCTTTTATGGAATCCTTAAGGGCGTCAAGCTCTTGTGAATAGCCCTCTTTAATAAGGGCTCCTTCTTTAATGGTAAAAGGAGGTTCATCTACTATTGATTGTTCTATTATTTCGTAAACCTCTGTCAGAGGATTGATTTCGTGGTTGATGTCCTTCAGAAGCTCTGTTTCAGCGTATTCAAGAGCCTCTTTAATGTCAGGAAGCAGAGAAATGGAAGCTTTGAGCGCTATTAAGTCCTTGCCGTTGGCATTGCCGCAGGCAATTCGTCCCGTAAGTCTCTCAAAATCGTATATTCCTTTAAGGGCTTCCTTTAAATTGTTCCTGATAAGCAATTGGTTATAAAGTTCTTCAACACCATCAAGGCGTCTGTTTATCTGCTCCGTATCGTTGAGAGGTTCTCTAAGCCATTGCTTCATTTTGCGGCTTCCCATGGCTGTATGAGTCTTGTCAAGAACACCGAGAAGAGACCCTGTAATCTTTTTGTCGTGAAGAGTTTCCGTAAGTTCAAGGTTTCTCAAAGTGGCCTTATCAAGAGCCATATGTTTGCCAAGTTCGTAGCGATTAAAGGATGTAATGTGTTTCAGACTGTGTTTTTGTGTTTCAAGCAGGTATCCAAGGAGCGCACCAAGGGAAAGAATTTCAATGCTGTCTTCTTCTATACCCACGGCAACGGTGGAAATACAGTTAAACTGCCCTCTTACAGCCTCAAGGCAGGATTTTGGAGAAAAGAACTCGTTACTTACTGTATTTATGTAGCTTTCGGTAATGTTTTTTATTTCTTCCAACGGGTAACTTTGAGCAAAATCAGTGCTCACAATAATCTCCCTTGGATGAATTTTTACCAGTTCGTTGAGGATGGTTTCATATAGAGAGTCGCCACCGTATCGGGTAACATTTACTTCGCCGGTGGAAATATCACAATAAGAGACGGACATCTCCCTCTCTTTGTCGTCAACATATACTACGGCCAAATAGTTGTTTTCTTTTTCTGCCAGCATGGATTGAGCTGTCAGTGTTCCCGGTGTAACGATTTGAATAACTTCTCTCTTAACGATTCCCTTTGCGGCGGCAGGATCTTCAACCTGTTCACATATGGCCACCTTGTAGCCTTTGTCTACTAATTTGGCTATATAGCTTTCGGCGGAATGGAAAGGGACTCCGCACATGGGAGCCCTTTCTTCCTGACCGCAATTTCTACCTGTTAAGGTTAATTCCAGTTCTTTTGATACAAGTTTTGCATCATCGAAAAACATCTCGTAGAAGTCACCCAATCTAAAAAACAAGATACAGTCACTATATAGTTTCTTTATTTCCATATATTGTTCCATCATTGGGGATAGCTTCATTGGTATATTCTCCTTATCTGTTGTTATATGCCTTGATACCTTCTTTGATAACATTGATTCCGGCCTTCATGTCCTCTGCTTTGAGAACGTAAGCGATACGCATATCAGACTGTCCTACTCCCGGAGTGCTGAAGAAGCCGCCGGCAGGAGCGAACATCACTGTTTCGCCATTTACATCAAATTCCTGAAGAAGGAACATTAAGAAGTCTTCTGCATTATCTACAGGAAGCTGACATGTTATGTAGAAAGCACCTTCAGGTACGCCGTACTTGATTCCTTCGATTTCGTTGAGAGCTTCAACGGAAACGTTTCTTCTGTGTTCGTATTCCTTCTTAATGTCGTCAAAGTATGAAGGATCAAGGTTGTAAAGCTCAGCAGCACCAACCTGATCGATGGTAGGACAGCACAGTCTTGCCTGAGCCAGCTTCATCAGGTTACCCATAAGTTCTTCGTTCTTGGAGGCAACAGAGCCGATTCTTGCACCGCAAGCGGAGAATCTCTTGGATACGGAGTCAACGATTACAACATTCTGCTCAGCTTCTTTAAATGAACCGAAAGTTGTCATTTCCTTACCGTCATATACGAATTCTCTGTATACTTCGTCTGCAATGATAAATAAGTTGTGCTTTAAAGCAATGTCAACGATGAGTTTCATTTCATCTTTAGTCAAAACTTTACCTGTAGGGTTGCCCGGGTTAATGATGCAGATAGCTCTGGTCTTATCTGTTATAACGCCTTCGATTTTTTCTCTTACGGCATACTGATAACCATCATCTGCAGTGGTAGGAATAGCAACAACTTTACCGCCTGCCTGACCTACAAAAGTCTTGTAGTTGGTGTAGAACGGTTCTGCCATGATAACTTCATCGCCTTCATCCAGCATAGCAGTCATGAGCATGTTGATAGCTTCTGAACCGCCGTTGGTGATGAGAAGATCTTTCTTTTCAAAATCAAGACCGATTCTCTTATAGTAGCCTACCAACGCTTCAAGAAGTGAAGCAACACCCTGAGAATTTGCATAGGCTAAAACTTCTTCGTCGTAGTTCTTGATTGCATCGAAAAATGCCTGTGGAGTTTTAATATCCGGCTGACCGATGTTCAATCCGTAAACTTTTTTGCCGGCTGCTCTTGCTGCGTCTGCGTAAGGAACAAACTTTCTGATTGGGGAAAGTTCCATTGCCTGTATTTTTTTGGATAATTTCATGTCGTAATCTCCTTTTTAAATATTAAAATATTAGTAACAATTTATTCTAACTCCTCGTGGGAGGCGTTAACGATTTGATCAATCATGAGAAAATCATAATTGAAGTCTGAAGGTTGTTCATCCGGTTGCTCCGATTGGGCGGGCAGTTTGCCATCTATGTATAGAAGATATTCTATGTTGCCCTTTGCTCCCTTTACAGGGCTGAAAGTCAGTCCTGAAGGCTTCAATTTGCTTTCTAAAGCGTATTTAATAACATTTTCAATAACTTCTCTGTGAATTTTTTTATCCCTTACAATGCCCTTTTTTCCTACCTGTTCTTTCCCTGCTTCAAACTGAGGCTTCACAAGGCATACAAGTCTGCCTTCGTCCTTGAGGAGTTTTGAGGCTACGGGGAATACCAGTTTAAGAGAAATAAATGAAACATCAATACTTATAAAATCAAGAGGATCTATGGTATCAACATCAACATAGCGTATGTTACATTTCTCCATGTTTACGACCCGGGAATCATTGCGCAGCTTATAGTCCAATTGACCATATCCCACATCAACGGCGTACACCTTTGAGGCTCCCTTTTGGAGCATACAGTCGGTGAAGCCGCCGGTGGAGGCACCGATGTCCATACATACATTGTCTGTAAGGTTAATATTCCAAAGATTCATGGATTTTTCCAACTTAAGACCGCCTCTGCTGACATAGGGACAGATGTTTTCTTTAACTGTTATCAAAGCCTCCGTATCTATCATGGTACCGGCCTTGTCACTTACTTGTCCGTCTACCAAGATTATTCCGGCCATTATTGAGGCTTTCGCCTTTTCTCTTGAGGTAAAAAGTCCTCGCTCCACAAGGAGGACATCAAGTCTTTCCTTCAAGTTCTTCACATATCCTTTCTGTTATAGCCTCGGGTGTAAGCCCGTATCTATCCATAAGTTCTTCACAGGTTCCCTGAGGAACAAATTCATCAGGCCAAGCAAAATTAACAATCTTGATTTTTTCATTGGTAAATTTGGCTGCCAGTTGTTGTCCCAGTCCACCTACAATAGAGTGATCTTCCAATGTTACGAGTAAATCACAAGGTTGCATTTGGCTGGAATCCAAAGGTTTTACCATGGTAACTTCCACAAGACCTGCGGATATGTTTTTTTCCGCAAGCAATGAGACAACCTTTTGTCCCGTAGTATACATTTTGCCGCAAGCCCATATATCTACTTTACCGGCAGGAACAATTCTGCTGTTTCCTCCGTGGTAAGTTGACATAATTGCTTTATCGTAGTCAGTATTGCCTCTAGGGTACCTTATGGCAACGGGAGCATTGAGACTGAAGGCATATTCCATCATGGCAGCGAGCTCATTGCCGTCCTTAGGTGTGAGCACTTTCATATTTGGCATAGTTGAAAGATATGCCAAATCAAACATACCATTGTGAGTTTCCCCGTCAGCTCCTACGCAACCTGCCCTGTCTATGGCAAAGACAACAGGTAGGTTTTGCATACAAACATCGTGCATAATTTGGTCATAAGCTCTCTGTAGGAAAGAAGAATATATGGCTACAAGAGGCTTCATGCCTTCTTTCGCAAGTCCTGCCGCAAAGGTTACGGCATGTTCTTCTGCGATTCCAACATCGAAGAATCTCTCCGGAAATTTTCTGGAAAAAGATCCAAGACCGGTGGCCTCCCCCATGGCCGCAGTAATTGCCACTATCTTCTCATCCTTTTCAGCCATGTTCAAAGCAAATTCGCCCATTACTTGGGAAAAAGAAGGTTTTTGAGATTTACCTAAAACTGCTCCTGTGACCGGGTTAAATGGTGCAACTCCATGGAATTTCCCGGGATCCTGTTCCGCGTTTACATACCCTTTTCCTTTTTGTGTAATGGCATGTATTAAAACCGGCTCGTCCAGTTTTTTAGCGCGGGAAATCACGTCCATCATAGCTTCTAAATTATGACCGTCAACAGGCCCGAAATATGTGAATCCAAGTTCCTCAAAGAGAACTCCGCCATGGTCCATAATGGAATATTTAATATCATTTTTAAAATCCGCCAAACCTGCTGTGAGAGTTCCGTTTCTAAAATGTTTTTTAATAAAGTTTTTTATTCCCAGATACCCTCTTGAAGTACGTAAATTGCCGAGATGTTTTGAAATCCCCCCTGTATTTGGGGAAATAGACATACCGTTGTCGTTGAGAATGACTATAACTTTTGATTTGCTGTCCCCGATGTTATTAAGACCTTCGTAGGCCATGCCACCGGTGAGGGAACCATCGCCGATAACAGCGACAACCTCAAAATCTTCACCTTTTATATCA
>JAZNUK010000088.1:0-2949 GCA_045592265.1 Candidatus Fimisoma sp. | reverse complement strand
GGTATCAAAGATGGTTCCAAGGATGTTGAAAGGGCAATGAAGAGTGTTACGGATACTGTTGAAGATTCTGCGAAGAAAACTTCTAAGGTCAAATTCGGTTTCGGTGGTATAGCTGCTGTAGCCGGTATAGTAGCTTCGCTTATGGGCTACTTTGCTAACATGATGTCTACCAATGAGGAACTGAGTGGTAAGATGCAGGAGATTTGGGCTGCTATTACTGAGGCTTTTGCTCCGGTGATAGAGGTTGTTACCAATCTCTTCTCTACCTTTACTTCCGGTGGTGAGGGTACTTGCTCTATGCTTGATACCATAACCGGTATAGTTGGTGGACTCGCTGAGTTTATTGCTCAGGTGATTACTACAGTGGTTGCTTTCTTCCAAGAGAATGGTCAGACAATTATGGCGGCGGTTTCGGGTATATGGGAGTTCATGAGCGGTATTATTGGTATGGTGGCTCCTGTGTTTATGGAACTTTTCGGTGCTATTGTAGGATTCTTTAAGGAGAATGGGGATACCATCAAGGGCGTTGTTACCATAATTTGGAGCTTTATCAGTGGTATCATCAACGGGGCAGTATCTGTTTTCAGAGGTGTCTTTGACATAGTGGTCGGAATATTTACAGGTAATGGAGAGAAGATTAAAGAAGGATTTGCTGGTATTTGGGAAGGTATCAAGAGTATATTCTCAGGTGTAGGTGAGTTCTTCGGAGGCATATGGGACAGAGTTGTTTCCATATTTAAAAGTATTGGAACCAGAGTAGGAGATGCTATGGGTGGAGCTTTCAAATCTGTTGTAAATTCTATTATAGGGTTTGCTGAGGGTACCATAAACGGCTTTATCAGAGCCATAAACGGAGCTATAGGATTGATTAACAATATACCGGGAGTTAGTGTAAGGAGACTGGGTCTGTTGAGCATACCGAGACTTGCAACAGGTGGTATGGTTATGCCGGGGCAGATGTTTATTGCACGAGAAGCGGGACCGGAACTTGTAGGTACATTTGGAAGCAGAACCGCGGTCATGAATAACAATCAGATTGTTGAGGCGGTTTCTACCGGTGTCTACAATGCCGTGAGAAATGCTATGGCTGGTGGCAATGGCGGAAGTTATACCTTTAACATCAGCAATCAGCTTGATGGCAGGGAAATCGGCAGACAGGTCATCAAGTATCATAATGGAGTTGTGAAGCAGACGGGCGTATCACCGCTGCTTATTTAATTGGAAAGGAGTAATGAGAAATGGCAATTTTGAATGTTTTAGATAAAACCACAAAGGCACCTACGCCCCTTACTGATCCACAGACTCTCCAGTGGGACTTGGTGGATTTGGAGGCTGAGAACTCAGGTGGAATTAATCAGCTTGGGGAACGTTTCAGGGATGTGATAGACAGAAAGGTTACTCTAAACGCCACATGGGGAGCCCTTACAGATGGAGAGATAAGTTCTTTGCTTGATGCTATAGGCGAAGATACTTTCATACTTGAATATCCGGATGCAGCCAAGGGACGGAGGCTTCAGGGGGAATTCTATGTAAGCAGCAGGACAGCACCTATGTACTGCTACACCTATAATGAACCTGACACAGTGGGAAACAACACCGACAGGTGGAGTTGGCAGGGACTGACCATAAGCTTTGTGCAGGTATAGAAGTCATTTGCGAGGCCTTCGGGCCTCCCTTTTTTTTTTAATATTTGCTAGATAAACAATGGTGAGGATTAGAAACCTAAAGTTCCACATGAGGGTTCTTGGCTTTGTATTCATCTTCGTTCATGAAATTTTCGCAAATGAAATTATATAAGTCTTTGCCATTGAGACGGTTACCGTACTTTTTATCAATTTTGTGGTTGTATGGTAAGTTTTCGAAGCCTAACCATTTTGGTGCACCGTTTATTAAAATGCAAAGCTGAAAAAGGGTTTTGTAGTGGGTGTTTCTTTTTTCACCCTGTATAACGCTGTGATGACAGATGACATCGGAAAAAGGAATTATGGTATTAAGTTCAGGTCTTTTTGGACTAATGATTCTGAAACAATTATCCGATACAAAAAAAAATGCTTTACAGTTATCAAATACAGATAATTCCTCAAAAGGACTATATATCTCGTTCATAATTGTAGGATATTTAGCGTTGTATCTTTCTTCTAGTTTGTTATAAACAGCAAGGGCTCTGAATTTAATAAAAAAGAACTTTCTTAATATGTTTTTGACATAGTCGTTCCATAAAAAATATATATAGCCAAAGAATATAATGGCATATATAAGGAGAATAATAATTGCATATATTGAAAGAATTATAGAAAGATTCATGAACAACCTCCAAACAGAACTTTAATAGATTATACCATAAATATGTGTAATTGGCATGTTAAATTTCGAGTAAACTGTTGCAGAACTTTATTATGAGGCCTTCGGGCCTCGCTTTTTTTGCTTTTTGGGAAAAACGGTTTGACAGATATGTAACAGGTATGCCAGTCACCGGCTGGATTGTACCATTCCCTGAGAACCTTTTCATAGATACACCTACGGTGGTTGCAACGGCAAAGGGAAATTGGATCGGTGGAGTTTTGAGCGGCAATAATCTGAGTAAGACACAATGGCACGGCTATACCTTCTTAACTCAGACAGACCATGTGACTTCCGAAATACTGGAACAGTTGATACAAGATTTGTCGGAGGCAACAGTGGGAGAATTTGCAGAAGCATATTTGAGATTCATGGCAAATGTTAAGGTGAATTATGCGGATATTCTCAGATATAGGAGAATGGCACGGGAGGAAATAAAGAAGCTTGAAGAGGAGCGAACCTTGACAGAATCAGATTTTCAAGGGTGCCAAGTCAGCCGGGCATTACTAAGAGAATCTGTTTTTTAATATATAGCTATCTCAAATGCCAGAGGTACATTGGTCTTTTGATTTGCCTATCGAAAGCCGGTTCGCAAGGACAGATAGTTTC
>JAZNUK010000087.1:0-17740 GCA_045592265.1 Candidatus Fimisoma sp. | reverse complement strand
GCTATATCGTTTTCCAAATCTTTAATATTGTAGACATGTTGCATAACATCAAAAGTTTCTTCAAGGTTGTTTCTTGCGCTTATCCAACCTTTCCCATCTGTAAACCAAACGAAAGTAAAACCGTCTATTGAATCGGTTTCTAATGCGAGTGTTTTATAACTGCGAGCTGTTTCGTTTAGCTTGGAGCCGCCTCCACCGTAGAAATTAGTTTCAATGCCATATATCATATTAGGTGTTTTAATGACGAAATCAAATCGCTTTTCTGTTTTTCCTTGATTTGAAATTGCAGATAAATCTATATTCCATTTAGCTGTAATTTGGTGAATATACATTTCTTTGAAGTAATTAACACCTTTTATGAAACCTGCTTTTTGAATAAAACTCTCAACCAAATCTTCCATAAGATGACCGCCACGATTTTTACGACCATTAGAATCAAGACCTGTTTCAACGCCCGTTGCATAGTCAACCAAATTATTCACGATATGATTTTCCAATAAATCAAACAATCCAGTTTCACGCATAAAGTATTTGTATCTCTCATAATGAGCGTGACTATTCGGCGGATACTTCCCAAAATCGAATTGGAATAAATGACCGCCATTCTCATCCTGACAGTAGATTTCGTTTGCTCGAACTGCTAAGAGCAGAGGGATACACTTTAAAATTTCAGGATATTTTTTCATTAAAATCTCAAAATCAGCTTCTATATTTTTAGAGCCAATGAGAGAATTTAAGATATTAAGTTCAACCTTGATGCTATCCACATTTCTGTGAACCTTTTTAAAATCTATGTAATAGCCATAGTCTGCAATGCTAGCACGAAAACCTGATAACCATTCGTTAAAATTTCTCATACACTTTTCCTCTACTCAATTACTATAATGAATTTGTCGTCTTCAATTTTCCATTTGGATTTTTTCTGAATAAATGAATTGTCATCATTTATTAAACCGCAATCTTTATAAACTTGTGTTATGCCACCAATATACCTGTGTGCTTTATCCAAATTTAGCGTTTGAAGTTGCCCATTGATTTCTACTTTTATAGTAGAATCGGCTGAGCTTATAGAATTTTTGATTATTTGCGGAATTATCAATATTCTTGCTCGAATATCGTTGGCAGTGATATTACGCTCAACCAAATAATCATCGCTACTATTTGTTGCAGTTGTATTCGACTGAGTACATTGAGTTAAAATATCTTTTAACATATCTTCATTGAATACAGGGCGATAAGAGAACGCAATCCCATTGTCTATGCACATATTCAACAATGTTTTTCCATCTATCAAAATAGTGGGCATATTAGGGTTGCTTTCAGCTTCTTCAATAGCTCCTTTGGTAAAAGAAGATGTCGTTATGAACACATTAATATAGTTGTTGTTCAAAACATTCCCTTGCTTATCTCGTTTAGTTGCACCCTTTAAATCGCGTATTTCTTTTGCCTGTACTTTGTTGGTGGCTTGATATCTTTTAGCTTGAACATAATAGTTCATTGTGTCTAAACCTTGCGGGTCAATACCCGGTTTAGAACATGTCAAATCAATCCCATTATCACCAACATATTTTGTGGTAACAACCTCTTGGAAACCAATAACTTCCAAGGAATGATTTAAGAACAGTTCAAAATCTCTACCTGTTGTAAATGATTGATAAAGCTTTTCTATATAATTCTTTTCTTCAGATGCTGATAATTCTAAATAAATCATTTTCATATTCCCCTTAAAAATTGCTAATAAGCAATTCTTTAATTTTTCCTCTTGCTTCGCTATTGCAGTTAATCATCCGAGTCGCTTCAACACGTTTGATTTTATGGTCAGAGTAAATGTTATCAAAGAAATCATCTTCTGTATTTGAGTTCTTCGGATCGGAATTACTAATAACGACTTTTGCACCTTTTCTGTGCATATCATCAACAAATCGTGCAAGTTCGATCTGTTCTTCATCGTTAAACAAATTCTCGGTATATGCGGTAAAACTGGCTGTATTTGTAATAGGTCTGTATGGAGGGTCAAAATAAACAAAGGTATTTTCATCAATAAAGTCTGCTGACTCTCTGTAATCCCCACATACGATAGTAACTCTCTGTAATTTCTCCGATACTGCTCTTAGATTATTTTCATCACAAATCATAGGATTCTTGTATGCTCCCATAGGAACATTAAACAAACCTTTTTTATTTACTCGGAACAGACCGTTGAAACAAGTTTTATTAAGAAAAACCATTATCGCAGCTTTTTCAATATTGATGTTTTCATTTCCGTTAATTTTCAAATCATTAAAACGCTCACGTTTTTCCATATAATACGCTTTTCTTTCCTCTGTATTAAGCGGAATGAAATCGTTTTGCATAGCGTAAAGCATTTCTATCAGCGCATCAATATCATCACGAATAATGCGATATGTATTGATGAGTTCTGCATTAATATCGCTGATATAAACAGTTTCAAGATCGTATTTGCTTAATATATCAAAAAGAACCGCACCGCCGCCGACAAAAGGCTCAGCATACTTAGTGATTTTTCCATTTTTAAAAGGGTAATACTTTTCGATTTCAAAAATCAATTGTCCCTTACCACCAGCCCACTTCAAAAAAGGTTTTACTTTTTTTCCATCACTCTTTGTATAACGAATACTTCTTGCGTCAATCGGCTTTTCTGCAGTAGTGGGAATAATCCACATATTGCCGACCATAGTTGCATTATCAATTCTGTTTTCGGAACAAAGAACAGCAACTCGTCTTTGGGAAATGCCCCATTTACCAGCGGCTTCTCTTGCAGACATAAATTCCATAACAACCTCCTGAATACATTGAGTTTGCACCTATATAATATTATATTCTAAAGCTCGAATAATAGCAATGCCACTTTATAAAAATGCCTCCCTATGCTTTCACACAGAGAGGCTTACTTAAGCTCTAACGGTTCTTGTTCTTTGTATTCGTGCCGTCCCGCGGTGCCCAAAATCAAAGATTTTGACCGCTCTGGCAGAAAGTCCGCCTTGCCGCTCGCAAATCTCGCGGGTCGGACTATTCTATTCCCACTCAATCGTGGACACCGGCTTGTCGGAGATGTCCCACAGGACTCTGTTGATGCCGGGTACTTCTGCAATAATTCTGTCTCTCATCTTGCAGAGAGTTTCAAAAGGAATTTCCACAGACTGTGCAGTTACAGCATCTACGGTGTTTACAGCTCTTATAATGGCTGCCCAGCCCATGTATCTCTTTCCATCCTTAACACCGGTAGATTTCAGGTCAGGAATTGCCACGAAATACTGCCATGGTGCCGGATTCATCTTGTCCAGTTCCTCTCTTACGATGGCATCGGCCTCTCTTACTGCTTCCAGCCTGTCTCTTGTAATGGCACCTGTACATCTGACGCCAAGACCGGGACCCGGGAACGGCTGTCTGTACACCATGCCGTCAGGAAGACCCAAGGCTTTGCCCACAACTCTTACCTCATCCTTATAGAGCAGTCTTACCGGTTCAACCAATTCAAACTGCATATCCTCAGGGAGTCCTCCCACATTGTGGTGAGCCTTTACTCCGTCGGATTCGGTAATATCCGGGTAAATCGTTCCTTGTGCAAGAAATTCAATTCCTTCCAGCTTACGAGCTTCCTCTTCAAATACTCTGATAAACTCAGCTCCGATAATCTTTCTCTTTCTTTCAGGCTCTTCAACACCTTCCAGCAATCCTAAGAACCTGTCTATAGCATCTACATATACCAGGTTGGCATCAAGTTCATCACGGAAAACCTGCACAACTTGTTCAGGCTCACCCTTTCTAAGCAACCCGTGGTTTACGTGTACACAAACAAGCTGCTTGCCGATAGCCTTTATCAACAATGCGGCAACTACCGATGAGTCAACGCCGCCTGATAAGGCAAGAAGAACTTTCTTATCTCCTACTTGCTTTTTTATCAAATCCACCTGTTCAGCAATAAATGCCTCTGCAAGTTCAGGTGTGGTAATACGAATCATGGATTCAGGACGTTTATTATTATCCATATAACATGGTCTCCTTTCTACTTAATAACGTTATTTGACGTATCTTTAAGAATAACATCGTGGGCGCCGCCTTCTACTATGGAAGTTGCGGAAACCAGAGTAAGTTTTGCCTTTTCCTGCAGCTCCTTAATAGTCAGGGCACCGCAGTTACACATGGTTGACTTAACCTTGGTCAATGACAGGTTTACGTTGTCGTGAAGTGAACCTGCATAAGGAACGTAGGAATCAACACCTTCTTCAAACTTCATGCGAGGGTCTCCGCCCAAGTCGTAACGCTGCCAATTACGGGCACGACTTGATCCTTCTCCCCAGTATTCTTTAACATAAGTTCCGTTTACATTAAGCTTGTTTGTAGGTGACTCGTCAAAACGGGCAAAGTATCTGCCAAGCATTATGAAGTCTGCACCCATAGCGAGGGCCAGTGTCATATGATGGTCATACACGATACCGCCATCGGAACAGATTGGAATGTATATTCCCGTCTCTTTGAAATATTCATCCCTTGCCTTTGCAACTTCAATGGTTGCAGTAGCCTGTCCGCGGCCTATACCTTTCTGCTCACGAGTGATACAGATGGAACCGCCGCCGATACCGATCTTAACAAAGTCAGCACCTGCTTCTGCCAAATATCTGAAACCTTCGCCGTCCACTACATTGCCGGCACCGATTTTAACATCGTCACCATATCTTTGACGAACCCAAGCGATGGTATCTGCCTGCCACTCACTGTATCCTTCAGAACTGTCTAGGCAAAGAATATCAACTCCTGCCTCAACTAATGCAGGGATTCTTTCTTCATAGTCTCTTGTGTTAACGCCGGCTCCTACTAAATATCTCTTGTCGGAATCCAATATTTCATTTGGATTGGATTTATGTGAATCATAGTCTTTACGGAAAACAAAATGGGTTAAACGCTGATTTTCGTCGATGATAGGGAGTGCATTAAGTTTGTTATCCCAAAGGATGTCATTGGCTTCGCTAAGGGTAATTCCGGCTTTGCCGTAAATCAGCTTTTCAAACGGAGTCATAAATTCACTGATTTTGGTATTAGGATCCATACGGCTTACTCTATAGTCTCTGCTTGTAACAAGACCCAAAATCTTTCCTTCTGCTGTACCGTCATCGGTAATGGCAATGGTGCTATGACCCTTAATTGCCTTGAGAGCCAGAACATCTGCCAAAGTCTGATCAGGTCTCAAATTGGAGTCGCTGGTTACAAAACCTGCCTTATGGGCTTTTACTCTTCTTACCATAGCCGCCTGATTTTCCACAGTCTGTGAACCAAAAATGAAAGAAATTCCACCTTCTTTTGCCAATGCAATGGCCATCTTGTCGTCAGAAACAGCCTGCATTATGGCGGATACCAATGGAATGTTCATTGTAATCTTAGGTTCTTCACCCTTTTTAAATTTTGTGATAGGTGTCTTCAAAGAAACATTTTCAACTCTGCATTCTTTGCTGGAAAATCCGGGTACCAACAGATACTCGTTAAATGTTCTTGAAGGTTCATCGAAATAGTATGCCATTTTGTCTTCCTCCCTTTGTGTTGTTTGATGTACTCATCTATATAGAAAAGGGACGGCGATGAAGCCAGTTGCCGTCCATTTATATGTTTTAGTTATTTTATAATATTTTTGTCCTTTTGACAAGGGGATTTATCTGGTATCACTCACATCCTGCACCCCATTAATTCAAATAAAATACTGTCGCTCAGCTAAATCTTTGAGTTAGCCAAGCGGGCAGCATCTTATCTCTGCTTATTTAACTACATCATACCGCCCATGCCGCCCATGTTAGGTGCTGCAGGGGTTTCTTCCTTAATATCCACAATGCCTGCTTCTGTTGTCAAAAGCATTGCTGATGCTGAAGCTGCGTTTTGGAGTGCAGAGCGAGTTACCTTGGCAGGGTCTACAATACCTGCATCTATCATGTTAACATACTCTTCTGTTGCTGCATTAAAGCCTACTCCTAAAGCACTCTTTTTTACTTCGGCAACCACTACGCTTCCTTCCAGACCTGCGTTTTCAGCAATCTGGCGAACAGGTTCTTCAAGAGCTCTCTTAATGATGGCTGCACCTGTCTTAACATCTCCTGCCAAAGTGTCAACATAGGCACTTACGGCACCAATAGTGTTAACAAGAGCAACTCCGCCGCCGCTTACGATTCCCTCTTCAACGGCTGCCTTGGTAGCGTTTAGAGCATCCTCAATTCTCAGCTTACGCTCTTTTAACTCCGTCTCAGTAGCAGCGCCTACTTTGATTACCGCTACGCCGCCGGACAACTTGGCAAGTCTTTCCTGGAGTTTCTCCTTATCAAATTCTGACTCAGTTTCTTCGATGAGAGTCTTAAGGCTTGCAATTCTAGCCTTAACTTCATCACTATTGCCGCCGCCGCTTACGATTACGGTGTTGTCTTTATCGACCTTAACTGTAGCTGCTGTTCCCAGCATATCCAAAGTTATTTCTTTTAACTCATATCCAAGCTCTGTGGAAATTACAGTACCGCCTGTAAGAATTGCGATATCTTCCAACATTGCCTTTCTTCTTTCTCCAAAGGCAGGAGCCTTAACGGCAACCACATCGATTACGCCTCTCAACTTATTTACAACCAATGTTGCAAGGGCTTCTCCTTCAACATCTTCTGCAATTACCAGAAGTTTGCGACCCTGTTGCATAACCTGCTCCAAAATAGGAACCAGTTCCTGTATGTTGGAAATCTTCTTATCGGTTATCAAGATAAGCGGATTCTCCAAAGATGCTTCCATCTTTTCGGTGTTGGAAGCCATATATGCTGACAAATATCCTCTGTCAAACTGCATTCCTTCAACTACTTCCAAAGTGGTTCCCAGGCTCTTGGACTCTTCAACGGTGATAACTCCGTCTCTTCCCACTTTTTCCATGGCCTCAGCAATAAGCTTACCGATATTTTCGTCTGCTGCGGAAACTGCTGCAACCTGTGCAATAGATTCCTTTGTTTCAACAGGCTTTGCAATCTTGCCTATTTCTTCTACAGCAACGTCTACTGCTCCCTGAATACCCTTTTTCAATTCCATAGGGTTGGCTCCTGCTGCCACATTCTTGAATCCTTCTTTGATTATAATCTGTGCCAAAAGAGTAGCCGTTGTAGTTCCGTCACCTGCCACATCATTAGTCTTTGAGGCAACTTCCTTAACTACCTGAGCTCCCATGTTTTCTACAGAATCTTCAAGCTCAATTTCCTTAGCGATGGTAACACCGTCGTTGGTAATAAGCGGTGAACCGAAAGTCTTGTTGATCAGTACATTACGACCCTTAGGTCCAAGTGTAATCTTTACAGTATTGGCAAGCTGGTCAACTCCTGCCTGCAGTTTGCGTCTTGCTTCTTCGCCGTAATAAATTTCTTTTGCCATTTTTTATACCCCCTGATTATTCAATAACTGCCAGAACTTCACTCTGGTGCATGAGAATATACTCTTCTCCGTTATATTTAACTTCTACGCCACCGTACTTAGGGAACAACACCTTGTCGCCCACTTTCAGTTCCATGGTTTCGTCTTTTGTTCCCGGGCCTACCGCAACTACCTCCGCAACCTGAGGTGCTTCCTTTGCCGCACTTGTTAAAATCAGACCCCCCATAGTCTTTTCTTCAGCTTCCACTCTTTTAATAGCAACTCTGTCGCCTAAAGGCTTAATTCCTATCATTATATATACCTCCAAAATTATTATTCACCTGATCGTTCTTTGGCACTCAATCATTGCGAGTGCTAACACTAATTATTATATCCTCCCGACACGCAATGTCAAGAGTCCTAACATAAAAAAACTAGAAAATCACAAAAATTACAAATTTGCCAAGCTCCCAATGTCCTAATCACATACTTATGTATCAAGACTTCGTATGTAATAAAACAAATACTGTTGCGCAATCCCTCCATATTCTCCAAAATGGTCTTGGGCATAAGCCTTCATGGCCTTTATATCCTTTTCATCTATTCCATATAGTCTATTCATTACCCTGCGCATCCATACATCTATGGGAAAGGCATCAAATCTACCAAGACCGAAGAGCGATATACAAGCCGCCACTTTGGGTCCGATACCGCAAAAATCTTGAAGTGCCTCAATTGGATCCGGTGCTCCAACCATTTCCTTTCTAACCTCTTCAGGCCCTCCCTTTTCCATAAATTGCTGCGCCATCTTTATTAAATACTGTGCCCTGTATCCCAAACGGCAAGGAGAAAGGTCTTCCACAGTGAGGGAAGCCAGCTTTTCCGGAGTTGGCATATCGTAATAAACTCTTCCCCCATACTCTCCTATAACCGCTCCAAAATTGCTACACAGTGACTCTATGCAACCCTTGATTCTTGGTATATTGTTATTTTGGGAGATTATAAAAGAAACCACCGTTTCCCAAAAATCCTGATTCAATATTCGTATTCCGTACCCGTACTCTGAAGCTGTCTTCATAATCTCATCGGAAGCAGTGAGCAGTTTCTTCAGCTCACTATAGTCCCTTTCCAAATCCAGATATTTGCTCCATATCTGACGGAATTCCTCCTCATTGGCATTGTCTATGGTCAGCCTGCCATCTTCAAAGGCCACCCGGATCACCTTGCCCATGGCCGGTCCTATGTAGCTTCCATCGTCCTGCCTCTCGAATCTAAAACACTGGCCGCAATCAAAAATGTGGTCAGTGTGAAAATCTTTTATATTTTCCTTAACGTATGTCACGCTTTCACCTACTGTATTCATATCCACTGAACTTATTCCCCCTATGTCATATGTCCACCTAACTTATTCCCCTTATTTCCACATCAATTCGTGTAATATTAAATGCCGTCATCTTCTCAAGTTCCTTTTCGAGGCTTTTCTGAAAATCCATGGCTGACTCCCACAAAGGAAATCCCCTCTTTATCTTTACGCCAACTTTCAAACGATATGCCTCTGAGCTTGCAGACTGTACTATATATATTACCCTGCTTATAGCCGGAGTCAAACGGCCGAAACACGTAACTATATCATCGATGGCTTTTTCCGTTACGAAATAGTCACCCATATAGCTGTAAGTAGGTCTTACAACGGTTCTTTCCGCTCCCGCCCCCTGGTCTTTTCCTCTGAAAAATCTGAGAGGGTCCATAAAATATCCTGCAAAAGTCCTTTTAAGCTGCATAGAAGGTGCAGGGATTACATGTTTGCCCAGTTCATCCCTCTGTCTTCTGGCAACAGCTCGTTCTTCCTCTGTGGTTATATCCTCTATTTTTATCCTTCTCAAACTGTCAGGTTCCAACGGTGGAAGATTCAGCCTTTTAATAATTCTGTCCACCATCCCTTCACTGGTGCCCAAAACTAAAATACCGGAAGGATTCTTCTCTCTAATAGCATTTACTACTTCCTTCCTGATTGATTCATCGTTAAACAATGCGATTTTCACCGCTCCTATTTTGGTATCGCATCTTTTGGCAGAAATGCCTGCAACTACTGTATTCTTATAAATAAACAAGCCGTCATCTATTATGGCTTCTATTCCAAGTTTTCTGCATAGATTCATGGCATGAAAGCTTTTGCCCGTGCCGCTGACCCCTACCAAAGTATATACATCCATAGTTGAACTTCGTCTCCTTAATTTTTTCCACTTTACTATTATAACAGAATGAGTTATAATTGTGCTACAAAAGATATATCTTTTATAGGAGGAATTAATTATGGCTTACAAAATTACAGATGCTTGCATCGCTTGTGGTGCTTGCGCAGCAGAATGTCCTGTAGAAGCTATCACTGAAGGCGAAAACATTTATGTTATCGATGCTGATGCTTGCATCGACTGCGGTTCTTGCGCAGACGCTTGTCCGGTAGACGCACCTACAGAAGGTTAATTACATATTAATTGCCTATAAAAAAGCGACCTTAATGGCCGCTTTTTTCTTTTCCTATTATTTAATATCTTTCATGTAGTAAGCGAGAGCATGTAAGCTATCGCTCATGTGCACATTCTGAACAGCTATGTGCTCAGGCAACTCCAAGTCTGTAGATGTAAGATTCCAAATACCCTTTATTCCTGCATCTACTACAGTGTCTGCCACAATCTGCGCTTTGCCTATAGGTACAGTAATAACCGCAATATCCACATCTTCCTCACTTACAAACCCTGACAGGGAACCACAGGTCAACACCTGTGCATCTTTGAACTCCACGTCCTGAATAATTTGCTTCACATCAAATATTCCCGCTATGTGGAAATTAGGTTCATAATTGACAAGATAATTGGCAATAGCCTGCCCCAATCTTCCAAAACCTACGATAACAATTTTGTACTCTTTATCCAGTCCCAGGATATTTCCTATCTCATCATGGAGATTATCAACGTTATAGCCGTACCCCTGCTGTCCAAATCCGCCAAAATTGTTTAAATCCTGCCTTATCTGTGATGCAGTATATCCGATACGCTCGCTGAAATCCTTGGAAGAAATTTTATGAATTCCCCTTTTCTGAAGTTCATGCAAATATCTTCTGTAGCGAGGCATTCTCTTTATTACTGCTTTGGAAATTTGTTTCTCTTTCATACCGTAATGCCCCCTTACATAGTTCGGATGTTTATTTATTATCCTCTACATATTTTACTAAATCTTTAACTGTCTGGAATTTTTCTGCTTCTTCATCAGGAATTTCAAGACCGTATTCGTCTTCAATCGCCATAATGATTTCTACTGCATCCAAAGAGTCAGCAGATAAATCCTTCATAAGGTTTGTGTCCATTGTAACTTCATCTTCGTCAACCTGTAACTGTTCTACAATTATTTCCTTAATTTTATCAAAAATCATTTTTTCGCCTCCATTTCATAAAATGTCATATAAACTTACTCTAGTATAAGTGCTTTTCACTATGATTTCAAGTCAAAATTTGTCAAACTTTGTGAAAATTTTTTCATATTTATTCTTCAAGGAGTATCCACTCTTCTGTTACAGCCTCGTAACGGCACTTTACTTCCTGTAGTTTTTCCCCAAGCTCAGCCAGTAATTCATAGTCTGCGCTGTTATTTTCACAGCACATTTCTTCTTCCAGCTTCTTAATTTCTTCTTCCATTTCTTCAAGCTCTTTTTCCAATGCTGCCTTTTTTCGCGCCTTACGGCGCTCCTCAGCTTCTGCCGCCTTATTCTGCCTCCGTTTTTCTTCTGCGGACAAAGCAGTTCCTTCCGAATTTTCTTTTCTGTCAGAGCCTTTTAATGCCATGGAATCCAAATATTGCTTTCCCGACTGTATCCGGGATTTTTTGTCCATGTAATAATCATATTTACCAAGATACTCTATTATGCCATCTTCAGTCAATTCCAAAATTCTGTTTGGAATTTTTTGAAGAAAATATCTGTCATGGGAAATTATTATGGCAGTGCCGGGAAATTCGGCCAAGGCCTCCTCAAAAACTTCCTTTGATTCAATATCCATGTGATTGGTTGGTTCATCCAGCAACAAGGTGTTGGCTCCTCCCAGCATAAGTTTCAGCAGTGCCAGTCTGGCCTTCTCTCCCCCGCTTAAAGACCCCACATTCAAGAAAACATCATCATTCTTAAAAAGAAATCTTCCCAGCAGTGACCTCATCTGTGTATCGGTATAAAGGCGATAAGTTTCCTTCATTTCCTCAAGAACGGTGTTGCTGTTATTGAGCAACTGCTGTCCCTGATCGTAATAGCCGAAAGTCACATTGTGTCCTATCTTTACTCTCCCCGTCTCCGGTTGTATTTCATCCAAAAGTATTTTTAAAAGAGTTGTTTTACCTACGCCGTTGTTTCCAACAATACAGATTTTTTCGCCTCGCTTGATATCCATATCTACCTCTTGAAACAACTGCCTTTTATCGGACCCGTAGCCAAAAGACTTGGATAAATTTTCCGTAAGAATTACATCGTTTCCCGATTGAAAATCCTGATTAAATTGGATTTTCATTTTTCCTTCATCACCTTCGGGTCTGTGAAGCTTTTCCATGTTTTCCAGTCTTTTTTCCCTCGACTGAGCTCGCTTTGCAAGCTTCTCCGTGCCCCGCTCCTTCATATGCCTTATCATTTCCTCTTGCCTGGCAATTTCCTTTTGCTGATTGTTATATGCACGCAGCTCACTTTGACGAATCTGTCTCTTTTTTTCAGCAAAAGAAGTGTAGTTGCCTTCGTACACCCTCAGCTTATGATTTTCTATTTCAAAAATCCGGTTTACGCTACGATCGAGAAAATATCTATCGTGGGATACGATAATAATGCTTCCCTTATATCCTGCAAGGTACTGCTCCAGCCATTTCAGAGTTCCAATGTCCAGGTGGTTGGTGGGTTCATCCAATATGAGCAAATCCGGCTTTTCCAAAAGCAATGCGGCCAACGCAAGCCTGGTTCTCTCTCCTCCTGACAGGGAACTGATTTTCTTATGGTAAAATTCCTCTCCAAAGGCCATGGAACTGAGTATCCCCGTCATTTCCGACTTATACGTATATCCGCCTTTCCTCTCGTATTCTTGTTGCAATTCATCAAGTTTATGAACAGCTTTTATTTCCTCAGGATGATCGGCCACATATACCGCAACCTTATCTATCTCTTCTTCCAACTTGGCTAAAGGTTCAAAAATACCGTTTATCTCTTCAATAACCGTATTATCTGCCGCAAAGTTATCTCTCTGTTTCAAATAGCCCATCTTAAGGCTGCCGGGAATATACAAGCTTCCCTCATCTGCAGATAGTTGGCCGGTCAAAATATTCAAAAGTGTTGTCTTTCCGGCACCGTTTCTTCCCACAAGTCCAATTCGGTCTCCGTGATTTACATGGAAATCCACTCCTTGGATGATTACATCCGTACCATATGCTTTTGTAATATTGCTGGCAGATAAAACTATCATTTCTTCTCTCCAAGGGGCAAATTTGCATGGGCGTCCATATACAGGCCACTTTCTTTGCCTTCCTTATATTTGTAATATGCACTGCAACCAATCATAGCTGCATTATCGGTACAAAGCACAGGTGAAGGAATATAAAGTTCTATCCCCACATCTTTGCACCGTTTTTGTAATGTCTCTCTCAACTTGGAATTAGAAGCTACACCTCCTGCCAAAGCCAATTTTCCATATCCCATATTTTGGGCTGCTTCCATAGCCTTGTCAGCCACCACATCTATGACCGCTTGTTGGAATCCGGCGGCTACATCGGCGCGGTTTACTTCTTTTCCCTTTTGCTTTTCGCTGTTTATATAGTTGAGTACAGCCGTTTTCAGGCCGCTGAAGCTGAAATCCATACTGTCCTTCTCAAGATAAACTCTTTTAAAATGAACTGCATCAGGATTTCCTTCCTTAGCTATTCTATCTATCTTAGGTCCGCCGGGATAACCAAGTCCAAGAACTCTTGCCACCTTATCGTAGGCTTCTCCTATAGCATCATCTCTGGTCCCACCTAAAATTTCCACCTCCGTATAACTTTTTACTTCAGCTATATTTGTGTGTCCGCCGCTGGCAATCAAAGCCGTGAAGGGCGGTTCCAAAGAGGGATGTTCAATATAATTGGCGCAGATATGTCCCATTATGTGATGCACCCCTACCAGAGGCTTACCTGTTGCAAATGCCACCGCCTTTGCCGTAGCCACTCCGATAAGTAGGGCTCCTACAAGACCCGGACCTTCAGTTACTCCTATAATATCAATGTCATCAAGTGTTACCTCTGCCTCAGACAGGGCACATGTAATAACCTGATTGATATTTTCAAGATGATGTCTGGCGGCAATTTCCGGGACTACGCCTCCGTAATTTTTAAATATATCAATTTGAGATGATATGACATTTGACAACACCTGTCTGCCATCAGCAATAACTGCAACAGCTGTTTCATCGCAACTTGACTCAAATGCCAAGGTTAAAAACTTGTTACCCTTCATTTTCCTTTTCTCTCCACATTATGAGAGCATCTTCTCCATTGTCCTCATAATATCCTTTTCTTTCACCTTTAACTTTAAATCCGTGCTTTTCGTAAAGTCCTATGGCACTGACGTTACTCTTTCTCACTTCAAGGGTATGCCTCATAATTCCTTCTTCTTCCGTTACATGAATAAGGGCCTCCACCAGAGTATCCGCTACATGCTTTCTTCTATGGGCAGGTTCTACCGCCACATTGGTTATGTGCCCCTCATCTACAATTTTCCATATACCCACATAGCCTATTACCTTCCCGGCAGTTTCCGCTACCAAAAAGTAGGCCAGCTTATTCTCTGCAACATCGTGATATATGGACTCATATGACCACGGAATTGAAAAACAGATTTGTTCCAGTTCTTCTATTCTTTTAACATCCTTATCTTCTGCCTTTCTTATTACCAGTTTTGCCATAAATCGCTCCTATTCCTGTCTTGGTCCTTTGCAAATTGGAAGTTGTCCTGCTGCCAGCTTTTCTTCCGCTTCGGCCTTTCTCATATACTGAGGTAAGAGTCCCTCATAGTCAACAGTTTTTCCTTCCTCAACCATTTTCAGTGCCTGCTTCCCTACGGAAACGGCATCTTGGTACCGACAATCCTTTGAAGCAAAGGAATATATTCCCTTTCCCTCAAGTTGATCATCTATTAGCTTTTGGTAAGCATCTATTCCATCTCCGAAGAAAAGAACTTTCTTTCCCCGGGGAAAAATTTTCTCTTTTATAACTGTAAGAACATCTTCCAGCATACATGCCTGAGGATGCATATATTGGTCTATAACGCCGTAAACCTGTCCCCTGCGGGCATTTATTATGGCACAACAGATTACATCCCTTTCTTTGGCTTGTTCTGCCTCCTCCTTACGCAAAAATCCCTCCAAGGTGGAAACTCCAACCCCCTGAAGGTTTAGAATCTGGCAAAGAGCCCTTGCCGTAGTCACGCCTATCCTTATTCCTGTAAAAGAACCGGGACCGGCGGAAGTTGCAACATAATCAATTTCATTTTTTGAAACTCCACCCTCGTCTAAAACCTCATCTACCATTGGGATAAGATTTCTTAGATGGCTCATGGGTTCTTGGCATATTCTGTAGCCTAATACCTTTCCGTCTTGATCAAGGAGTGCCACCGATCCTAATGCTCCTGTTGTTTCCAATGCTAAAATGTACATCTGTAAACTCTCTCTTCTTCCTTGCCTCCATACTCCATGAATATGTACATGGTGTCCTCCGGCAATTCATCTTCTATTAAATCTGCCCACTCCACAACACACAGTCCCTGTCCGTAAAAATACTCGTGGGCGCCTATATTAAACAACTCATCCGCATCGCCGATTCTGTACACGTCAAAATGGTATAGCGGAATCCTGCCCCCGTGGTACTCCTTCACTATGGTGAAGGTGGGGCTGCTTATGTTTTCCTCTATACCAAGACCTTGGGCTATATATTTTGTCAATGTTGTTTTGCCGCAGCCCAAGTCTCCTATTAAAGCCAGAACTTGTCCCGGTCTTGCACTGTTTCCCAGTGCAAGACCAAAGTCTCTGGTGTCCTCTTCATTTTTAATGACTATGTTTCTTTTAATCTCCATTATGTCTCTTCTATGCACCTTTTTTATTGACATTCAATGGCCTTGATTATCTGTGAAGGAAAGGTGATATCCTCTTATATAGCAGGAATGTAACCAAGCTGTTTATTCCTGCCTTTACAGCGTTGAAAGCAAGAATGAAAGGCATAAGTTGCATTATTGCCTCAAGAGGCATTCCTGTAAAGGCAGGTGTAACTATCATGTTTGCAAAAAACATCACCACAGTCATTGCAACAGTTCCTGCCACAAGGCCTATTATCGCTACCTTTTTTGTCTTGTGTCTTCTGTAAATAACTCCCGCAACAGTAACCAACGTGGTTGTTGCTATGATGTGCATTATAATGCCGTACAGTCCGCTGCCTGCACTTACAGTCAATCCCTGTATCAGAGAAGTTACTACCGTAAGAAGGATGCCGGCTACAGGACCAAAAGCAAAGGTTCCTATTAGAATAGGAATGTCTGCCGGATCATATTCCAGAAATGCCACTGCCGGGAAAATAGGGAAGTGGATCAGCACAACAAGCACAATTGAAATTGCAACAAGCATGGCCATTTTTGCCAGCTTTAAACTTTTTGTTTTTTGATTGTTCATAACAAAATTCCTCTTTTCTTTCTATGTTTTTTATTTTGGTCAAAAGGAATCTGTCAGGAATAAAGGAAGCCTTGATACCGTAAAATATCAAGGCTCGACAAAATACACATAACCGTTACATAACAATAACATATATGAGTTCTTGTTTCTCCCATCCGGACTTTAACCGTCGGTTCAGGAATTTCACCTGATCAATGCCTCTTTAAATACTCATAAATCAGCAGTCGCGGACTATACCGCCGGTGAGGACTTTCACCCCGCCCTGAAACAGATTACATATTTACATTAAACATTATAGCTACCTGAGGACAGTTTGTAAATAGCTTCCGCATAAATTTTTGTCATCAGTTCAAACCTCTTTATTTCTAAGCATTCGTCCTTTTGGTGCATCAGATCCTCGTCGCCGGGGAATAATGCCCCATATGCTATTATATTAGGTGTCGCCTTGGCGTATGTTCCTCCGCCTATTACTAAAGGTTCGGATTCACAGTCCCCTGTGTGTTTTTGGTATATTGACATAAGGGTTTTTACCAGCTCGCTATCCCTTTCAATATAAACGGGAATCTTATGTTCTTCCTTTATGAGGCCTATATTGTATCTGGTCAGCAAATCTCCCATAGGGCCATAGACATCTTCGTCGCTGTAGGTTACGGGATATCTTACATTGACAACCAGCTTAACTGCCTCTTTAGTCATGTCTATCATGCCCACATTGAGTGTAAGCTCTCCCGACGGTTCATCTTTAAGTCCAATCCCGAAATTTTCCCCATTAAGATTATACCCGATGTATTTATTGTAGAAGTTTATAAAATCATTAACATCCTCGTTTACGAAATTAAGTTGCCCCAGAAGCTCCATCATTATGGAAATAGCATTGAGACCTTTCTCCGGTTTTGCTCCATGGGCAGCCACCCCGGTAGTTGTTATCTCCAGAGATTTTCCTATTCCGCGGAAGTTAACCTTGTGACCTGTCCCTTCTCTGAAAAGCACAATTTTTTCTTTTATCTCTTCATATTGTTCGGTCTTAGGGCTGTTAACCACAGCTCTGCAGGTATCAGCAACACTATTAGGTGCTACGCCTCCTTTGACAGATCTCAAGTCAAGACCTTCAACTTTGCAGACAGCAAATTTTTTCGCCAAATCAAAGACAAGCAGCCCCTTTTCCCCGTTTATTAAAGGAAATTCCCCATCAGGGGTAAACCCGTAATCAGGTCTCGCCTCTTTTGAAAAGTAATAATCGATACCTTTCCAATGAGTTTCTTCGTCCAGGCCTATAATCAATCTTACGGTAGCCTCAGGAACGTATCCGGCGTCCTTCAATGCTTTCATGGCATAGAGACAAGAAATCACAGGACCTTTGTCATCGGTGGTTCCTCTTCCGTAAATCTTTCCGTCTTTTATTTCTCCACCATATGGATCCATTGACCAACCGCTTCCGGCAGGCACAACATCTAAATGCCCCAAGATTCCCATTATTTTATCTCCGGTGCCTTTAAAATCAATGTGTCCGCCGTAGTTATCAACATTTTTCACTTCAAAACCCATTTCAGCTCCCATGGCGGGAAGTGTTTCCAATGCCAAGTCGGAGGCCAAGCGGTCTTAGGAAGACAACTCCATGGAACAACTCCTTGGCTCACAGAACGACATGGCTA
>JAZNUK010000086.1:0-2776 GCA_045592265.1 Candidatus Fimisoma sp. | reverse complement strand
AAATTAACATTGGGGTCGTACAGTATTTATTATTCAAAAAATTAAATTATTTCCTGCTCAAGTTTATCAAAATCCTCTGTAGAGAAAAATTCACCGAGGGTAATATCAAATCCATCACAAAGCTTTTTTACGGTTACGGTTCCAGGATTTTTGCTTTCACCGTTTAGAATGCTCTTAACCGTTGCCTGAGGCACACCGGATATCATACTGATGCCGTTGGGGGTTATTCCTCTCTCCTTGCACAATTCTCGTATACGTTTTGCCACGGCCTCCTGAGTGTTCATCGCAATTCTCCTTAGTGATTTATCACAAAAATGATATTTCACGCAAAGAAAATATGTTAGTGATGCTTCACTAATTCAAAAAAATATGTTATAGTATGACCATAGTCTCCCTAAAACATACAATTGAGTGTCCCGCTATGGAGGAAATTTATGAAAGCAGAACTGAAAAAGCTAATTATAAAGGGTATAGTTGGATTTGCAATAGGCTTTTTTATTGTCAATGGACAAGATCCTGAGGCCATTCGGGAAGCTTTGCTTATGGGCATTCTTTTTGCAGGTGTTCCACATGGTTGGCTTGTCGCCAGAAATATTCTCGGTGGGCTTTATGTTGTAGGCAGCCTCCCGGTAATGGCAATTGCATTCATACTGCGTCTCATCGTTGCGCTTTTTATTGGCTGGATTGTATATCCCATTGCACTTATTAAAACAATAGTAAAACTTTCCAAAGAAGCGAAGCAGTCTCATCAGTCAAATTGATTTGCAAATCTGCCAGTTCGAGCATAGTCCTGTAATTGCAGATTTTACATTATAATTGTCCCAAACAAAAAAGCCGCTCTTAATGTAAGAGCGGCAAAAAGGGGATTATTTTGTAACCATCTTGTAACCATCATAGGCCAATTTTGCACAATTTTATACAATTTCCAAGACTTTCACTAAAAACAAAAAATCCCGTATATTCAACGAATACACGAGATATCTTGGAGCTGCTGGGCGGATTCGAACCGCCGACCTCATCCTTACCAAGGATAAAAGGAGTTGGATGAACAGGTTAGAAACTCCTGAAATTCGAAATTCTCCTAGAAAATCAATAACTTTTTCAATCACAGAAAGATGCGAGGCCACTCCCTAAAAGGCAGTTTTGACCTAATCCCTAACAAATGTAAACACATTATAAGAAATATCTATCAAAAGTTCAATATTTTCCTGAACATACCTGAACAACTTAGAACAACTTTTTATCTACATTGCGCCCACAGCAAAAATTATCGCAATTCTTTGGTGTGCCATTATAATGACTCGCCACCATTATTCCTCTGCTATAATTAAGACATAAAGAGAGAGGAACACAAAACTTAATGCCTCTCAAATAAATAATATGAGATGAGGATAAGTTCCTCCAAAAGAAAGGAAAAATGATTATGCGCTGGAATAACGAACTGACCATTACTATGAACACCAACACCGCCGCCACTTCTGCTATGATGACTGTAAAAGAGGTTCTGGCTAACACCTCCATCGATGAATATTACAAGGGTGAGTTTGCAAACTTTGCTAATTGCCTCGTGGTTACAGAGAACGAGGTTAGCTGTACTGATGGAGCAGCAGTTCACTGGGAGTCTTATGAACTGGTACTTACTGAGATCCTCAAGGCTATTGCCACCCAAGGTAACGAGTTCTACGGTAGTAGCCATTGGAATTCCATCTATGACTTTGCATGGTGGGCGTTCTCCTTTGATGGAAAGGAACTGATCATTGCTTTTACTTTCCATTCTGTTGATGATGAACCCATGTGCCAGGAATGCGAAGAAAATGGTTATTTCTACGACGAAGAAAATGATTGCTTTATTTGTCCAGAATGTGGACATAGCATTAGCAAAGAAAAATACATAGCTGCCTGTGAAACTACCACTGTTCAGAAGTTCAACTTCTGATAAAAGATACACCAACAATCTAAAAGATATATAAAAATCACAAAAAGAGAAAACACAAAACCTCTTGAAACTTAAAATTCAAAGATAAATTATTAAAGGAGATTACAACTATGACTATCAACTACACTTCCATGACTATCGAGATGACCAAGGCAGAATCCAAGGCCGCAGGCAAGGTTGGCACTGAAGCTTTTAAGGAAATGCTCAGCCTGATGCAGCAGTTCCCCAACTACAAGATTCAGGTTGCGACCAGAGCCGCCACCAAGAAGTCTTGCGACTACAAGGGTCTGACTTATGACTACATGAAGAAGTACATCCAGACTCATGATGATGAGCAGAAGACCATTATGGCAGAATTTGAAATGCTGCGTGGCGAATCTAACGAAGCCAAGAATGCACTGGCTGAGTCCTGCTCTTATCAGGAAATCAAGGAGTGGTTTTTGAATAAGTTTCCTGCGATCAAGCAGTTCCATGAAATGCGCAGCAAGATGCTGACTGCCGTCGCCAACTAAGAAAGGGGAAAAAGAAAATGAAGAACGAACAGAAGATTGACTTTGCCAAGAACGAAATCATCATGAGCCGCCACTTTGAAAAGTGTGCTTCAATTGCTGGGTCTGAGGAATACCGCCGCCTTCAGTTAGTGCGTCAAGATTATCCCACCTTCTCTGTGGTCAGACGCAGCATCAAGAAAGCACCCACCAAGGAAACCTATGCAGGCCTAACCTTTGCGTATATGGAGAACTACATTGCCACCCATGCAAACGCAGAGCAGATCAAAAAGGTTTATGATGAACTGCGTCTGATTGGCGCTTGCCACAAGGTTAGCTATCCCACCATCAA
>JAZNUK010000085.1:0-5959 GCA_045592265.1 Candidatus Fimisoma sp. | reverse complement strand
AAAGAACCGGAAAAGAGACAAAACAAGTTGTTTTGTCGTATCTACAGAGGGGAGGCAGTCCTACTCTTAATGACAGAATGTTGGCAACCTTGTGCGGAGCCAAGGCGGTGGAACTCCTCAAAGCCCATTCAACCAGCAAGGCTATAGGAATGTGCAACGGAAATATTGTTGCATATGATTTGGAAGATGCACTGTCAGCTCCAAAGACATTTAACCAGCAGATATATCAACTTATAGATGTTCTAAGCAAATAGAAAAGTCAGGAAATAACACATATGGAAAAAACAATAGTAATATATGAAAGCAAAAGAGGAGCAACGGAAAGGTATGCCAAGTGGGTAGGGGAAGAATTAGCTTGCCCTGTGGTAAAGGCCAAGGATTTTTCCAAGAAGGATTTCTCTTTATACGACAACATTATATTTGGCGGTGGTGTACAAGCCGGCGGAATTATGGGTTTTGATTTAATTAAAAAGAATATGAGGAAGCTTCAAGGTAAAAAAGTGATTGTCTTTGCTGTGGGACTGAACATTATGGACTCTGAAAGCAGGATGCAGCTTCGTGAGATTAATTTTGATAAGGGACAGGTAAAAGGTCTCACCTGCTATTACTGCCCGGGAGCATACAGCCCTGAAAAGGTTACAGGTATAGACGGGGCAATAATGAAAATGATGATTAAAATGCTGGAAGGAAAGGGCGAACTTGAAAAGACAGAAAATGACCGCCGGCTGCTGAAAGCAGTGAAAGAAGGCGGCGATTTTGTGGACAAGAAGTATATAGAGCCTATAGTAGCAGAGTTCAAGTAGGCGATCTTATTAGAGCCTATTTTGAGGAGGGACCGTTCCCTCCTTTTTTTATTTGAATACCTAAATCGTTGGACATTACGGAAGCGAAGCCGATGGAATCCATGCCGTATTTTTTACGAACTTGGTCCATGGTAAGCTCTGCCTTTTCTGAGCGTTCCTTTTCTCGTGGGTCTGAGTCAAAGAGGTTAAGTTGCTCCTGATGAATTTCATCTGTAAGATTTATACCGGTTATTGTGAGCATCCTGATAGGTGCGTTTTGTTTCCAGGAGGTTCTTATTATCTCCAGGGCGGCAGCGAAGATTTCTTCCGATAGCCAAGTAGGAGAGAAGAGCTGTTTTTGTCTGGAAATAACTTTAAAATAAGGGTCTTTGATATCCACCTTAACTCCAAAGGCCTTCATGCCGTATTTGCGGAGACGACCTGCCACCGTGTCGGACAACCCCTTTACTGCAATGGCAATATCCCTATCTGTTTTTAAATCTCTGGTAAAAGTTATTCCGTTTCCCACTGACTTTATGGGCTCCCTTTCACTGTATAAAGAAACGGGACTGTCATCAATGCCGTTTGCGTGGTCCCACATGATTCCGCCATTCTTGCCGAAGAGGGAAACAAGAAGGTCCCGGGAAGCACAGGCGATATCGCCTATGGTGTGTATTCCTGATTTTTTAAGCTTTTCTGCAGTGGCACGACCTACTCCGAAAAGTTCACCGCAAGCTAAAGGCCAAAGAAGCTCTTTAAAGTTTTCTCTGGTTATTTCCGTAGTCGCATCAGGCTTTTTATATTCGCTACCCATTTTGGCAAAGGTCTTATTAAAGGAAACACCGGCAGAAAGGGTAAGTCCAAGTTCTGATTTTACTGCTTCTCTTATAGCATCGGCCATTTCTTTACCGCTTCCGAAAAGCTTTTGACTTGCAGTAACATCAAGCCAGGACTCGTCTATGCTGAAGGGTTCCACCATATCCGTAAACCGCAGATAGATGTTGTTGATAAGGGTACAGTAGTGCTTGTACTTGTCCATATGGGGTCTTACCAATTGGAGATTGGGACACTTTTGTTTGGCTTTCCAAATTGTTTCGGCGGTGACTACACCGCAATCCTTCGCCAGCTGGTTTTTTGCCAAGATAATACCATGGCGGCTGTCCGGATCCCCACATACTGCCATAGGCAAGTCTTTTAGCTCCGGATGATCAAGGAGTTCTACGGAGGCAAAAAAACCGTTCATATCGCAATGTAAAATTACCCTGTCTTTGTTTTGCAAAGCCATCCGTTCTTCCTCCTGCTTATATTTGTTCACTAAATTCCCGTTTCGACTCGGTTCATTGCAAATAACATTGATAGTATATGTGCCTCCATTATAGCATAGTTACAGGTTCACACCCAATATGTATTTTTTGTGAAGAGTAGGGGCATTTCTTGACTTAGAAGCCTCTTTCCATTATAATTATAATGTTTTGGGAGGTAATAACGTGAGAAGTTTGAATATGTTTATGGGCATGCTCTTAGTAGCAGCCGGAGTTTTGATGATAGCTAATGAAGGGATTACTTTCCTTTCAGTAGCATTTATACTGGGAATACTGCTGATGGTTGCAGGTGTGGCAGAGTGTTTATCCTTCAAGGCTTACAGAGGCAATACGGAAGAGACAACATGGATTCTGGTAGATGGATTTACAACTTTTGCTTTAGGATTCCTTATAATAATGAACAAGTTGGCGGCGGATGCTACGGTTCCTTTGGTGTTAGGTTTCTGGGTACTAATTACGGGTATTCGTAACCTGATTCGTGCCGCCGAGAATATAGAAGCCAGAGACTCATATTTTTATGGACATGCAATAATAGGAGCTTTTGGAATTCTGGCCGGATTATACATGTATTTCAACAACGATTTGCTTGCTATGACTACCGGTATTCAGGTAGGTATATGTCTGTTGGTACAAGGTGCCAATGCATTTATGGTGGCAAGTACAATTATTGTATTCAAGCCTGATTTCCTTAAGACTAAGGAAGAGCTTTTGGCTCAGGCCGTGGAAGATGCGCAGAAAGCCCAAGAAGCAGCAAAAGAGGCTATTATGGCAGCGAGAGAAGCAGAGGCCATGGTTAAGGAAGTTAAGCATACTCCGGAAGAACTGTTGGACAAGGCTCTTGCACCTAAGCCGGGAGAAGAGATTCCAACTGTAGTGGAACCGGTTGCAGAGGAAAGCCCGATTCCGGAGCAAAAGGAGAAAAAGGAAAAGCCTGCGAGAAAAAAGGTTGTAGAAAAAAAGCCTGCAAAGGAAAAACCTGTGGAGGAAAAGCTTGCAAAGGAAAAACCTGTGGAGGAAAAGCCTGTGGAGGAAAAGCCCGCAAAGGAAAAGCCTGTGGAGGCACCTAAGAAGGAAAGAAAAACGAGAGTTAAGAAGGCGGCTGATGCGGAGGCGCCGAAGGCTGAAGCTGTTGTAGAGAAAGCTGACACCAAGGTAGAGGTGGACAAGCCTAAAAAAGCAGCCGATACAGCGAAGAAGTCCGGCAGAACAAAAAAGACGGATGAAGAAAATAAATAAACAGGTACGGAGTATGGAGAGAAACTTTGACATTGCCATTGTTGGCGCGGGTCCGGCAGGGCTGACGGCAGCCATCGTTGCTAAGAAGGAAAATCCCGGATTAAGGGTAGTGATTCTGGAAAAAAAAGAAGTGGCGGGGAAGAAACTCAGCGCAACCGGTAACGGGCGAGGCAATTTATCCAACAAGAATTGTCAGTTGTTGCCTCAGATTCTAAAATTTTTTTCGGAGGTGGGAATAGCAACCAGAATGGATGAAGAAGGTCGAATCTATCCTTACTCAGAAGAAGCCAAGGCTGTAACGGCAGCTCTTGTAAAGAGAGCTAAAGTTCTTGGTATTGAGATTGTAACTGATTGTCAAGTGAGAAGTGTGGAAGCAGACCGTAAGGGAAGCTTCAGCATTTTTGTTTGCCGGGGAGACAACGATAAATACGCCAATGCAAGAGAGTGTAATGCAACGGAATGTATGAGGAGCGAAAAGCTTCTCATTGCAACGGGAGGAAAATCTTTTGCCGTTTATGGTTCCACGGGAGACGGGTATGCTTTGGCCAGAAGTTTGGGACACAGTGTGGTACCACCTGTTCCGGCCTTGACGGCAATTGAGGTTGAAAATCCGGAAGATTTAAAGAGGATTAAGGGGATTCGTGCTAAAGGAGAAGTTTCCTTGTTTATAGAGGGTAATGGCGTTTTCAAAGAGGTAGGTGAAGTACAGTTTAGAGAAGACTCCCTATCAGGAATTTGCATTATGAATATGTCGTCCTTTCTTCCTGTGAAAAATCATGGAGAAGGGGACGGGATGCTGTCAAAATGCAGGATTTCAATCAATTTGGTGCCGGATTTTTCCACTGTAGATCTTATGGAATTTTTAATTACCAAAGGGAAATTAGAAGGAATAAATACTGTTGACCTTGCAGAAACTGTTGTGAAAGGTTCCCTTGCCGAGTATGTGCTGGAAAGAGCAGGCATAGATGGGCAGAAACCGGCATCGGAGCTTGGTTCTAAAGAACTTGTAGCTATAGCTAACGGTCTAAGAAATTTATCCTTTGTGCCTTGCGGAAGAAAGGGATGGAAAGAAGCACAGGTCACAAAAGGGGGTGTTTCCCTGAAAGAAATAGATATGGGAACAATGGAGTCAAAAGTATGTCCCGGTTTGTATTTTGCCGGGGAAGTTATAGACTACGATGGGCCCTGTGGCGGATATAATCTCCACAATGCGTGGCTCACGGGAATAAAGGCAGGAAAGGACATGGCGAACCATGTATAGAATCCACCAAATAAAACTGGGATTAAATGAATCAAAGGATAAAATCCCTGAGAAGATTTCAAAGAAAGTCGGTCTCAGGGATTTAGACATAAAGGAATGGAATATAGTGAAGGAATCTATTGATGCCAGGGACAAGACTGACATAAAGTGGATATATTCCGTGGATTTTCGATGCAATAAAAAGTTGAATCTGGAGGAGGCACCCAACCGAAAATATGTAATGCCTAAGCCGGAGAGAAGGACAGATGATGAGACGGCAATGCCTGCCAGACCGGTGGTAGTAGGCTTTGGTCCCGGCGGAATCTTCGCCGCTCTGGTTTTGGCTCAGGCCGGTTTGCGACCTATAGTTCTTGAGCGTGGGCAGGATGTTGACCGCCGCACTGCTGATGTGGAAAGATTTTGGAATGGAGGAATCCTTGATACTGAGTCTAATGTTCAATTCGGCGAAGGTGGAGCCGGGGCCTTTTCGGACGGTAAGTTGACTACGGGCATAAAAGACGTAAGGATTGGCAAAGTCTTGGAGGAGCTGGTTAGGTTCGGTGCTCCTGAGGAAATATTGTATAAACAAAAACCCCATATAGGTACGGATCTACTCAGGGTGGTTGTAAAGAATATTCGTGAGGAGATAATAAGGCTGGGGGGAGAAGTTCGCTTCGGCTCAAAGGTAACCGATGTGCTTATAGAGAATGACAGAGTGAAGGGGCTTATCTATGAAAAAGTCACCTGTTGCCAAACTGAAAGGAAGTCTGAAGAGATTTCTTTGGATTGTCGGGATGTTATTCTGGCTCTCGGTCACAGTGCCAGAGATACCTTCAGAATGTTGCATGACAAGGGTATGGCAATGGAGCAGAAGCCTTTCTCAATAGGTGTTAGGATAGAACATCCACAAGAGATGGTGGATATCGGTCAATACGGAAGACCGGCAGGAGAACTGGGATTGCCACCGGCAGAATATAAGCTAAGCTACCGTTGCAAAGAGGGAGAGCTTACAGAAGGGAGAGGGGTGTATACTTTCTGTATGTGTCCCGGTGGACAGGTTATTACGGCATCTTCTCAAGAAGGCGGAATTGTAGTTAATGGAATGAGTCTTCACGCTCGAGATAGCGGATGGGCGAACAGCGCCTTGCTGTGTGATGTGAGGACAGAGGATTTTGGAAGTGAAGATGTGCTGGCAGGAGTAAGGTTTCAGGAGAAATACGAAAGGTTGGCATTTGAACTGGCGGCGGCCGGAGAAAGGATTCTGTCGGAGGCGGCGGCCGGTGGGCGAAGGTTTTCGAGGGCGGCGGCCGGTGGGCGGTATGCACCGCCCACCGCCACCTGGGGAGCCCTCAGAGACGGCAAGGCTCCCCAGGTGGAAG
>JAZNUK010000084.1:0-14973 GCA_045592265.1 Candidatus Fimisoma sp. | reverse complement strand
CCTGTAACTGCTCACTACGGATATAACAACGTAGAACAGTACGGTGGAAACCCTGAAGATCCTGCTGCTTTAATCGGCGGATGTACCTTCGAAGACAGAAGCAAGATCGTTTACATTGACGAACTTGACGAAGATAATGTAAATGCAAGACTTGAAAAGGTTGCTAAGTACAGAACAGGCGAAGTAGTAACTCCTGAAGTTGAATGGTGTGGTGACAGAGTAGTAATGCTTACAATGATGCTGCCTGTTGAAAAGAGAGTTGCAGAAGCTGCTGCTGTAGAATTAGGTAAGAAGCTGGGTCTGGTTGATCCGGAAGTTATCTCTGCAGAAATCATGCAGGAAGCAGAAGGAACCAGAATAGAGCTTAGGGTAGAGTTGACTTCGACATCGACTTAACTACTCTGGAAGTTCCACCTGAACCACACTACCTGACTGACAAAGAACTCTATGATGAGTTTGAAGGACATGAACACATGAAGGTTGTATGCGGAACAGTTGGAGAAGACGAACACTCCGTAGGTATGAGAGAAATCATCAACATTAAGCATGGCGGAATCGAAAAATGGGGTATTGAATGTGTATACCTTGGAACTTCCGTACCTGTTGAAAAGATGGTTGACGCTTGCATCGAAGAAAATGCAGAAGCTATCCTGGCTTCCACAATCATTTCTCACGACAACGTTCACTACAAGAACATGAAGAGAATCCACGACTTAGCAGTTGAAAAGGGTATCAGAGACAAGATTATTATCTGTGCCGGCGGTACTCAGGTTATTCCTGAAGAAGCTGTTAAGACAGGTATCGACATGGGATTCGGCAGAAACTCCCACGGTATCGACGTAGCTACGTTCTTAGCTGAAGAAAGACAGAGAAGAAGAGGCGAAAAATAGAGTTTGTAAAGGGGCTGGGCCTTGGCCCGGCCCTTTTTTAAAAGGTACAACAAAGCTGAAAAAATTTAGCAAACGACGGAACATTGAGCAATATTGCAAAAGTTGCAAATGTTGCATATAAGACAAAAGTCGCAAATGTTGTAAATGTCGCAAATACCACAAATAGAATAAATGCGCAAATGCCGCAAATAAAACAAATGTGCAAATGCAACAAAGTTCACAAGTGTTGTAAATGGCCACATAGACAAATGTCGCAAATGCAACAAAGTTCACAAATGTCGCAAATGGCGCAAAAGCCGTAAATGTCGCAGCCAAGGGAAGTTAATAAAAAATTCCATTAAATCCTACCGGCCCATTGTCAAAAAATGGAAAATGTTGTACAATTATGTTGACGAAAAGGGATTTTACAACACCCTTATAAAATATACAGATTAAACAAAGCAAAAAACACAACAAGTTGTAGATTTATTTTAGATGAGAAAGAAAATACAACAATAAGCAGGGTTTATGTTGTAGAAATCCTAAATTGGTCAGAAGATTTACAACATTGGAGGTTTTTTGCATGATTATTGAACAGAAAATTGAAGAAATGTTGCATTTTTTAAATCAGGAAAAAAGAAAATGCAACGAGGAGTTAAGACAACTACCTGAAGGAAATCTAATTGCCACTAAACGGCATGGAAAAACAGTGTATTTTAATGCGCTCAGTACAGAAGATGTCTATAAGAGAGTCTGTATAACTAAAAATGAAGAGGCGCAACGAGGGCTAGCCAGGAAAAAATATGTGGAACTACAACTTAAAGAAATTGAACGGGAAATGAGCATTCTTTTTGACACAAAAACTAAGCTTGCAGGACCAGTTGGCGAGCCATATAAAAATGTTTTGGACAGACTTCCAAAAGCATATAGCACGCTACCAAAAGAATTCTTTTTTAAGGCGCAGGTTGATGACTGGGGTTCCCAGCCGTACCAGCAGTCCACATACAAACCGGAAAAGCGTATTCATACTACATCCCGCGGCCTCAAGGTCAGGTCAAAATCTGAATTACTGATTGCAGAAAAACTCTACGAGCATGGCATCCCCTTTAGGTATGAACAGATACTCTGGTATGGTGCCACAGAATTTGCACCGGACTTTACAATTCGTACCGCAGATGGCAGAATTATTTACTGGGAGCATTGCGGAATGACCCACGATGAAAGATACATCAACCATCACAAGTGGAAGATGAGTATATATGAAAAGATGGACATAGTCCCATGGAAAAATCTCATTGTCACATACGATGATGAAGAGGGGATAATCAGCATACCCCTTATAGAAAGCGAAATAATAAATAAATTAAAGAGCTGAGGAAAAATATTTTAAAAATAAAGAAGAAACAAGTAATTCAAAAGAAAGTAAGAAGCAAATAAACGCAAGCAATAGGCAAGTGAAAAGTAAGTGATAAGTAAAGAAAAGTAAGTAATAAGTAAAGAAACGCAAGCAATAGGCAAGTAAAAAGTAAGCAATAAGTAAAGAAAAGCAAGTGATAGGTAAAGAAAACCAAGTAAGGAAAAAAGGAAGGGAAAAATCAATGAAAGTTGACGTATTAGTAGCCGAAATCGGTTCAACCACAACAGTTGTCAATGCATTTAAAGATCTTGACAGTGATAATCCTGTGTTTTGGGCACAAGGACAAGCACCCACATCGGTACTGGACGGAGATGTGAGAATAGGGTTGCAAGGTGCAATAGATGATTTGTGCAAAAAGATGAATATAGATAGCCTGGAGTATGGTGAAATGTTAGCAACTTCCTCGGCCGCCGGAGGTCTGAAAATGACAGTCCATGGTCTTGTGTACGACATGACAGCAAAGGCGGCAAAAGAAGCGGCCTTAGGCGCCGGGGGTATAATTCACGATATTACGGTAGGAAGACTCAGAAGGACAGACCTTGCCAGAATCAAAGAAATAAATCCAAACTTGATTCTCATCGCAGGAGGCGTTGATTTCGGAGAAAGAGACACGGCTGTATATAACGCCGAAATGATAAGAACCCTTGGACTCAAAACCCCTGTAGTTTACGCCGGCAATGTGGAAAACCAGGATGAAATGAAACTAATTTTCGATGAAGAAAGCGGACAGTATCTTTATTTGGTAGACAATGTATATCCTAAGATAGATACACTCAATGTGGAACCTTGCAGGAAGGTCATTCAAGATGCCTTTGAGGATCATATAACTCAGGCTCCGGGGATGGAACATGTGAGAGATATGGTTAACGGACCTATCATTCCTACGCCGGGAGCAGTAATGGAGTGTACAAAACTACTTTACGATTGCATCGGTGATGTGATGGTAATTGATGTGGGTGGTGCAACTACGGACATCCATGCGGTAACAGAAGATTCAGATGCTGTTGCCAGAATACTGACTGCACCTGAACCAAAAGCAAAGAGAACTGTCGAAGGTGATTTGGGTGTATATGTAAACAGGATGAAAGTAATAGAGTCCATAGGTGAAGAAAAATTAAGGACAGAATGTGATGAGAAGCTTGGCATAGATTTGGACAAGACATTGGAAACCTATGTAGCGATTCCTAAGACGGAGAACGAATTTAAGCTGGTTGAAAGACTTACAGAGGAGGCCGTTCTCAGGTCAGTTGAAAGACACGCCGGACAAATCCGGTATGTGTACGGACCGTCAGGGAGACAGACCTTAGCGGAAGGAAAGGACCTTACCCAAGTTAAGTATATTGTGGGAACCGGCGGAGCACTGACAAGGCTGCCTCACAGGGTAGAGATAATGAAGAAAATTCCAAAAGATAATCAGACCGGAATGAAACTCTACCCGGGAGACGCAGTGAAGATCCTGGTTGATAACGACTATATAATGGCATCTCTTGGAGTTTTGTCCAAGACTCACAGAGAAGGCGCAATCAAACTTTTGGCAAAGAGCCTTGGGGTAGAACTTGCAGAGAGAGAACATACAGTGGGTAAAGCCCAGTTTATAGAAGAACTGCAAAGGATGCAGGCTGCAAAGCAGGCAAAAGATGAAGAACATGCTCGTCATATTGAAGAAATGGAAAAAATGGGCTACGATATGAGTGAGTATAAGAATCCGGAAAAAATCGGAGGAGCTACAGCGGAAGAAAGGGAAGCTGCAAAAAAAGAAGTCCTTATGAAAGATCGCTCCGTCAAAAAAGCGGGAGATTTTATTGAAAAATCCGACAAAGCCCCTGATGAATACAATACCCATGTTATGAGAGCATGCGGGGAAGTAGACGGCAGACCTAACTGCAACAGAGACTGTAAGCACTGTATGCGTAGACATTGCCCGTATCGCCAGGAATAAATGTTTGAATGAGAAAATGATAAAATCATTGAATACACAAATGTTTGAATGAGAAAATGATAAAATCGTTGAATGCACAAATGCTTGAATCAGAAAAAGATCAAATCGTTGAATTCGCAAACGATTAAATGAGAAAAATGCTTAAATGAGAAAATAATTAAATGATTAAACCATTAAATGAGCAAATGATTAAATGAATAAATGGAGGAAGATGAGATGTATCCCAGATTAGTTATCAATTTAAAAAAGTTAGAAAGTAATCTTGACGCGGTGGCGAAGATTACAAAGGAGCAGGGCAACTGTACAATGATGATAGTAACCAAAGGTCTCTGTGCCGAGGCTGAAATGGCAAAGATGGTTGCAGAACACAAGGCTGTTGATTTTATGGCAGACTCCAGAGTTAAAAATATCAAGTCTTATGCAGACATTGCCAGAAAGAACGGCAAGAAAACCGTACTTCTTCGTATCCCGATGCACGATGAAGTTGCCGACGTGGTAAAATATGTTGACCTTAGCTTCAATTCGGAGCTTTCCACAATTAGACTTCTCAATGAAGAAGCAAAGAAACAAGATGTGGTTCATAATATTTTATTGATGATAGATCTGGGTGACCTGAGAGAGGGAATCTTCTATCAGAACGAAGATGTGATATTCCAGACTGTGGAAGAAATCCTCGCCATGGAAAATATCAATCTCTACGGTATCGGTGTAAATCTGACTTGCTATGGAGCTATTATTCCTAAGAAGGATAACCTGTCTAACCTTACAGCTCTGGCAATTAAGATTGAAGAAAAATTCGGAATCAAATTGGAAATGGTATCAGGAGGAAATTCCAGCTCCATTTATTTGGTAGGAAAGGGAGAACTTCCTGAAGGAATAAACAATCTCAGGCTTGGAGAGTCTTTCCTTCTCGGAAACGACACAGCATATGGAGATAAGCTTGAGGGAACTGTGGGAGATGCATTGGTTCTTGAAGCACAGATTGTTGAGCTAAAGGAAAAGCCATCCTTGCCAATTGGAGAAGTGGGCGTGGATGCCTTTGGACAGAAGCCTTACTATGAAGATAGAGGAATAATAAAGAGAGCTATCATTGCAGTAGGTAAGCAAGACACGGATATTGAAAGCATGGAACCAATAGATGAGAAAATAGACATTCTCGGAGGAAGTTCCGACCATATCATTCTTGATGTAACAAAATCCGACAAGGAATACAAGGTGGGAGATGTGGTTGCCTTTACCCTTGGTTACGGTGGAATGCTAAAAACAGCCACCAGTGCATATGTTGAAAAGGCATATGTAAAATAATCGGAAAGGGAAAGAAACTATATTTTAGCTTAATGATTGCCAATAAAAATCGCGAGGATATTTGAAAACCTCGCGATTTTATTACATCATTTGCTGACCATTGATTATCAGGGAAAAAGCAACGCTTAAGGCTTCGGCGGCTTTCTTGCATAGCATCATACGGCCCAAGAAAATTTCAAAATATTCCATGAGAGTACATACTTCTGTGTCGATAGTCAGGTTGAGACAGATATTTTCTTCCGTCACTAAAACTTCTGAAGAAGTTACGGAGTAATTTACTCTGTCATGTATATCAAACTGAATTTCTTGACGATTGCGAACTCTGGAACGTCGTACATCCGTCTTATCAGCTATAATGAGAGCTGCGGCCACCGGATTTACGGGAAAAGCCGTAGATTCATCGTGATTTCCTATTGCGGTTACAATGGTTGCAATATCATCGGGTGGCATATTCATTTTGTCTAGCAACCTGAAGGCCATAACCGCCCCGCTTTGAGCATGGTCAATACGATTGACAATGTTACCGATATCATGAAGGTAGGCGGCGATTTTTGCAAGTTCCACCTGATGGTCAGAGTAGCCCAATGTGGCAAGTATATGACCTGCAAGGTCAGATACCTTTAAAACATGGGGAAAGCTGTGCTCAGTATACCCAAGAGCCAGGAGCGATTCATCTGCCTTTGAAATATACGCCCTTATATCTTGATTTTCTCTTACATCTTTAAAAGTTATACTCATATGGTTCCTAAATCTCCTGTTAAAATCATGTTGTGCCATAAATTTAAATTTAGCAGCAACTGCAACAACCACTTCAATTTAAACAGCAATTGTAACTGCGGCTTCAATTTCGGCTTAATTTGTAACTGCAACTGTAATTGCAACTGCAACTGCAACTGTAATTGCATACTACCACTTATTATGGACCTTCTCTGCGAAGCCCAACAAATCTTTTATCTCTATAACGTTGCCATCATCCAAAACAACCTTCCCAGTGTATTTCCCAAAAACTTGATGTTGGTCTGAGCAGATAACCCCTACATCTGTGCAGGAAGCCCTGTCCATCAGAGGCTCAAAGTCCATTTCAAACCGTCCATCATCACTTGTAAAGGTCCAAGGCTTTAGATAATCCTCTGTCAAATTTCCTTTTTTATCCTTAGTCATAGGGATATTAAAGGTGACTTCACTTAGTTTATGTGCCTTGCCCTTGTAAAATACCATATTTTCACTGGCAGCGGATGTATCGCCGAAGCCGTAGCCAATGTTCCAGCCTATTGGAGCACCATCTATCTGCCCTGAAGCACTGCCCCAGTACCATGTGTTTTCATAGGTCCAAACGCCACGTCCCCAGTCTAAGACGCCGAAGGCCTCACCTTTTTCAAATATGTACTCCTTATCGCCAAATTTTACCCGGCCGGAAGCAGGGAGACAGTTGATTTTTTGGTTATAATAGAAAGCGGTATCCTTTTCCGGGAAAGGTGTGACGATAACCATTGATTCCTGCGGCGGATTTTCAAGGACAATTTCCCCGGAAATAGAAGTGTTTTTAAAGAATTTATCCATATGAAAGTGAAGTACTCTGCGGTGACCTTCATGTTTGAACTGGATGTAGTATTTCTTGTTGCCGGTTTCAACACTTCCCTCTGCACTTGATGGTGGCAGATTGCGTTTTCCGAGAGTTAGAACACCCATGGGGCTGTTGGTGTGCTGAAAGCCGGTGGAAAAGTCCAACAAGGAAATGCTATCTAGGCTCATATATGAATTATCGGCAATGGTCAAGCAGATAGCAAAATCTTGTGTGTTAACGCAATAATAATCCCATTCCTTGATACGGAGTTTACCACCTTTAATTGCTTTACGACTATAGTCAAGTAACAAGCCTTTGGTATAACCGGTTTCTATTAAGTGACCCTTTTCGTCAAGAAGAGGGTGTTTTGCAGTAATTTCGTGTTGAGCCATGATAAACCTCCTGATTATGTATCCTTTGCTTTCGGTTTTTATAAATACCAAGATTAAAAATCGAAATACTTATATTATAAAGATAACAAAATTGCGAGATTTTGGCAAGAAAATAGGGTATAATTGTATAGACAGAAAGGAAGGAAACACAATGATATATTTAGGATGCCATCTCACATCATCAAAAGGATATGAAAATATGGCAAAGGAAGCTCTTTCAATAGGAGCAAATACTCTCCAGTTTTTTACCCGCAATCCACGGGGAGGCAAAGCAAAGGATATAGATCCGGAAGACGTTGAAAGATACTTGAGGCTGGCGGAGGAAAACAATTTTGGGAAGATAATCGCCCATGCACCTTATACCCTTAATCCGTGCTCTAAGGAGGCGAAGACCAGAGAGTTTGCCTACATGGTAATGAGAGATGATCTAAAGAGGATGGAATATGTTCCGGGGAACTACTACAATTTTCACCCGGGAAGCCATGTGGGTCAAGGTACAGAAGCAGGAATCGAAATGATCGCCAATATGCTTAATGAAATATTAACACCTGACCAAAGGACTATAGTTCTTCTTGAGACCATGGCAGGCAAGGGAAGTGAAGTGGGAGGAACGTTCCAAGAGTTACGAGCCATAATGGATAAAGTAAAATTAAAGGAAAAGGTTGGAGTATGTCTTGACACTTGCCACGTTCACGATGGGGGATATGATATTGTGAACAATCTTGAAGAAGTGCTCGAAGAATTTCACCGAATAATCGGCATCGAAAATCTCAAGGCACTCCACATAAATGACAGCAAGAATCTCCTAGGGGCACACAAGGACCGCCATGCTAAAGTGGGAGAAGGCTATATAGGGAAAGAGGCAATTGTAAGGATAATATCCCATCCAAAACTTCAAGGATTACCGTGTGTTTTAGAAACACCGCAGGAAACCTTGGAAGGGTATGGAGAAGAAATCGCAATGCTTAGGGGCAGCGTTAATGTGTAGGAAAAGCAAAGTAGATAAGGATATAAAAGTTAATAAAATAAGCAGTAAGGCAAAGGAGCGCAAAAAATGAAAAAAACCACAGATATATTAGCCATAAATCCGGGATCAACCACCACCAAAATAGCCCTGTTCAGCGACATGACCCCGGTTTTTACAGAGACCATAACCCACGATCCGGATAAACTGAAAGAAATGAAAGGGATATTCGGGCAGCTGCATTTTAGAGAATCTTGCATCAGGGAGGTTTTGAAAAGGAACGATTATGATGTGAAAAAACTTTCCGCAGTGGTAGCAAGGGGCGGCATGATAATAGGCCTCCACGGCGGTGGATATAAGGTGACGCCTTCCCTTTGTAAGGCTATGAAAAATCCTGAGAATCCTCCCCATGCATCTAGCACCGGGGCACAGCTTGCCTACGACATAGCAGATCCTCTGGGGATACCTGCATACATATATGATTCAACCATGGGATGTGAGTTGAGCGATGTGGCAAAGATTTCAGGTCTTGCGCAAATAGAGCGCTACGGCTGTTGCCACGTTCTTAACTCAAGAGCACAGGCAATGAATTATGCTGAGTCTATAGGAAAAAAATATAAAGAATTAAAACTCATAGTATGTCATATGGGTGGAGGAATAACTGCCAGCGCCCATCTAAAAGGAGAAATTGTAGATGACTCCAGCTACGACGAAGGTCCGATGTCACCTGAAAGAACGGGAGGAATCCCTCTTATCCTTTGGACTAAACTTTGTTTTTCAGGTAAGTACACAGAGGAGGAAGTGGAAAAGCTTATATCAGGTCAGGGAGGTCTCATGTCCTATCTTGGAACCACCGATTGCAGAGAAGTGGAAAAAATGATAGAGGAAGGCAATGAAAAAGCAAAAGTTGTTTATGAGGCAATGGCATATCAGGTAGCCAAAAGTATTGCACAAATGTCAGTAGCTTTGAAGGGAGATGTAGATGCCATAATACTTACGGGGGGAGCAGCTCATTCAAAAAAACTGACAAAGATGATCAAATCCTACGCCGGTCATCTTGGAGAATTTGTGATCATGGCCGGAGAAGATGAACTGGAAGCCCTTGCAGCAGGTGCAGACAGGATAATGAAGGGAAAAGAAGAAGCAAGAATCTATTAGAAAAAGGATAAAATTACCGAACGAGCGAAAACTTGTAATCAGCATAATTGGCAAAGCCACGCTCATAATAAGCCTATGAACGAAAAGTTGATGGGGAGCGAGGGAAACTCAATATATATGGAAATTGCGGTTTTTGTGCTAGGTGGAATAGCCTACGGTTCGATTGAAGTGTTGTTTAGAGGTCATACACATTGGTCCATGGTGTTGACTGGAGGGGCCTGTGTTTTGACATTATATCTTTTGGAAGAATGGTTGTTGAATTTGCCCTTAGTATTGGCAGCCATGGCGGGGGCAGCCATAATTACTACTTACGAATTTTGTGTAGGATTTATAGTTAATATAAAATTGGGATGGGAAGTATGGGACTATTCGGCTTTGCCCGGCAACATAATGGGGCAAATATGTCCCGCCTTTACTACAGCATGGTTTGTACTGTGTCTGTTATTTTTAGGCATAGTAAAGATATTTTCATAAAAGGAGGAGAAGGGCAATCCGCAAGGTATAGGAGATAGGCGGATTGTGCAAGCAGAAATGAGTTTAGATTACAGCAAACTGCAAAATGGTAGCGACATAAGAGGAATAGTGATTGAAGGAGACGATGGCAAGAAGCCAAATCTGGGATACGGAGAAACCCTGAGACTTACATACGCCTTTGCATCGTGGCTTTCGTTGAGAACGGGAAAAGACATTAATCAACTAAAAATTTCAATAGGTCATGATAGTAGGATAACGGCACAGGATTTAAAAGGAGCTATATTTGATGCCCTTCTCCCAATGGGAGTTAAAGTTTTAGATTGCGGATTAGCGTCTACGCCGGCAATGTTCATGTCGACGGTATTTAAGGAGTTCGAATGTGACGGAGCAATCATGATTACAGCCAGTCATCTGCCATACAATAGAAACGGATTCAAGTATTTCACAGAAGATGGAGGTCTGGAAAAGATGGATATTTCCAGAATAATTGCGGCAGCACAAAGAGCGGAAAAACTTGAAGCGGAATTAAAATTTATATCGGGAACGGAAAACACACCTTTGTCTGCAGATTTGATGGAAGCATATTCAAAGCATCTCGCACAGAAGATTATAAAGGAAGTCAACCATCCAGAGACATATGACAAGCCGCTTGCCGGACTTAAGATTGTAGTTGATGCCGGAAACGGAGCCGGTGGATTTTATGTAGACAAAATCTTAAGGCCTCTTGGAGCTGATGTTACAGGTAGCCAGTTCCTTGAACCTGACGGATATTTTCCAAATCATGCACCAAATCCTGAAGATAGCCAGGCAATGGATTCCATCAGCAAAGCGGTCATCGAGAACGGTGCAGACTTGGGCATTATCTTTGATACTGATGTGGATCGCTCTTCGGCTGTAGACAGAAGCGGCAAAGAAATAAACAGAAATGCCATAGTTGCAATGGCAGCAGCATTGATTGCAAAGGAACATCCCGGAACAACGGTGGTTACCGACAGCATTACAAGCGACCAACTTACCGTATATCTGGAGCAATGCTTGGGGCTCAAACATCTCAGATACAAAAGGGGCTATAGGAATGTAATAAATAAATCAATAGAGCTTAATCGTTTAGGTCAGGACAGCCAACTTGCCATAGAAACATCCGGCCATGCGGCATACAAAGAGAACTATTTTTTAGACGACGGAGCTTATCTTGCCACAAAGATTGTTATTAAAGCGACGCAGATGAAGCTGGCAGGGGGAGATCTGGCAGAAATTCTGTCAGGGCTTGAAGAGCCGGTGGAAGCGATAGAAAAAAGATATGCTATTAACAGGGAGAATTTCGGTGCTTATGCAGAAGAAATTTTGGAAGATTTGAAAAGATGGTGCGGGGATGAACCGGGAGAAACCATTGGAGCGCAACTTGTGGAGCCCAATTACGAGGGTGTCCGTATCAATTTTAAAAACCAAGATGTAGAAGGTTGGTGTTTGCTTAGAAAATCTCTCCACGATCCCAAGATGCCTCTCAATATAGAAGTGACAAGGGGAAGTTGCCAAACTATACTTGGATACATGGATAACTTTCTCAGAGACTACGATGTGGAATAATCACAAATTTTCTCGAAAATTTTATTAAATTTTATAAAAAATATGTTGACAGCATAGCTATATATAGGTTATAGTCTAAACAAGTAATGAAGAAAGGAGATTCACTATGCAGAAGAGATTAGGTACAGCAATGATGATGATGGGTATGTGCATGACTATGGGCATGTGCATGTCTTCGCGTGTGTTGCTTCAGACCTTATGAACTTTGCAGAGTGAGTTTCACATATACAAAGAATACATAGGCAGGGAGCAACAGCTCACCTGCTTATTTTTTTAGAAAGGAAGAGCCATGATTGAGCTGAAAAATTTAACCAAGGTTTATACCGGAGGCGAAACCAAAGTAGAAGCTATAAAAGACATAAACCTGAAAATTGAGAAAGGCGATATTTTCGGAATAATAGGTCTAAGCGGGGCAGGAAAAAGTACACTGATTAGATGTATCAACTTCTTAGAAAAACCTACAGAAGGTCAGGTCATCTTTAACGGTGTTGACCTCGGGGCAATCAGCAAGAAAGAGTTGCTTAAAAAAAGGCAATCCATGTCCATGATTTTTCAAAGCTTCAATTTGCTGAGTCAGAGAACGGCGCTGGGTAATATCTGCTATCCGCTAGAGGTGGCAGGTGTGAGCAAGAAGGAAGCAAAAGCGAAAGCCAAAGAGCTTCTCAAGGTGGTGGGACTTGAAGATAAGGCAAAGGCTTATCCAGTCCAACTGTCCGGAGGACAGAAACAGAGAGTTGCAATTGCAAGGGCGCTGGCAACTAACCCCACTGTTCTTCTATGTGACGAGGCCACAAGTGCATTGGACCCCACGACGACAGCTTCTATCCTAAACCTACTTAAGGAAATAAATCAAACCATGGGGGTTACCATAGTGGTTATAACTCACGAAATGAAGGTAATCGAACAGATTTGCAACAAGGTGGCGGTTATAGACAAAAGCCGAATTGTTGAAGAGGGACCGGTTAAAGAAGTTTTCACCGCACCGAAATCTGCTATTGCAAAGCAATTGATTTTACCTAAAAATGAGGGCGTCCCTGAAGCTGAAGGATTCCGTTGCCTTAGGTTGGTATTTGATGGAACGTCTGCATTTGAACCTGTTATATCTGCCCTTAGCCGTGAGTGCAACACAGACGTGAACATCTTGGGAGCAAACACCAAATACATAGAAGGTTTGTCATATGGACAAATGCTTATACAGCTTCCTGAGGATAGGGAAGTTGAGGAGAGAATCAAGGCATATCTGGACTTGAAACAAGTAAAATACAAGGAGGAAGGATTAAATGTTGAATAGTGCAATGATAGGTCTTTTAGGGGCCTCCCTTTGGGAAACTTTATACATGGTAATCGTTTCTACCTTGCTGGCATATGCTTTTGGTCTTCCAATTGGTGTAGTGCTTAATGTAACGGGACCTGATGGTATTTGCCCTAACAAGGCCATTAATTCGGTGTTGGGAATAATAGTGAACGTGTTTCGTTCGATACCGTTTCTGATTTTACTTATATGGATGTTACCTTTTACCAAATTAGTGGTAGGTACAATGGTGGGACCTACATCGGTAATTGTACCATTGGTAGTTTCGGCAGCACCTTTTGTAGGCAGAATGGTGGAATCATCCCTAAATGAGATAGATGGAGGGGTTATAGAAGCGGCTCAGTCCATGGGATCAAGCTCATGGCAGATAATATATAAGGTTTTGATTCCGGAGGCTAAGCCTTCCCTCATACTTGGGGCGGCAATTTCCATAACCACCATATTGGGATATTCGGCAATGGCGGGAATCGTAGGTGGGGGTGGCCTTGGAGCTGTGGCTACAAATTACGGGCTGTATCGTTACAACAACGAAATCATGCTCATTACAATCGTTATAATCGTCGTAATCGTTCAAATCTTCCAGGAAATCGGAATGATGGCGGCGAAAAAATTAGATAAAAGACTTAAATAGAAAGACTCAAATAAAAAATTGAAAGGAGAAAAATTATGAAAAAGAAAGTAGCGGTTTTATTGACTCTTGTATTAGTTATTACTTCAGCATTTGCACTGACAGGTTGTGGCGGAGGAGAAGCCAACGACGCTGTGATTAAGGTTGGAGCCACTCCTGCACCTCACGCGGAAGTCCTTGAAATTATCAAAGACAATCTTGCAGATGAAGGTTACACATTAGAAATCGTTGAGTATAACGACTACGTGCTTCCTAACAGGGGGGTAAGCGAAGGAGACTTAGATGCAAACTACTTCCAGCACGTAAGCTACCTCAACAACTATAATGAAGAAAACGGAACAGACATTGCCAATGCAGGTTCAATCCATTACGAACCATTTGCAGTGTATGCCGGCAAAACAGCAAAGATTGCAGACCTTAAGGAAGGTGCAAAGGTTGCAGTACCAAACGACGGAACTAACGAAGGAAGAGCATTGAAGCTGTTAGAAGCACAAGGTTTAATCAAGTTAAATCCGGAAGCTGGATTCCTTGCAACAAAGGTGGATATCGTTGAAAACAAGCTCAATTTAGATATTGTAGAAATGGAAGCAGCGCAACTGCCAAGAGTTCTTGCAGATGTGGACATAGCTGTAATTAACGGAAACTATGCTATTGACGGCGGATTAAAATTAGCTGATGCACTGGCAATTGAAGCAGGGGATTCAGAAGCAGCACAGACGTATGCCAACATCATCGCAGTTGCAGCAGGTCACGAAAATGATGCTAAGATTAAGGCATTGGTAGCAGCACTCCAGACACAGGAAGTAAAAGACTTTATAGAAAAGACTTATGAGGGAGCTGTAGTGCCATTGTTCTAAAAAATTCATAAGGGGTAATTGAAAATGTAATATAAATAGAGGGAGGCAGTTTCGTTGAAGGCTAAAGCCGTTGACGCGACAGCCTCCCTTTAAGGTGAAAAAGAAAATTGGGTGCCAAATGAGGGGTTTTCGTAGGGGTTGTTGTAGATAGAAGCCTACTTACAATGAAATTTACAACCTTTTGCCGAGGAAAAAAGCTTGCGATCGGTTGCGAAGGACGTATGTTGTAGTTTTTTGAATGGAAAAGTTAAATCTACAACATTTTTTGGGAAAAGGTTGTAGATTTATAGATAATTTAAAAATTTATGCAACATAGGGCGAAAAACATAGACATATTGCTGTGATGGGTGCGAAAATGTTGTAGATTCAAGATATAGATTATAAAAAATACAACACAGCACCCCGGAGAGCCTCTGTGGCAAAGTATACTCGCCAGAGTCGCCTTAATAGTATCAGTTATTTGCAAGAAAAAGGCTAGGGGGGTATTTGCAAGAAAAAGGCTAGGGG
>JAZNUK010000083.1:0-3649 GCA_045592265.1 Candidatus Fimisoma sp. | reverse complement strand
TAAAAATATCAATTTTTTGCTGAGCGTTTGTGAGAATTTCATTACATTTCCTGTAACACTCTATTCCCTCTTCGTAGCAGGAAATTGCTTCTTCCAATGTAGTATTCTCATTTCTTATTCTTTCTGCCAACTGTTGCAGTTTATTCATTGAATCTTCAAATGTCATCTTTATTCACCTGCTTTCTTCACATGGGAAAGGGTTATTTCAACGGTTCCGTCTTTCAAATGAAGGCTGTACCGGCTATTTTCTTTTATATTCTCCACGGAAGTAACAACATTTCTATTTTCATCTTCCAAAATTGCATATCCTTTAGACAGAATATTTAGAGGGTTGTTTTCTTCCAAGGTGAGAAAATACCTTTCTGCAGAGTGTTTTAAACCATCAATTCTCCGCAAAAGGAGATTTTTTATTTCAGAAATACCGTTTTGCGCCTTTAACTGTGAATAGGCCATACGGTTTGTTAGGTTTTCGGTAAGATCTCTTCTGTAACTTTCTATAGTATCAAGAAGCAGATTGTCTTGTGGCACCGCTTTTTCTGCCGCCGCGGTAGGCGTTTCCGCTCTCAGGTCAGCCACAAAGTCACATATGGTAAAGTCTGTTTCGTGCCCTACAGCGGAAATTACAGGTATGTGGGAGGCGAAAACGGCCCTTGCCAACACTTCTTCATTAAAAGGCCACAAATCTTCCGTTGAGCCGCCGCCTCTGCCTACGATGAGTATATCTATATCAGAAAAGCGACGATTTATAAGGTCCAGTGTTTGTGCAATGTCAAAAGCCGCATCGGGACCTTGAACCAACACGGGAAAAATTGTTACATCCACCATTTTGGTTCTTTGGGTAATTATTTTTAATATGTCTCTTACGGCAGCACCCGTTTGGGAAGTTACAATTCCTACTTTTCGCGGAAATTCAGGTAAAGGTTTCTTGTGTTTTTGATCGAACAGGCCTTCTTTTTCCAGCTTCTCTTTGAGAAGTTCAAAGGCCATGGCAAGATTCCCCTCTCCTGATACCTGTATGCTTCTCACAAAAAGGGTATATGTGCCTCCCTTTTTATACACGTTTACATATCCGTTGATAGTAACTTCAAGGCCGTCCCCAAGTTGATAGTTTAATTCTTTCACATAGGTGGATGGGAAAAAGCAGTTTACCTTTCCCCCTTCATCTACCATGGAAAAATACACATGTCCTGAGCTGTGATATTTCAGGTTGGATATTTCTCCTTTGACGGATATGTTGCCAAGGAGAGGATCGGTGGTAAGAACTCTGCTGATGTATTCATTTAGTTGTGAAACGGTTACAGGTCTTAATGCCAAATTTTCTGCCCTCCCAAAAGTGCAGTTCCCACCCCATTGTCTGATGCCATTTCCGGCTTTCCGAAAAACAGGTTAAGGCGGGAATCTATATTTTCTGTAAGATAATTTTTTATATATTGGCTGGAAGAAACTCCTCCGGCAAAGATAAAGTCATTTACATAATATTTTTCATGTAGCTGCAGGACCATCTTTCTGACTGATTCTGCAAGACTGCGAAGCAAACTTTCCGCAATCTCTCTTGTATCATAGTTGTTGCCTTGAATAATTCGTTGTCCTTGTGTTTCTATACCTGAAAGGTTTACAAAGGCGTCATTAACTTTGATTGGTGTAAATATATTTTGAACACTGCCACCGGCAAGTGCCAGCCTATCCATCTGTTCACCACAAGGAAAGTCAAAACCCAAGGCTACGCCTATTCTGTCCAGAACTTGTCCGTAGGCTAAGTCGCGGCTTCCGCCTACAATTTCAAACTGACCTTTATCATTGTCAACATAAATGGCTTCGGTGGTGCCTCCGCTAAAATGGAAACAAACAAAAGGTTCCTTGGTATTTTTTAATGGCGAGAAAAATTTTACTGCCTCTATGTGACCTTCCTGATGAGAAAATTTGAAGAGAGGTACATCCAAAACATTGCTGATGGTCTGCGCTATGGCAATACCTGCGGTAAAAACAGGCATATAGGACCCTTCCACCGGTCTTGGGCGAGAAGAAACACTTACACATCCAATGTTTTCTCTTATCCCTGCAATCTTCATTGCATCCTCTATGATTTGTGGCAACTGACCCACATGTTGAAAGAGAGCGTCTGATTGTCGCAGTCCTCTCTCCCCTTTTTTCACTTTTAAAAACTTCCGGCAGTCATAAAGAATGTTTCCTTCTTTGTCCATTATCGCCACGGAAGTCTTATAATTACTGGTGTCTATGCCAAGTGACAATTGTCCTTCCCTCATGTTGCTCCTACTCATATTCCAACTTCTCAAACAAGGAGAAATTTAATTATCTGGGGATGTGGTTTAGCCGATGTTTTTCAGCACTGCATTTACGAATTTTGGCGATTGTTGTCCCCCGTAAAGTTTTGCAAGTTCCACCGCTTCATTGATGGATACGGACATAGGAATATCTTCCATATAGAGAATTTCCGCTGTTGCAAGTCTTACGACAGCAAGGTCTGTTTTGGCCATTCTGGAAATAGTCCAGCCTTGACTGCTTTTCTCTATGGCGGCGTCTATATCTGTAATTTTGGTAACAATATGTTCAAGCAGTGTTTTGGCATATTCCTGTTGGGAACCTAAAGCCTTGTCTTTAAGGAATTTTTCCACACTGTCCTGTGTAAAATCCTTTTGTGCCTCCATCTGGAATATGTGTGTCATTGTAAGTTCTCTTGCTTCTCTTCTGTTCATTATAAATCGCTCCTGAATTTCTTCGACAGTGAAACGCCGTCTATGTGAATGTTAATTGCATTGATAGTGTAATCAGTTGTTTCATCAACACTTTTTTTGACAGAGTTTTGTATGTCCCATGCAAGTTGAGGAATCTTGATTCCGTAATCGGCTATTATAAAAATATCTATGGTTAGTACATCGTGATTTTTGGAAATCCTTATTCCTTTGGGAAAGGTTTCCTTCCCTGCTATCTTCTTTGTGATGTTGTCTGCAAGGGAGTCACTCATGCGGTTTACGCCGGGTACTGCAAGGGTTGCGGTTACTGCGGCTTTGCTGATGAGCTCTTCTGAAATTTTGTAAAGTGCTTGCTTTTCGGACATAATTTCACCTCTAGAGAATTATAACAGAATGAGGTGGGATTTTCAATCTCTTTACTAGAAAAGCTCACAATATAAAATCTCGATTCTCGTTGCCATTACAGATGATTTCTAAGACTTATTCGCAAAGTTTTGGAGAAAGCCTTTGTCATGTTTCACATGCAAAGTTCTTTCTCACAAAACTTCATGCTCATTTCGTCTTGAAATCATAGCTGTAATTGCAAATGAATCTCTATTTCATATTGTGAGCTTTTGTTGTTAAAAGTGATTTGGGATAGTTGAATTAATCACTTTGTCTCGCTATGCTCGCAAAGTTCACTTGCAGCTAAACTTTTTATTCATTTCGTCTTGAAATAATGACTGTCTTGTCAAAGGAATGTCAAATATGTATAGCAGGGCTGCTGTAATTGCAAATGAATCTCTATTTCATATTGTGAGCTTTTGTTAAAGATGATTTGGGTGGTTGAATTAATCACTTTGTCTCGCTATGCTCGCAAAGTTCACTTGCAGCTAAACTTTTTATTCATTTCGTCTTGAAATAATGACTGTCTTGTCAAAGGAATGTTAAATATGATT
>JAZNUK010000082.1:0-8806 GCA_045592265.1 Candidatus Fimisoma sp. | reverse complement strand
CGAGTTAATGCCACTAACATCTCCTATATTACACTCCTTCGGTTTGCTAAAAGATTTAATGGTTTTATATGTCGTTCCATCAAGAGTTGCCACTACTTTCTTCAAATTATAGTTGGAAGTAATCTTTCCGCCAATACTGCATTTTTCTCCCTGTTGGATGGTATAAGAAGCCTTTGTTGGAGCAATATTCAGCGTGGATGTTGGATTTACCGTAATGATTATTGTAGTTAATTTTGATTTTCCGCTTGAATCTTTAGCGGTAATCGTAAGTGTATTAGCGCCTAACAGAAGTTCATTCTTATCGAAAGAGTTAATGCCACTAGTACCTCCCATATCGAAACTGGTATGATTCCTAAAGGAGGTAATGGTCTTGTATGGCTTTCCATTCAAACTTGCCACTACCTCAATCAAATCGTAGTTGGAGGTAATCTTTCCGCCAATACTGCATTTTTCTCCCTGTTGGATGGTATAAGAAGCCTTTGTTGGAGCAATATTCAGCTCTGAAACCTCAGAATCTGAACCGGAAGGAGTAACGGTTGGGGTAGTATTATCGCCATTTGGCTCAGGAGCAGGATTACTGCCACCTTGGACAGAATCATCGCCACCCTCCTCAGGAGCGGAATTCAAATCGGAATTATTAACAATTGTCCTAGGAACATTTTTTTGGGAATATTCAATAATCTTATCTACCGCATCAACTTCCGTATCATTATAGTTAGTCCACTTATTTCCCGGATTGGACTGCGTACACCCCTCCTCTGCCTGAGAGCAGGTTGGACCGTGCGTTGTACAGAAGCTCTCACCAGATAACCATTTCCTAAGATTACCTTCAAACAAAATACGATTTACAATTACGTATCCTACATCTTGTTTAAGTACTCTATCTTCTTCGTTGACATCCGGGTCATAACCTGGCATTTTTCCTAGAAATAGGTTTATAAAATTATCCCAATAACCGGTTAAGCAACCGATAGACCATGCTCTGTTAGATGTACTACTCCTGTCCGCCAACATAGTCTTGCCGTTTCTTGCATGAATAAGAATTCCAGTTGAGTTTAGCCAATTATATCCATTATCGGTAAGATATACAGATTTTGTATCTTTAAGCAGATAACTGTCATAGCCGCAATGTTTACCATATTCATCAATAGCGTATATCCCATCAACTAATGTTCCGGGACCCCCGTTTGCTTTTTCAGGATCATTCTCAAAATAACTCTTTGCGTAACATCCTATAGCAAGGATATCATCAGGTAAGGTTGAAAAATACGGACTACTGGATATGAGCTTTGGATTTCCGTTCCCATCACCTGCAACCATGAGTAATACAGCATTGTTTCTTTCCCCCGTATACGATCCATCCCTCTGGCTGCTTCCACCTTCAAAGAAGAACAACAATGTATTATCCGGAGGATTCTCTAATAATGCATCTTTCAGGTTCTTATTTGACTCTATATATTGCTTTACTGCACATTTTATGTATGTCTTTGCATAACCCGCTATTGCAACAGAATCAGTAATATCTGTCTCCAATTGCGTGTAATCTAAAGACTGAGAATTTACAGCATCTGTAGTAGATTCCTTCTCCGAAGCAGCTGCATACGCCGTCGGCACAGAAATCAAAGGACCGAAAACATTAAGAATCAACGCTAATGATAGCAGCACAGATATAGTCCGCTTAAATATGTGTTTCATAAGTACCTCCAAAAAATAAAATAAAAGGGTGCAATAATTTTTTCTTTCAAACTACGTCAACATCGGATGACATAATTCAAAAGACAATCTCAAAACCCTTTTGATTATACGTCAATATTCTCTTACCCCCCGCTTGCTTTTGGAACAATTTTTCCATGGGATATGCCCATCGTAAAATTTCCCTTATTTTCCTCCTCATTAGTAATTGTATCACTCTGATTGAACTTAATCAAGAACTTTGTTAATTAATAAATTATCAAAGTTTAATATTTCCCCCACTTTATGAAAGGACGGCATCTACTACCGTTCCCTTGTTCTCTATGTCCTCTGTAAGTTTAACTATTATTATGTAATTATCCTTCAGAAAAAGATATTCTCCTGCGTACTCGATAAAATACTCGGGATCCGGCTCCCCTATAAAAGTAACTTCCCCTTCTTCATATTCCGTGGGGATAAATGTATATGCTTTATCGCATCCCCAAACTTCAGCATCTGTCTCTTCATAAACACCATCAGATCCTGTCAGGCACTTTTCCACGCAAAAGTCCCAGATTTTCTCACTGCGTACTTCATATAAATCGTATTCTACTTGTTTGCCTTCTACTTCCATTTCTCCGTATTCATTGGATAGCCAAGGTGTTCCAACACTGTCAGTCTCATTGTACTCATACATCATTGTCCACATTTGGTCTTGGTAAGGTCTCCAAACAGACACAAGTCCAACAGCAACAACAAGCGCCAGTACAATATTTATCTGTTTGGGAACTCCTTTCTTTCGTGCAAACTCCCCGATCTTGTATGCCACAAAAGCCACTGCCATAAACCCCACAATGTGCAATACTACCGCCAACGTCGTTCCGGCAGCTCCACCTGACACATGACTTAACAGAAATATTGCACCAAATGCGGCCAACAGAACAATACCTGCCTTTCTCACAATTCCCGGTCCCCTGGTCTCCGCACAAGTTCCACCCTGCTCTATCTGTTCTTCAGACCTTTCCAGCCAAGTCCAATAAGACAAAGTATACGATGCCATTACAATGGCCAGCAGAAATATTAATATAACACACAGTAACATGGTCAAATTTCCCAAAATCATCAGTGGATCGGCAAACAATATAATTCCAAAAATAGCCGCTATAAAAGCAAAAATAACAAATCTGCTCCCGCTGATTAAGGCGTCCAACAAAAAGCTCTTGTCTTTTGATTCCTTGTAGGCTTCAAATCTAAGTTTCTCGTCTGTATCTATAGGTACCGCATCTGCATCATCGTTGGCAAAGATTTTCATTATACCCCAATTGGCTACCTTATACCAGCCGGTCTGTCCGCAATATTCCTTTAGAATTTCCTCTTCCTCCGTAGTCTCAGGATCTAAACGAGATAGGCCGGGAATATAGGTGACTGAAAATTTTTTCCGCTCCGGTTCGATTTTTCTGTATTTCCAAAATAAGAATCCCGTATTTTCCAACATCCATCCTTTTTCCGCCATCTCTTCCAGGTGTCTCTCTGCATACTTGTATTCGTATTCGCAAATGCTTTCCATCACATATTTATATTTTGCCATTTTTAAGCTCCTCCTTGAATTAACCTTGCATTAATCTTTCATAATCCTTCATCAAAAGTTCCAGCCTGCGGTACTCATTATCCAGCACTTCTCTGCCCTGTTCCGTCAAAATGTAGTTTTTTCTTCTTCCCTCTGACTTTGTTTCCTCTATTATCTGTGCAGTCATAAACTGTTCCAACAGATTATACAGTGTGCCGGGGCCTATATTCACTCTGCCATCGGTGATTTTACGCACCTCTGCCATTATATCCATGCCGCAGCACTCCTTCCTGAGGCATATGAGAATATAAAACATCTGCTCTGTCAAAGTTTGAAATTTTTCTCTTGCCACAATCTCATCTCCTCTTTTTATCGATTATCGATATTCCTTGCTTTAAGTTTATATCGAATATCGTTATTTGTCAACAAAAATATCCCCAAGACTTCACATCTTGGGGACGTTTTTTCATTGTGTACGGACTGCCATCATCCGTTATCTTGTTATGGTGCAGGCAGTGCCACTATGTACCTTATTTAATAATAGTACAAACCGCATCAGGGCCACAACCTGCTGCATTTCCTTCGTCTGTGTCAAGATGAACTTCTCTCTCGTGCTTCGCTCCTGCTCTTACAAGAACGTTATCAAATACAAGTCCTCTTTCACCTTCGATTTTGATGCTGACAATGTCGCCATCCTTTACGCCTGCTTCTGCTGCCTGCTCATCGTTTAAGTGAACGTGTCTCATAGCAACCATTACACCGTGGTCGATTTCAATTTCTCCGCAAGGTCCTACTATTTTGCATCCAGGAGTTCCTTCAAGTTTGCCGGACTCTCTTACAGGTGCTTTGATTCCTATAGTTCTCGCATCTGTCATAGCAAGTTCAACCTGTGTTTCAGGTCTTGCAGGGCCCAAAACTCTAACACCCTTTAAAGTTGCCTTAGGTCCTACAATATCAACCTTTTCTTCGCAGGCGAACTGGGCCGGCTGAACTAAGTCCTTGGTAGGCGTCAGCTTGTGACCGGCACCGAAAAGGGCTTCAATATGTTCTTCACTTAAATGCAGGTGTTTGTTTGATAATCCGATTTTTACTTCGTAAGCCATTTTTATGTATCTCCTTTTAAATTAAATTGAAAACTATAACTATAATATATAATACCAATGACATATAGGATTCGGCAATAACAGGTACACAACTAGCCTTCCAGGTATGCTACGTAAGGAAGATTTCTGTACTTCTGGTCGTAGTCCAGACCAAATCCTACAACAAAAAGATTTTCGATTTCAAAGCCGATGTAGTCAGCCTTTACTTCGGCAACCCTTCTTGACGGTTTATCCAACAGAGTACATATGCGAATACTCTTAGGATTTCTATCTGCCAGATATTCCTTGAGATGTTTCAAAGTTGTTCCCGTATCTATAATATCTTCTATGATTATGACATTCTTTCCGTATATGTCACCTTCAAGATCCTTTTTAATCTTCACAACTCCCGATGTTGTAGTGCCGGAACCGTAACTTGAAGCCATCATAAAGTCTATTTCTGCATCATTTGTGATATTCTTCATCATTTCCGCCATCCACATAACAGCGCCTCTCAATGTACAGATTAAATAAACCGGCTCTCCGGGATAATCTTCTGCAATCTGCCTGCCCAGCTCTGCCGCTCTTTTTTCGATCTGCTCTCTTGTAATGAGCATTTTACCTACTGCACTAGTTTCCATTTTTCTCTTCCTCCCGGTCTACAGTAAACTCTACACCTTCTACCATATCTTCCTTGCGATAATTGCCGGAAAAATCCTGTTCACTTTCCCCCGTCCAGTATTGATCCAAGGTGTCCTTAAGATTCCAAATTATCCAAATCCACAATACTATATCATCCAAAATGCTGATGGGAAACAGTACAGGAGGTATAAGGTCCACCGGCAACAGTAAGTATATTATACCTGCTATTACCAAAGCCTTTTTTCTCTTAGGTACCGTCTTATCCATCATCATTGCTTTAATAGCCTTGATTCTGCTCATCAATACTCTGAAAAAAACAAATCTCATTTATCCCTCCAGAAGTTTTTCCATCTCTTCCAGTAACTTGTCCTGACCGGTTCGTTTCAGCGCGGACACAGGAATAATTATATCCTCAGTCCCCAGCTGAAGTGTTTTTCTTATAACAGCTAAAGTCTTTTGCATCTCGTTGCGAGAAACCTTGTCAGCTTTTGTCGCCACCACAATGCCATCAAGACCGTAGTGGCGAAGATACTCATACATTTGTACATCCTGAGCCGATGGCGCATGACGTATATCCACAAGCTGTATAACCTTTTTGAGCCCCTGCCTTTTTTGGAAATACTCTTCCATCATGGGACCCCACTCTTTGCTCATTCCTTTAGACACCTTGGCATATCCGTATCCCGGCAAATCCACAATTCTAAAGACCTTATTTATCTTATAGAAATTAATGGTTCTGGTTTTTCCCGGGCTACCTGACACTCTGGCCAGACTCTTTCTGTTGGTCAGGAGATTGAGAAGCGAAGATTTTCCCACGTTGGAACGTCCTGCAAAGGCAATTTCCGGCATATTATCTTCCGGATATTGACCGGATTTTACTGCCACAGCTTCAAGTTCTGCTTCTTTTATTATCATACTACAAACCTTACTTTTCTTCCAGTGCATATTTCAGTGCTTCTTGAGCTTTTTCCAGCAGCACGAAATCCAGTTGTTTTCTCACAGTCAGCGGAATATCATCAATATCCCTCTTGTTTTCCGCAGGCAACAATATTGTCTTTATTCCTGCCCTGTGAGCTGCCAAAACTTTTTCCTTTATACCTCCCACCGGTAATACCTTACCACGAAGAGTAATCTCTCCGGTCATTGCCACATCCTTCTTCACCGGCCTGTCGGTTAACACAGAAATAACCGATGTGAAGATGGTCACACCTGCCGAAGGACCATCCTTTGGAACAGCACCTTCCGGAACATGGACATGGAGGTCATATTTTTTATAAAACTCATCTTCTATACCGTACTCAGATGCAATTGAACGAATATAGGTAATTGCCGTCTTGGCAGATTCCTGCATAACATCCCCAAGTTGTCCCGTCAGCTGAATTACGCCTGTGCCGGGAACCAAAGCAGTCTCAATAAACAACGTGTCTCCCCCTACTTGGGTCCATGCCATACCTGTTGTCACACCTATTTCACTCTTTCCCTCTACAACATCATATCTGTATTTTTTCTTGCCTAAATAACCGGAAAGAGTAGCCGGTGTAATTCTGTGAGAGTCACCTTTTTTGCTTACAATTTTGCGTGCAACCTTGCGGCACAGATTACCAACCTCTCTCTCAAGGTTTCTCACCCCTGACTCTCTTGTATAAAAGTTGATTAAATCCCTTATGGCCTTTTCACTGATAGAGAAATTCTTCTTTTTAAGCCCATGGGCTTTCATTTGCTTTGGCACCAAGTATTGTTCCGTAATCTTCACCTTTTCTTCCTCGGTATATCCCGGAACCTCTATTACTTCCATTCTGTCAAGAAGCGGTCTTGGAATTGTATCGGTGGTATTGGCCGTAGTTATAAACATAACTTTTGAAAGGTCAAAAGGAATATCTAAAAAATGATCCGTAAAATCTTTATTCTGCTCAGGGTCCAATACTTCAAGAAGTGCCGAAGCCGGATCTCCCTTAAAATCAGAACCTATTTTGTCAACTTCATCAAAGAGGAAAACCGGATTATCTGTCCCGGCATCTTTGATGGAAGTTATCACTCTTCCGGGAATTGCACCGATGTAAGTCCTTCTGTGACCTCTGATTTCAGCTTCATCTCGGACTCCTCCCAGAGACATCCTAACAAATTCTCTCCCCGTTGCCCTGGCTATAGATTTTGCAATGGAGGTCTTGCCTACTCCCGGCGGCCCTACAAGGCAGATAATAGGTCCTTTTATAGCTTTGGAAAGATGTATTACTGCAAGGTATTCCAATATTCTTTCCTTGACCTTTTCCAATCCGTAGTGATCGCTATCAAGTATTTTCTCCGCTTTCTTTAGATCCGAGTTGGTCTTGGAAGTTTTATTCCAAGGAAGTGCCACTATGGTTTCAACATAATTTCTTATTACTCCGCTTTCAGCTGAAGATGGCATCATCTTGGTAAACTTACTTATTTCCTTCTTTACCTTCTCTGCCACCTTTTCATCAAGCCCCAGTTTATCCAGCTGTTCCAGCCATACTTCCGCTTCTCCTGCGGCATCTTCACCGGCTCCAAGTTCGGATTGAATAACTTTTAACTGCTCCCTCAAATAATATTCTTTTTGATTCTGTTTAATATTTTCCTGAGCCTTTTCTCCGATTTCACGTTCAAGCCTCAGTATCTGATTTTCTTTAAAAATCAGTCTATTTATTACAGCAAGTCTTTCTTTTATGTCTATAGCTTCTAAAATTGCCTGATTTTCTTCTGTGGTTAAATCCAGTTGCACCGCCACCGTATCGGCAAAAATTTCCGGCGTCTTAAATGCAAGGGGCATATCGTATGTGGCTGTGGACTTATGAGGTGGATTAAGCTCCATATATTCATCAAAGCTATTCCACACAACTCGCATCATGGCCTGAATCTCAATATCATCCTCCACTTCCATAGGAGGAATTATATCAACGGCTACTCTGATATACGGAGCCTGGGATATAACAGAACCTATCTCTGCTCTGTGAAGGCCTTCCACCACAACTCTTACCGCATCACCCTGAATTTTCAGCATTTGTTTTACTTTGACTACCGTTCCTATCGTATAGTAATCATCCTCGGTGGGAATAAGAATACTGTCGTCAATTTGGGAGACTACGAATAAAATCTTATCATTTTTCATCGCCGCTTCCAAAGCTTTGACTGACTTTTCACGACCTACGTCAAAATGACTTATAGTGTTTGGAAACACTGTAATACCCCTAAGGGGAATACATGGCAATGTTAAAATTTTTTCTTCTGTTTCAATAGTCTTTGAAACCTTCTCTTTTTCAGTCATGACTTTCCCTCCTCTCTCTTATTTTTAGAAAACAAGGCGACCGAAGTCGCCTTTATCATGAAGCACTTGCTTCGCATTCTTTCACTTCTTCCCCATTGGCTAAAAGCAAAATAGGTCTGGATTTCTTAAGAATAGTCTCTTCCGTAATGATACATTTTTTCACATCTTCTCTAGACGGAATATCATACATTATATCTGTCATCACGCCTTCAAGAATACTTCTGAGACCTCTCGCCCCTGTCTTACGGGCAATAGCTTCCTTAGCCACGGCTCTGACTGCCTCATCTTCCATCTCAAGCTCAACACCATCCATGGCAAGAAGTTTTCCATACTGCTTCAGCAGAGCATTCTTAGGCTCCTTGATTATTCTTATGAGGGCTTCCTCTGAAAGTTCTTCTAATGTTACCATTACAGGAAGTCTTCCTATAAATTCCGGTATCAGTCCGAACTTTAACAGGTCTTCCGGTTGAATGGACTTCAAAAGGTTATCTTCTTCCTCCATTTTGGCTGCTATATCAGAATTAAATCCGATTACCTTATCTCCCATTCTTCTCTTTACAA
>JAZNUK010000081.1:0-2678 GCA_045592265.1 Candidatus Fimisoma sp. | reverse complement strand
AGGCTCCACTGCTTGTCGCGGAAATACTTTTTTATTTCCCCTAAAATAGTCGGAGTAGCGAAACTCTTAAAATCAAATCCCTTAGAAACATCAAATCTCTCAACTGCAGAAACTAAAGCAAGTGCTCCAACCTGATAAAGGTCGTCGTATTCGACGCCTTTACCCAAGTATTTTCTAATTAAAATATCAACCATATAAAGATATTCTTCTACAATCTGGTTTCTTAGTTCAATTGTTGGTGTTGCTGCATATAGGCCGAATAGTTCTTGATTCATTACTACTTTACCTTTGACATTTTAATTGTTTTCTTTCCGTGAGGATTATCTATAAGTTCTACCGTTGTCATAAGGGACTGCATCACAAAGAAGGCAAGATTTCCTTCGTTTGGACAATCAAGACAAGGTTTATAAGTCTTCTCTACGGAATGTGATGAACTTAAATCTTCTACGTTTATTTCCAGTTTATTCTCTTCGACAAGACATTCTATTTGAAATTCTTCAGCAAATCCGTCAGAGCCATGGCAACAGATATTTTTGCATGCTTCTCCAACGGCAGTTTTGATATCTTCTATTTCATCAATATCAAAACCTGCATTGTCTGCCACAGAGCCTATTGCAAGCCTTACCATTGTAATGTAATGAGGCTTTCCCGGAATGACAAATCTCAATTTATCTGCCATAATTTGATTCTCCTTTATGGTGAAATAACTATTCCAGTTCAAGTTGCTGGCCTTCTTCTGTATTACTTTTTTCTATTTCTTTTTCAAGATCCTCTTCCCGAGCTACTTTTGCAAGGGCTATGATATTAGCATCTCCTGCCACGTTCATAATCTTAACTCCCTGCGTTGCTCTTCCCAGTCTTGAAACTTCTTTTGCCTGCATTCTTATAATGATTCCGTCTGAGTTGATGAGCATAATGTCATCTTCATCGTCCACAACCATTGCTCCTACAAGCTGGCCGGTCTTCTTAAACTTAGTCTTGTCGTAAGTTAAAAGACCTTTACCTCCGCGAACTTGAATCTTGTATTCTTCTACTTTGGTTCTCTTTCCGAAACCTTTCTGAGTAACCACCAGTAATTCCTGTCCCGGTTCAACCAGTTCCATAGCAACTACTTCATCGTCTCCTTCAAGCTTGATTGCACGAACGCCACCTGCGATTCTTCCCATAGGACGAACATCTTCTTCAGAGAAGGAAATACATTTGCCGTGTTTTGTTACAATGATTACTTTATTATTACCGGTAGTCTGCTTAATTCCTATAAGTTCATCTCCGTCTTTCAGGTTCATAGCTATTAAGCCGGTTTTTCTGTTGGTATCAAAGTTAGACAAAGCTGTCTTCTTAATGGTTCCGTCTTTTGTAACTGCAATGAGGAACTTATCCTCTGCAAATTCCTTGATTGGAATTACCGCTGTAATTCTCTCTCTTTGCAGTAAGTTTAAGAAGTTCACTGCCGGCGTTCCTTTAGCGGTTCTGGCCGCTTCAGGAATTTCGTATGCCTTTATCCTATGAGCCTTACCCGTGTTGGTAAAGAACATGAGATAGTCATGAGTCGATGTCATTATCATGTTCTTGACAAAGTCGTTTTCACGGGTTGTTATTCCCGTAATTCCTTTGCCTCCTCTTCTCTGTGCCCTGTATGTGTCTACAGGAACTCTCTTGATGTATCCCAAGTGCGTGAGGGTTACGCATACGTTCTGCTCTTCAATTAAGTCTTCTTCGTCAAGTTCTTCTGCATCTGCCTTAATCTTTGTCTTTCTCTTGTCTCCCCACTTGTCCTTGATTTCGAGAAGTTCTTCTTTGACAACGCCCATCAGCTTGTGCTCATCTGCCAGCAATTCGGCATAATAAGCTATTCTCTTGAGAAGTTCCTGATATTCATTTTCAATCTTTTCCTTTTCCAAACCTTGCAATCTGCGCAGTTGCATATCCAGTATTGCCTGTGCTTGAATTTCGGATAAATTGAATCTATCCATTAACTTCTCTTTGGCATCGTTATAGCTGCTTCTTATAATCTTTATTATCTCATCAATGTTGTCAAGAGCTATGAGATAACCTTCCAATATGTGTGCCCTTGCTTCAGCTTTTTTCTTGTCGTATATGGTTCTTCTTGTTACGACTTCCTTCTGATGCTTCAGATATTCGCTTATGATTTCATATAAATTAAGAACCTTAGGTCTACCATCCACCAGTGCCAGCATAATCATGGATATGCTTTCTTGCATCTGGGTGTGCTTGTATAGTCTGTTGAGGATGATGTTGGCATTTGCATCTCTCTTCAGCTCTATTACAATACGCATTCCCTTACGGTTTGATTCGTCACGGATGGCTGTAATACCTTCAATTTTTTTATCTCTTACCAAATCGGCTATCTTTTCGATAAGACGAGCCTTGTTTACCTGATAAGGAATTTCCGTTACTATAATCTGCTGCTTTCCGTGGGAGCCTTCTTCAATTTCCGTAACGGCTCTCACCAAAGCTTTACCTTGACCTGTGCGGTAAGCCTGTCTCATAGGTCCTTTTCCCATAATCATTGCTCCTGTCGGGAAGTCAGGACCTTTTACTATCTTTATTAAATCTTCAACTGTTGATTCAGGTTCATCAATAACCTTGACACAAGCATCTATAACTTCACAAAGATTATGAGGAGGTATAGATGTAGCCATACCAACGGCTATACC
>JAZNUK010000080.1:0-14098 GCA_045592265.1 Candidatus Fimisoma sp. | reverse complement strand
GGAGAGGAAAACCCAGCAGGAAGAAGAAGATATCTGTAGTGGCGGTTTTTGCCATATTACTGTTTTTTACAGGCATATATTACATGGGAGCAACTTTGAATTTCTTTGGAGATATTACAGAAGTCGCAAAGGATAAAGAAGACTTTTATCTCTTGGTGCCTGTTCAGTCTTTTTGCCAGGAAGGGAAAGACTTGTCCGGGGAAACAGTAGGGGCGCAGGCAGATAACGATAAAAATTACAATCAGGCAAGAAAAGAACTAACAAAGAAATTCGATATAGAATATGATTATTTCACAGAAGGTAGTGAGCTTTTGCAGGATTTAATTGAGGGAGAGCACAGAGGAATATTTATAAGTGCTGCCTTTTTTGAAAGCATGAAAGGGCAGGATGTTTCCCTGGAAAGTAAAGTTAGGATAATCCACACCATATCCATAGTGCGAGAAGAAAATCGAAAGGCTAAGGAAGTAAACATAACAAAAGAATCCTTCAATGTGCTGATAACCGGTTTAGATGTGGAAGGTGATATCGACATTGTTTCCAGAAGTGATGTCAATATGGTGGCTACGGTAAATCCTACAACTAAGGAAGTCCTTCTCACTTCCATACCCAGAGATTATTATGTAACTCTTCCGTCGAAAAAGGCCAAGGACAAGCTTACTCACAGTGGGCTGTATGGGGCTTCGGAAACGGTGAAAGCTGTGGAAGAACTTTTGGGTTTGGAAATAAATTATTATGTTAAGGTAAACTACAGCACGGTGGTAAAATTGGTAGATGCCATAGGAGGAATAGAAATTCAATCTCCATATCAGTTTACAACCCATGGCATGAGCGATATATATATATTCGAGGAGGGGTACAATCACCTTGATGGCAGTCAAGCTTTGGCATACAGCAGGGAAAGAGCCTCGTGGGAAGACGGGGATATGCGGCGAAACGAAAATCAACAGATTGTTTTCGAGGCTATATTGAAAAAAGCGACAAGAAGCACAACCATATTGTCTGAATATACATCTATTCTCGGGGCGTTGAAAGACCATGTGGAAACGGATATGAGTAAAGGAGATATGACGGATTTGATTAAAATGCAGCTGAAAGATATGCCTTCTTGGAAAATAGAGAAACAAGCCCTTAAGGGAGTGCCGGATTTTAAAAAATGTTATGCATTAGGATTTGAGGCCTCGGTGGTGAACACAGATGAGACCCTCGTTGCTGAGGCGGTGGATAAGATAATGGAAGTAAAAGAACCTTAGTAGGGAAAACCTTCCGTATGTAAACTGCAAAGCGCTCATAAGGCGCAGAAAATAGACAGTGAAAACAAAAAACCTTGTTGACATTGACAAAACAGTGATTTATAATTAATAGGCGACTTTATGATTATTGAGCAACAAAGCGACTTGTAAGCTTTGAAATTTGAAGTAAAACGGAGGAAATCGATATGAGAGTCAAAGTAACATTGGCATGTACAGAATGCAAGCAGAGAAACTATAATACGATGAAGAACAAGAAGTACGATCCTGATCGTATTGAAATGCAGAAGTATTGCAAATTCTGCAAGAAGCATACTCTTCACAAGGAAACTAAATAAGGAGAGAAAAGTATGGCAAAGGAAAATAAGAAAAAGGCTTCTTTCGGTGAATTTTTCAAAGGAGTAAAAACCGAAATGAAGAAGGTTGTATGGCCTACAAGGAAAGAAGTGATTTCGTACACAGGAGTAGTCATTATGACTTGTGCTATTTTTGCACTGGGATTTTGGCTCATCGATACAGGTGTTTTAGCCGCTCTAAGAGCAGTTTTGGGAGTAACATTAGGTTAGTATTCTAAAGACCTAAACGGTAAACGATTTACTTCAAAATAAATGAAAAGAGAAGGTACAAAAAATGTCTGATATTGAAATCAAAGGTGTTTCCCCTTTAGAAGGCGAAGGACTCAGAGGTGACGGAAAAGCAAAGTGGTATGTGGTACACACTTATTCGGGTCACGAAAATAAAGTAAAAGTTAATATCGAAAAGATGGTTGAGAACCGCGGGATGCAGGATTTAATTATCGACATAGTTGTACCGACGGAAGACAGAGTTGAAATCAAAGACGGTCAAAGAAAGATAAAGACCAAAAAGATGTTTCCGGGTTATGTAATCATAAAGATGATCGTAACTAACGAATCGTGGTATCTTGTGAGAAACACACAGGGAGTAACAGGTTTCGTAGGTCACGGTTCAGAGCCTATTCCGTTGACGGATGAAGAAGTGGCGAGAATGGGAATTGAAAAAGTTTACATCGATCTGGATGTGGAAGTCGGAGAAACAGTACGGGTAATCAACGGTCCTTTCGAAAGCTTTATGGGCGTAGTAGAAGAGATAAACAAAGAGAAGCAAGTGCTGCGCGTCAAAGTTTCCATGTTCGGTAGAGATACCCCTGTTGAACTTGAGTTCAGTCAGGTGGATAAAATCAACTAGCCGCAAGGATAGTTAAAAATCTTAAGAAAGGAGAAAGACGATGGCTAAAAAGGTTGAAGGCTATATTAAACTTCAAATTGCAGCCGGCAATGCAACTCCAGCTCCTCCTGTAGGTCCAGCACTGGGTCAGAAGGGCGTAAACATTATGGACTTCTGTAAGCAGTTTAACGCAAGAACACAGGATCAGCCAGGAATGGTAATTCCGGTAGTGATTACGGTTTATGCCGACAGATCCTTTACGTTTGTGTGCAAGACACCGCCGGCAGCAGTTCTTTTGAAGAAGGCAGCAGGTCTTACTGCAGCATCAGGAGAACCTAACAAGAAAAAGGTTGCTACAATCACAAGAGCACAGGCTGAAGAAATCGCTAAGATTAAAATGCCTGACTTAAACGCTGCAAACTTGGAGTCCGCAACAGAAATGATTAAGGGTACTGCAAGAAGTATGGGTATAGTTGTTGAAGATTAAAAAGTGGGAGGCAAAAGCCGATAATACCACAAGGAGGTAAAAGAAATGCCTAAGAGAGGTAAAACTTACAAAGCTGCAGTAGCAAGCTACGATAAGACAGCTTTATATGAAGTACAGGAAGCATTAAAGCTTGCCGTAGATACTTCAAGAGCAAAATTCGACGAAACAGTTGAAGTACACATTAAACTTGGTGTTGACGGAAGACACGCTGACCAGCAGGTTAGAGGTGCTATAGTTCTTCCTCACGGAACAGGTAAAACAAAGAAGGTTCTCGTATTTGCAAAAGGACCAAAGGCAGCTGAAGCTGAAGCAGCAGGAGCTGACTATGTAGGAGCCGAAGAATTGGCACAGAAGATTCAGACTGAAAACTGGTTTGACTTCGATGTAGTAGTTGCCACTCCGGATATGATGGGTGTTGTAGGTAGACTTGGTAAAATCCTTGGACCTAAGGGCTTAATGCCAAACCCTAAGTCAGGAACAGTTACTATGGATGTTGAGAAGGCTCTGCAAGAGATCAAAGCAGGTAAAGGTGAGGACAGACTTGACAAAACCAACATTATTCACACACCAATCGGAAAGGTATCCTTCGGTGCAGAAAAATTAACTGACAACTTCAATGCACTTCTGGAAGCAGTTGTAAAGGCTAAGCCGGCAGCAGCTAAAGGACAGTATCTGAGAAGCGTAACAGTTGCATCCACAATGGGACCTGGAGTAAAGGTAAATCCTGCACTCATCCAGTTTTAATTAGAAATCTAACCGTAGACAGCGGGTGCGAAAGCTTAATTTCCCGCCGAGGTACAATATAAAATATTGGCCTTGTTCGTCTACTTGCGGACAAGGCTTTTTTATGGAGTACCAATTCTGCTCTCCGAAAGAGGGCAAGAAAGGAGTAAAAGTAAATGTCATTAGAAGCTCAAAAAGCAAAACAGATTATAATTGACGAAATTAAAGAAAAGTTGGACGGAGCACAAGCTGCAGTAGTAATAGACTACATGGGAATCAGCGTGGCTCAGGCTGACGCTATGAGAAAGAAACTTCGTGAGGCTAACATAGATTACACAGTTTACAAGAACACTCTTGTAAAGAGAGCCATAGAAGGAACTGAATTTGCAGGACTTGCAGAAGTTCTGGAAGGACCAAGTGCAATTGCAATTTCCAAGGAAGATGCTACCGCACCGGCAAGAGTTCTTAACGAAGTAATTAAAGATTACAAGAAGATGGAATTCAAAGCAGGTGTTGTTGAAGGAAACTTCATGGACAAGAACCAGATTCAGGCAGTTGCAGACATTCCGTCAAGAGAAGTTCTCATTGCTAAGTTCATGGGAAGCATCCAGTCACCTGTAAGCAAGGCAGTAAGAACATTCCAAGCTATTGCAGACGCAAAGGCAGAGGCGTAAAAGTCTCATAATATTAAAAATTAAAATTTGAAATTTGAAATTTATAAAGGAGATTAAAAAAATGACTAAAGAACAAATTATCGAAGCTATAAAAGCGATGACAGTTTTAGAATTAAATGAATTAGTTAAAGCATGTGAAGAAGAATTCGGCGTATCCGCAGCAGCTCCAGTAGCAGTTGTAGGTGCAGCAGGCGCAGCAGGTGCAGCAGAAGAAGAACAGTCAGAATTCACTGTAGTTCTTGAAGCTGCCGGAGCAGAAAAAATCAAAGTTATCAAGGCTGTAAGAGAATTAACAGGCTTAGGATTAAAGGAAGCTAAGGAATTAGTAGACGGAGCTCCTTCAACAGTTAAGGAAGGCGTTGAAAAGGCTGAAGCTGAAGCAATCAAGAAGAGCCTTGAAGAAGTTGGCGCTACAGTAGTATTGAAATAAAGCGATTGCAGAGCATCAGAAACTCTGATTTTGCAAGGCAGAAATGTCTATAACCAACGAACAAAATCCTTCTATGGAAGAATGACTTCTCCATAGAAGGATTTTATATTGCGAAGAAAAGAATGTCTGTAGGATAAAAGGCGTTTCCGGCAAACAAGAAAGAAGGCGAAAAAAGTCGCAACCGGAAGCATTCAGTCGAAAAAAAGAAAAATGTTCTGGAAAAAATATCAAAAAACTTTCAAAACAGCTTGATTATTTGACAAACATATAATATAATATTAGACTGCCACACAAAGTAATTTGTTAAGAATATAAGGAGTGATAAAGATGCCAAGACCTATACAAGTAGGTAGAAAAGAACGTATGACATTCGCTAAAATCAACGAAGTCTGCGAAATGCCGAACCTCATTCAGATTCAGACCGACTCTTACAACTGGTTCATTGAAGAAGGGCTTAGAGAAGTTTTTGAAGACATCTCGCCTATCAAGGACTATGCGGACAATCTGGTATTGGAGTTCATTGATTATTCCCTTACAGATGCTCCAAAATATGAGCAAGAAGAATGTAAGGAACGCGATGTGACATACGCTGCTCCGCTCAAAGTGAAAGTAAGACTTATTAACAAAGAAACCGGAGAAGTAAAAGAGCAGGAAGTATTTATGGGTGATTTCCCTCTGATGACAGAAAAGGGAACTTTCATCTACAATGGTGCAGAGAGAGTTGTAGTTACACAGTTGGTTCGTTCGCCGGGCCCTTACTACGATGTAACATACGACAAATCCAACAACAAACTGTTTTCCACAACCATCATTCCAAACAGAGGAGCATGGTTGGAGTACGAAACAGACTCAAACGAGATAATTTCCGTAAGAGTAGACCGCACAAGAAAACAGCCTGTTACAACCTTGTTGAGAGCACTGGGCTTTGGAAGCGACGAGGAGATACTTGGAATTTTTGGTGAAGATGCAAGACTCAAAAAGACCTTGGAAAAGGATTCCGCCGCCAACTACGAAGAAGGTTTGAAAGAGATTTACAAGAAACTCAGACCAACAGAGCCTCCTACCGTTGAAAGTGCAAGAGCACTGCTTAACTCTCTTTTCTTTGACCCTAAGCGTTATGACTTAGCAAAAGTTGGTAGATATAAATACAACAAAAAACTTGGTCTTTCCAACAGAATCAATGGCGTCGTGGCTGCCGAGGATGTTATAGACCCGGCTACCGGCGAAATTATTGTGGAAAAAGGTCAGAAAATAGGTCGTCAGACAGCCCTGGAGATTGAAAATGCAGGTGTTGAGCATATTTATGCTTATGGTTTGGATAAGGATAAAGAAGACCAAGTGACCAAAATAATAGGAAACAACTTTGTCGATCTTAACAGATATGTGGATTTTGACACAACATCTCTGAAAATAGCAGACAAGGTGTTTTATCCTGTCTTAAAAGAGATATTGGAAAAGGCAGAAAATGAAGAAGAATTAAAAGAAATGCTGGTGGATAGGAAAAACGAACTTTCACCTAAGCATATCATTATTGAAGATATTATAGCTTCCATCAGCTATATACTGAACTTAAATTATGGCATTGGTGCCATAGACGATATTGACCATTTGGGCAACAGAAGATTAAGAACCGTAGGAGAGCTGTTACAGAATCAGTTTAGAATCGGTTTGGCCAGAATGGAGAGAGTCGTTAAAGAGAGAATGACAATCCAGGATATTGATGTTACAACTCCACAGGCGTTAATGAATATAAGGCCTGTAACTGCTGCAATTAAGGAGTTTTTCGGAAGTTCACAATTGTCTCAGTTTATGGACCAGAATAACCCGCTTGCAGAACTGACACACAAGAGAAGACTTTCTGCACTGGGTCCGGGTGGTCTCTCAAGAGAAAGAGCAGGCTTCGAAGTTCGAGATGTACACCACTCCCATTACGGAAGAATGTGTCCTATCGAAACCCCTGAAGGTCCAAATATCGGCTTGATTGGCTCATTAACCACATACGGAATCATCAACCAATATGGTTTTATTGAGACCCCGTATAGAGTAGTAGACAAAGAGAACCACAGAGTAACGGATGAAATTCACTATCTGACTGCAGACGAAGAAGAAATGATGATTGTTGCTCAGGCCAACGAACCTTTGGATAGCGATGGCCATTTTATCAATGCGAAGGTTGCTTCCCGTGGTGAACATGGTGAAATCGCATTGGTTTCAAGAGACAATATTGATTATATGGACGTATCACCTAAGCAGGTAGTTTCAGTAGCTACTGCTATGATACCGTTCCTTGAAAACGACGACGCTAACCGTGCCCTCATGGGATCCAACATGCAGCGTCAGGCTGTTCCTCTTCTTGTAACAGAGGCCCCTATGGTGGGAACCGGAATGGAATACAAGGCGGCCAGAGACTCAGGTGTAGTAATTTTGGCTAGAAGCAGCGGAACAGTAGAGTTTGTAGACGCAGAAAAAATTGTTATTAGAAGAGATGAAGATAACATTAAGGAAGAATATCCGCTTCTTAAATTTAAGAGATCAAACCAAGGAACTTGTATTAACCAAAGACCTATAGTAAGCCACGGTGAACATGTGGAAGAAGGCGAAGTAATAGCAGATGGTCCGTCAACAGACTTGGGAGAAATCGCTTTAGGAAAGAATCTTTTGATTGGATTCATGACATGGGAAGGATATAACTACGAGGACGCAATTATCCTTAATGAGAGACTTCTTATGGACGATGTGCTTACATCACTGCACATTGAAGAATATGAATCGGAAGCAAGAGACACCAAGCTTGGACCTGAAGAAATTACAAGAGACATTCCAAATGTGGGCGAAGATGCACTGAGAGACTTGGACGAAGAAGGAATCATACGAATCGGCGCAGAAGTAAACTCTTCAGATATATTGGTAGGTAAGGTTACTCCAAAGGGAGAAACTGAATTGACTGCCGAAGAAAGACTCCTTCGTGCAATTTTCGGAGAAAAGGCAAGGGAAGTAAGAGACACGTCCCTTAGGGTGCCTCATGGAGAAACAGGTATTGTTGTTGATGTAAAGATTTTCTCAAGAGAAAACGGCGACGAACTGCCGCCGGGCGTAAATAAGTTGGTAAGATGCTATATAGCAACCAAGAGAAAGATTAACGTAGGCGACAAGATGGCCGGTAGACATGGTAACAAGGGTGTTATTTCAAGAATTCTGCCGGAAGAAGATATGCCGTTCCTTGAAAACGGTCAACCGCTTCAGGTGATGCTTAATCCCCTTGGCGTACCGTCTCGAATGAACGTAGGACAGGTGCTGGAAGTACATTTGGGACTTGCGGCTAAGAAGAAGGGTTGGTACATCTCAACTCCGGTATTTGACGGAGCCAACGAAAAGGATATTATAAATCTTTTAGATGAATGTGGATACCCTAAGACAGGAAAACTCCTTTTGAGAGACGGAAGAACAGGAGAAGCCTTTGACAATCCTGTAACCGTAGGATATATGTACATGTTGAAACTTCACCATCTGGTAGATGATAAGATTCACGCAAGAAGTACAGGTCCTTATTCCATGGTAACCCAGCAGCCGTTGGGTGGTAAAGCTCAATTTGGCGGACAGCGTTTTGGTGAGATGGAAGTATGGGCACTTGAGGCCTACGGTGCAGCATATACTCTGCAAGAAATCCTCACTGTAAAATCCGACGATATTGTGGGAAGAGTTAAGACTTATGAGGCAATCGTAAAGGGTGAGAACATTCCTACACCGGGAATACCTGAGTCATTTAAGGTATTGATTAAAGAAATGCAGGCACTGGGACTTGACGTTAAGGTGCTGTCGGAAGATGATGAGGAAATTCAAATCAAAGATGCATCGGAATACGATGATGAACTTCCTAATATCGAAGGCATCATGGATGTTGAAACCGAACTTCAGCGTGAAGAAGAACTTTTCAGAGAAGGCTTTACTGAAGAATCGGCAGAGGATGAGGACGATGCAGAGGAAGAAGTGTTTGATGATGAATCAAGCGATGAATTTGAAGACCATTTCAGATATGAGTAATTGAAGAAAGGGGAGGGACTCCTTGAATAACAATAATAACGAATATGAATTAAATAACTTTGAATCTATACAGATCAACCTTGCGTCACCTGAGAAGATTCTCGAATGGTCACATGGCGAAGTTACCAAGCCGGAAACCATTAACTACAGAACATTGAAGCCTGAGAGAGATGGGCTTTTCTGTGAAAAGATTTTCGGACCAATGAAGGACTGGGAATGTCACTGCGGAAAGTATAAGAGAATCAGATATAAAGGTATAGTGTGTGATCGCTGCGGAGTAGAAGTTACCAAGGCAAAAGTAAGAAGAGAAAGAATGGGGCACATCAAGCTTGCTGCTCCTGTTTCTCATATTTGGTACTTCAAGGGTATTCCATCCAGGATGGGACTTTGCCTTGATATAACACCAAGAAACTTAGAAAAAGTTTTATATTTTGCTGCATATATAGTTTTAGAGCCGGGAGATACCGACTTGGTATACAAGGAAATATTGACAGAGCAGCAGTATAGGGAAAAGAAAGATGAGTACGGAGACAGATTTAAGGCTGCTATGGGTGCAGAGGCGATAAGACAGCTTCTTGCCGACATCAACCTTGAAGAGCTGTCCGATGATCTTAGAGCTAAGCTTAAAGCCGCTACGGGACAAAAGAAAATCAGAATAGTAAGAAGACTGGAAGTTATTGAAGCACTCAGACACTCAGGAAACAGACCGGAGTGGATGATTATGGATGTGATCCCTGTAATTCCACCTGATATTAGGCCAATGGTTCAGTTAGACGGCGGTAGATTTGCAACTTCCGATCTTAACGATTTATACAGAAGAGTAATTAACAGAAATAACAGACTTAACAGACTTCTTGAGCTTGGAGCTCCGGATATTATCGTTAGAAATGAGAAGAGAATGCTACAGGAAGCTGTAGACTCACTGATTGACAACGGTAGAAGAGGAAGGGCCGTTACAGGACCGGGCTCAAGACCGCTTAAATCCTTATCCGATATGTTGAAGGGTAAGCAGGGTAGATTCAGGCAGAATCTGCTTGGAAAGCGTGTTGACTATTCAGGACGTTCTGTAATCGTAGTAGGACCTGAACTGAAATTCTATCAGTGCGGACTTCCTAAGAAGATGGCACTGGAACTCTTCAAACCTTTCATCATGAAAGAATTGGTTGAGCAGGGATATGCTCACAACATTAAGAGCGCAAAGAGGATGGTAGAAAAGGTTAGACCGGAAGTGTGGGATGTGCTGGAAGGAGTTATTAAAGAACATCCTGTAATGCTTAACCGTGCACCGACATTACACAGACTTGGAATACAAGCCTTTGAACCTGTATTGGTAGAAGGCAAGGCAATTAAGCTACACCCATTGGTATGTACAGCTTTCAATGCAGACTTTGACGGAGACCAGATGGCTGTTCACGTACCTTTGTCAGTAGAAGCACAGGCAGAGGCAAGATTCCTCATGCTTTCCGTAAATAACATTTTAGCACCTAAGGATGGTTCCCCGATTACGACTCCTACTCAGGACATGATATTGGGTAGCTATTACCTGACTCATCCGGGAGTTGAAAATAGAGATACCTATGCAGAAAAAGGTGACGGCAAAGCCTTCACAAACCTTGATGAAATGCTCATGGCTTACCAGACGGGGGTTGTGGGAATTCATGCAAAGGTTAAGGTTAGAATGTATAAAGATGATGATGATGCGGGCAAATTGGTAGAGTCAACTGTAGGAAGATTTATCTTTAACCAGGGTATTCCTCAGGACTTAGGATTTGTTGACAGAAGTGTTGATCCGTATTCATTGGAAGTAGATTTCCTCTGCGACAAAAAGAAACTTGGAGCAATAATTGACAAGTGCTATAGAAAGCATGGAAATACCGGAACTGTAATAATGCTGGACTACATCAAGTCCATGGGATATAAGTATTCTACAAAAGCAGCCGTGACTATCAGCGTAAGTGACATGGAAATTCCTGATGCAAAACCGGCCATCCTTGCAGCAGCAGAAGCAGAAGTAGATAAATATGAAAAGGCTTACAGAAGAGGTCTCATGTCCAATCAAGAAAGATATGAGCAGATTATCAAGATATGGACTAAGGCGACAGATGATGTGGCAGATGCCCTTATGGACTCCTTGGGAACTCTTAACAACTTGTACATCATGGCAAATTCAGGAGCCAGAGGTAGTAAAAACCAGATTAAACAAGTTGGCGGTATGAGAGGTCTGATGGCCAATGCTACCGGTAAGACTGTAGAGATTCCTATTAAGTCCAACTTCCGTGAAGGCTTGTCGATTCTGGAATACTTTATTTCTTCCAACGGTGCAAGAAAAGGTCTTGCCGATACAGCTCTTCGTACAGCCGACTCCGGTTATTTGACCAGAAGATTGGTTGACGTTTCTCACAGTGTAATCGTTAGAGAGTATGATTGTGGAACAGATGAAGGTGTTGAAGTAAGAGCCTTTACCGATGGCAAGGAAGTAATAGAGCCATTGAAGCAGCGAATTGTGGGAAGAACCGCACTCATTGACATTACAGATCCTGTTACAGGAGAAGTAATAGTAGAACAAAACGAAGAGATCCTTGAAGATGCTGCAGAAAGAATTGAAAAGAGCACTATAGAAGGAGTTGCTATACGTTCTGTAATGACCTGTCACTCAAGAACGGGAATATGTGCGAAGTGCTACGGTAGAAACCTTGCAACAGGTGAAGAAGTTAATATAGGCGAAGCAGTAGGTATTACAGCCGCGCAATCCATCGGTGAACCCGGTACTCAGTTAACCATGAGAACATTCCATACCGGTGGTGTAGCAGGTGGCGATATCACTCAAGGTCTCCCTAGAGTAGAAGAACTTTTCGAAGCGAGAAAACCTAAGGGTATTGCAGAAATATGCGAAGCCGATGGAGTAGTTATTTCTGTCGAAGGTCGCAAGGACAATAAAACAGAAGTAAGAGTAAGAGGAAAAGAAGAAGATCGTGTATATGTAATTCCTTACGGGGCAAGACTTAACGTTAAGGAAGGCGACGAGGTATTTGCAGGTGGACAGATTACACGCGGTCCGCTGAATCCTCATGATATACTCAGACTCAATGGGGTAGAAGGTGTTTACCAGTATCTTCTTAAGGAAGTACAGCGTGTGTACAAACAGCAGGGTGTAGATATAAATGATAAGCATATTGAAGTTATAGTAAGCCAGATGCTGTCAAAATACAAAATAGAAGATGCCGGAGACACAGATTTATTGCCAGGCGGACTTTACGGCAAGTTTGAGTTAGAAGAGGCAAATCAAAAGGCCGCGGAAGAAGGCGGTGAACCTTGTACGGCAACCAGAATATTGCTGGGTATTACCAAGGCGTCACTGGCAACAAACTCCTTCTTATCTGCCGCTTCTTTCCAGGAAACAACAAGAGTGCTGACAGATGCTGCAATTAAAGGAAAGAATGACAGACTTGTAGGACTTAAAGAAAATATAATGATAGGTAAACTTATTCCTGCGGGAACCGGTATGAAGCGTTATAAAAATATTGACTTGGATTACGGCGTAAATGCAGAGATTATGGAGACCTATGAGTTACAAAAGGCCATGGAAGCCATGGAAGATCCGGAAGTGGAAGCAAGATCGGCTAGATTTGATGAGGAACAGGCTACAGAAGCGGCTCTGTTGCAAGAACTTCAAGTTCCTGAGACTCCGGAAATTATAGAGTTGGACTAGAATTAAAGTTTGACACTAAAGGCAAAAATGTGATAGAATAACATTTGGTTTTGAGCAAAATCAGGTCTGGGCACAATGCTCAGGTCGGTTTTGCTTGAAATAGATTTTTGACATTGGAAGAAAGGAGAAAAAGGATGCCTACTATTAATCAATTAGTACGCGAAGGCAGAACCAGTGCTGTTAAGAAATCAACAGCTCCTGCGCTGAACAAGGGTATGAACTCGCTTAGAAGAGTTGCTACAGACACACACTCCCCTCAGAAGAGAGGCGTTTGTACTTCTGTAAAGACAGTAACTCCTAAGAAGCCTAACTCAGCTCTGAGAAAGGTTGCCAGAGTACGTCTTACTAATGGTATTGAAGTAACTGCTTACATCCCAGGCATAGGTCATAACCTGCAGGAACACAGCGTTGTTCTCATCAGAGGCGGAAGAGTAAAAGACCTTCCAGGTGTAAGATATCATATCATTAGAGGAACTCTTGATACAGCCGGAGTTAATAACAGACTTCAGGCTCGTTCAAAGTACGGTGCAAAGAGACCTAAAGCAAAGAAGTAATATTAAGACTTTCGGGAATTAGTAGAGCCCTTTTATATCCATGATGATATATGAAAGCGCTCACGGCAACTGGAAAGTATGCCGAGTACCCCGCGAGCAAGACCGGAGGACATGTAAATTTGCGTAAGTCCCCCGGAGTAATCCTTAAAGAAGCAATTCTTAAAAGGGTGAAGAGAATGCGCAAGTTAAAAGTTATAACAATATGTGCAAAACCGGCTTTGTACTAGATAAGACAGAATCAAAGCGGTTAGCGAGGAGGGAAGAGAAGTGCCAAGAAAAGGTAACGTACCAAAGAGAGAAGTACTTCCAGATCCAGTATACGGAAGCGTGACTGTTGCTAAGTTAATCAACAGCATCATGCTTGACGGTAAGAAGGGAACAGCTCAGTCCATCGTTTACGGTGCATTCGATATGATCGAAAAGCAGACTGGCGAAAACCCACTGGAAGTATTCGAAAAGGCAATGAACAACATCATGCCTTTATTAGAAGTAAAAGCAAAGAGAATCGGTGGTGCAAACTACCAGGTTCCAGTAGAAGTTAGACCAGAAAGAAGACAGACTTTAGGTCTCAGATGGTTAACTAAGTATACAAGAGCCAGAGGCGAAAGAACTATGGCTGAAAGAGTTGCAAAGGAACTTATGGACGCAGCTAACAACACAGGTGCATCTGTTAAGAAGAAAGAAGATACTCACAAGATGGCAGATGCTAACAGAGCATTCGCACACTTCAGATGGTAATCTTGATGCAAGTAAGATACTTTACAGTAAAGTAGAAGGGAGGATAATTAGATGCCTAGAAGTTTTCCGTTGGAAAAAACAAGAAATATCGGTATCATGGCTCACATCGACGCCGGTAAGACAACTACAACTGAAAGAATTCTGTTCTACACAGGTAAGACACATAAGTTAGGCGAAACTCACGAAGGTGGCGCTACTATGGACTGGATGGAACAGGAACAGGAACGTGGTATTACTATTACCTCTGCAGCAACTACAGCACAGTGGAAAGATTGTAAAATCAATATCATCGACACACCAGGACACGTAG
>JAZNUK010000079.1:0-5557 GCA_045592265.1 Candidatus Fimisoma sp. | reverse complement strand
CCACCTTCGATACGAAGCTTTCTTACCCAAAGACAACATGTGACAAGGAAGAGGGAGATGCTTCTGATTACATTAGCGTGGAAGTTAAGTCGGAGCTATGTAAAAGATATATTGCAAGAATTGTAAAGGATGTTAAGGTTGGGGATTCACCTTGGTGGCTTCAGAGAAGACTGATTCACGCAGGCATGAGACCTATAAACAACATCGTTGACATTACAAATTTCGTAATGCTGGAATACGGTCAGCCACTTCACGCCTTTGATATAAAGAGCGTGGAAGGCAGCAAGATAGTTGTGGACACTGCCGAGGAAGGTGAAAAGTTCACCACACTTGACGGGGTAGAGAGAACTTTGGACGATCGGATGCTTATGATTCACGATGCGAAAAAATCCATTGCCGTTGCCGGCGTAATGGGTGGACTCAATTCGGAAATTGAAAATGATACAAATACTATCGTAATAGAATCGGCAAATTTCCTGGGAAATAGCGTAAGAATGACAGCTAAGAGATTGGGTCTCCGCACAGAAGCTTCAGCACGCTATGAAAAGGGAATAGACCCTAACCTTTGCCGTGCGGCAGCGGATAGAGTGTGCCATCTTATAGAGCTCATCGGCGCAGGTACCGTTGTAGGTGGAAGCGTTGATATCTACCCATCTGTTGAAGAAGCAAAGACTGTCCGCGGCAGAGTGAGCAGAATCAATTCCGTTTTGGGCATCTGCATATCCAGAGAGCAAATGGTAAAATACTTTGAGAGCCTGGAAATGAAGGTGGAGGGTGAAGGTGACAATATGTATGTAACTCCTCCTACCGTAAGACAAGACATAGAAATTGAAGAGGACCTGATTGAAGAAGTTGCAAGACTTTACGGATATGATAAGCTTCCTGTAACCATTCCAAAGGGCAATAATGAAGCTTCACAATCCTATGAAAGAGATGTAAAGGATTTAGCAAGAGAAACCATGTGTGGCCTGGGTGCCAACGAGATTCAAACCTATTCTTTCGTAAGCCCTAAGGGTGTGGATAATTTGAGAATAGATGAAGATTCTTGGGAAAGAGCTTTTGTAAGAATTTTAAATCCATTAGGCGAAGACACTTCTGTAATGAGAACAATTTTGATGCCGGGTATGTTGGAGGTGCTTGGAAGAAACTATTCAAGAAACCGGGAAGCAGTTAGAGCATTTGAGATAGGGAACACCTTCATGGTCAATCTGCTGGACGAAAAGGAACTTCCAATAGAGAGCGATTCCATGTCCATAGGATTTTACGGAAAAGATGAAGATTTCTTTACCCTTAAAGGTGCAGTGGTTGAACTGCTCAGCAAGCTGGGAATAAGAAATGTGGAATTTATTCCGGAGACTGAGTACGGAGCTTTCCACCCGGGAAGATGTGCAAGGATAGTAACTGAGGAAGTGAACTATGGACCGGAAGGACCGATCAAGGAACTGGTTGAGCTTGGAATTATGGGAGAAATTCATCCGGACGTAGCAGAAAAATACGGAATAGGAACTCGCTGCTATGGAGCAGAATTGATGTTCAACGTGGTTACTCAGGTGGCTGATACGGAGAAAGTCTTCAGCCCATTACCTAAATATCCTTCAACGTCCAGAGATATAGCTCTGGTAGTAGATGAGACTATGACAGTAGGAGAGATAGAGAAGGTAATAAAGGGCGCAGGAGGAAAAATACTGAGAGAAGTTAAACTTTTCGATGTATACAGAGGACCTCAAGTAGGTGAAAATAAAAAGAGTGTAGCCTTTGCATTAACCTATAGACATGATGAAAAAACGTTGACAGAAGAAGATGTTGCAAATGTACACAATAAAATTCTTGCAGCATTGGAAAAAACCTTAGGCTTAACTCTTAGAGAAATTTAAGGAGATTGGCATGGAAAATAATAGGGTGAAAGTAAAAATTTACGGTCAGTACTATACTATAGCAGGCAATCACGAAGAAGAGTTTATAATGAGAGTGGCAACCTATGTTGACGAGAAGATGAAGGAGTTAGGCAGAAATTTTTCTGCAGGCTCTCAAGGGGCAGGAACAATAGCTGTTTTGACAGCATTGAATATTGCCGATGAACACCTTACCCTAATGGACAGCATACAGGGACTTAGGGAAGATAAAGAGCAAATGGAAAAAGAACGTGGTCATTATATGCACATGTGGGATGAAGCGAAAAAAAGCTATGCCCATTATAAAGAAAGTGCGGCCAAGTTCAGCGAAGAAAGAGAAGTAAAGGAAAAAAAGATAAGAGAACTTGAGGAAAAGTGCAAGGAACTTGAAAATACTTTCTATGATTTGCAGATGGAAAATTTAAAGCTAAAGGGTGCATTACGCAAGTATATGGAGTCTGATGAATTCTAAAACTTTACTGACACTGGAATATAACAAAATAATAGAGCTGTTGATGGGACATGCTTTTTCTCCGATGGCAAAGGAGTATCTTAAAAAGTTGAAACCTTTAATGGAGGTGAGCGCTGTAAGAGATGCCTTGTCAGAAACAGATGAAGCGGCGGAGGTGATTATTAAAAAGGGAGCACCTCCTTTGGGGCAGCTGTACGACATTGAAGAAAGCCTTCACTTTGCAAGGAAGGGCGGAAGCCTTACCATGAGACAGCTTCTTCAAGTACTGTACAACTTGAAAGTTACAGCAAATGTTATTACATTTCTCAAAAGCGACTTGCCTGTCCTTCCCATCATTGATGGTATAAGGGATGTACTTGTTACATTCCCCCGATTAGTTGAGAAAATAGACAGGTGTATATTGTCTGAGGACGAAATGTCAGACAATGCTTCCGCTGAGCTGAAAAATATCAGGAGAAGCATAGCCAGGCAAAATGAAGCCATACGAAATCGGCTTAACAACATTCTTAATTCTTCCGATAACAAGGTATACTTGCAGGACTCAATAGTTACCATTAGAGACGGAAGATATGTTATCCCTGTCAAGGCGGAACACAGAAGTCGTTTTTCAGGTATAATACACGACCAGTCATCCACCGGGGCCACAGTATTTATTGAACCTCAGGTAATCGTCAATCTTAACAACGAACTAAGAGAGTTAGAACTTGCTGAAAAAGTTGAAATAGAACGAATACTGGCTGAACTGTCATCGGCGGTGGCAGAGCATTTCCATCAAATCATGAATAATCAAAGACTTTTGATACAGATGGAAGTTATATTTGCCAAAGGCAGGCTTTCCGCTGAAATGGGTGGTGAGAGCCCTGTTATAGACCAAGAAGGTGTTGTGGAGTTAAAAAATGCGCGACATCCCCTTATAGATAGGGAAAAAGTTGTTCCTGTAAATGTAAAACTGGGAGAAGGATATAAAACCTTGGTTATAACCGGTCCTAATACGGGAGGGAAGACCGTTACACTGAAGACTATAGGGCTATTGATTCTCATGGCGCAAAGCGGTCTTCACATACCTGCGGCATCCACCAGCAGAGTTCCGGTTTTCAAAAAGGTATTTGCCGATATAGGAGATGAACAGAGCATAGAGCAAAGCTTGAGTACCTTTTCATCTCATATGCACAATATAGTTGAAATTTTAAAAGGCGCTGACAATAGTTCCCTGATCCTTCTTGATGAACTTGGTGCCGGTACGGACCCTACGGAAGGTGCCGCTTTGGCCATATCCATTTTGGAAGCGCTGGCAGCCGGTGGAGCTTGTACTGTTGCAACGACTCACTACAACGAGTTGAAAAAATATGCCCTTGCAACAGAAGGAGTGGAGAATGGGTCCATGGAGTTTAATGTAAATACCCTTAGTCCCACATACAGATTGATTATAGGGGTACCGGGTAAATCTAATGCCTTTGAAATTTCAAGGAAATTGGGGCTACCTGAGAATCTTATAGATAGGGCAGGACAACTTTTGCAACGTGGCGACATAGAGTTTGAAGATGTGTTGGAACTTATTGAGAAAGATAAACAAAAGGCAGAAGAAGAGAGAGACGAGGCTGTTCTCCTTGGAATATCAATAAGAAAACAGAAAGAGGAACTTGAAAAAAGGCAGATACAACTGGAGGAAAGAGAGACAGCCATAATCCGAAGGGCCAAGGAGGAGGCAAGAGATATACTCAAAGAGGCCAGGGAAACCGCCAATCAGGTGAGCAAAGAGCTGAGGAATCTAAGCAAAATTGAAAGCCTCGGTGAGAGAAATAAGAGATTCGATGAAAGTCGCAGACAACTAAAGGAAACGGAAGATAAATTTGCCGAAAAACTTATAAGACGAGTAAACAAAAGCCCCGTAAAGGCAGACAGCCTTAAAATCGGAGACAGGGTGAAAGTCCTGACCTTGGATCAAGTGGGTGAGGTTTTATCCTTACCGGATCAAAAAGGGGATTTATCCGTTAAAATAGGAATAATGAAGGCTAATATAAATTTGAAAGATCTCATGTTTCTGGAGGAAAAGGAAAAAGGAAGCACAGCCGGAAAAAGCCACTATGGAAGCCTTTATAAAGCAAAGGCACAGGGAATATCAATGTCTGTCAATGTTCAAGGTGAAAGCTTGGAGGATGCTGTATCAGATGTTGACAAGTATCTGGACGATGCCTATATAGCCGGTCTTAAAGAAGTTACGGTGATCCACGGCAGAGGAGAAGGAATTCTCAAAAGAGGACTCAGAGAACTGTTTAAAAAACATAAGCATGTGGCATCTTACAGAAAAGGCGGATATAATGAAGGTGGAGACGGTGTAACCATAGTCACCCTTAGGGAGTAGATATGTTTATAGTAAGCGGATGCCTCCTTGGGCATAATTGTAAATATGATGGCGGAAATAACGCCAATGAAGAAGTAATAAAGTTCTGTAAAGAGCATAAATACATTGAAGTTTGTCCCGAATGTGCAGGGAATTTGCCTTGTCCAAGACCGCCGGCAGAGATATGCGGTGGGAAGGTTGTAGATAAGAAGGGGAAGGATGTGACTCTCCAATTTGACAAAGGAGCGGAAATTTCCGTCAACACCTGCCTCACTATAGCTCGGATGACCGGAGAAAAAATAGAAGGGGCAATTCTCAAGGCCAACAGCCCTTCTTGCGGAAGCGGTAAGATATACGATGGTACGTTTACGGGAACGCTGATTGAAGGAGACGGCATATTTTGCCGGCGCTTGAAAAGAATGGGAATTGATGTAATCACTGAGAAGGAGAAGATAAAATGGTAAACTTTAAAGAAGAAATAGCAAAACTTATATCCGAATGTACAGAGGGCATATCCTTTGATGAGGTTCTTTCAATGGTGGAGGTTCCTCAGGACAAAAAGATGGGAGATTACGCCTTTCCTTGTTTTAAACTGGCTAAGGTTATGAGAAAGGCACCGCCTTTGATTGCTGTAGGCATTGCCAAAGCAATAGAAGAAAACCCAATTTTTGAAAAGGTTGAGCAGGTAAATGCCTATGTAAATATGTTTATTTCCAAGAAAGAACTGGTAACAGATGTTGTAAAAAAGGTTCTTGAGGAAAGAGAGGATTACGGAAAATCAAATGTAGGGGAAGGGAAACCTGTAATCGTGGAATTTTCTTCACCTAACATAGCAAAACCTTTCCATATAGG
>JAZNUK010000078.1:0-29448 GCA_045592265.1 Candidatus Fimisoma sp. | reverse complement strand
ACTTTATTGACAAGGAATTGCTTTCAAAGGTGCTGCAAAGAGTGAGAAGAAGATTTGAAACTTGGGATAAGCTGGATGATGAGCAGGCGTTGATTATAATCGAGGAAGAACTTTTCGCCCTTGACGAGGCGGAGAATCTTTCAATAGAAGAATTGCAATGGCTGTCACGGAAGGTATTTTATAAGACGAGAAAAAAGCTGGGAGTGTTAACTCCGTATCTGGAAGATAAGAGAGTGACAGAGATTATGGTAAACGGGCCCCGTTGTATTTTTGCAGAAGTAGACGGTGAAATAAGAAAAGTTAAAGATTCCTTTGACGGAACAGAAGAATTGGAAGAAGTAATGCAGACTATAGCTTCCGGGGTACATAGGGAAATAAATGAGCTTAATCCCATAGTAGACGCCAGACTGGAAGATGGTTCAAGAGTCAACGGAGTATATAAGAACATTGCCGTAGGGGGTCCTATTCTTACCATCAGAAAATTTTCGGAAGGGTATATGAAGCTGGCGGATTTGGTAGGTAACGGGACGGTGAGCCGTGAAGGTGCAATGCTACTGGAAGCCTTGGTTGCATGTAGATACAATATCTTTGTCAGTGGAGGAACTTCTTCGGGAAAGACAACGCTGCTCAACGCCCTTAGTCAATTTATTCCTTCAGAGGAGAGGGTAATTGTTATAGAAGATTCTACTGAGTTGAAGCTGTCCTCGGTGGAAAATCTGGTGCAACTTGAATGTAGGCAGGGGAATATGGAAGGGAGAGGGATGGTCACCATGGCCCAGCTTATTAAAACCAGCTTGAGAATGAGACCGGACAGAATAATTGTAGGTGAGGTCAGGGGGGCGGAAGTACTGGATATGCTGCAGGCTATGAATACAGGGCATGCGGGCAGTATGAGTACGGGTCATGGTAATTCAATAAGAGGCATGTTACGGAGGCTGGAGGCCATGTACTTGATGGCAATGCCTCTTAACATAGAGGCAATAAGACGGCAGATTGCTGAAGGAATAGAGATAATGGTTCATATAGAAAAGATAAATGGTAAGCGTATCATAACGGAAATATGCGAACTTACCGGGTATGATGGGGACAATTTTGTTCTCAACACCCTTATGGAAAGGGATCAAAGTAACTGCCTGAAAGTCACAGGCAATTTTATCGAAAACAAAGGAAAACTAATGAGAGGGGAAAAGAAATATATAGATGAACTACAAGGAATTGGAATTGTCAATTAAAGAGAAGACGATGTTTTACGGCCTTGTTCTTGGCGGAGGCATGATGATAAGCTGGCTTTTTTATGACAATGTTTTTGTCTCTATAATTGTGATTGTGACTATTCCTGCCCTAAAAAGAAGTTATAAAGATATGTTGCTGAAGAAGAGAGAAGATATACTTTTACAGCAATTCAGAGACTTGCTCTATTCTCTGTCAACTCTTGTGGCAACAGGTAGATCCATTGGACAAGCTTTGACGGAGTCCATAGATTTTTGGCAGGGTACATATAAAGAGGAGGATTATATAATCCGAGAGCTCCATTTTATGAGGGAAAAGATGGAAAAGGGAAATCAAACAGATGTAGAGGTAATGGAGGATTTTGCCCGGCGAAGCGGACTGGAAGATGTAAAGGATTTGGTTTCAGTCTGCAAAACATGTAAGAAATCGGGAGCCAATCTTCCGCGAGCAATAGCCGGCAGTGCAGATATCATAGGGGATAAGATTGCCATTAAAAAGGAAATGGAAACTTTATTGGCCCAGAAAAAACTTGAAGGAAGAATAGTCGCGGCTTCTCCTTTTGTAATGACCTTGTTTATACGGCTTACAGCTCCGGAATATCTTATGCCCCTTTTGACAACCTGGTCAGGACACATAATAGTAACGATAGCTTTAGCGGTTATAGCTTACAGCTGGATTTTAATAGAGAGGATGAATAACATTGAATTCTAAGAAAAAAGATGAAGAAAAAAACAGAAAGGAAATCCAAAAGGAGCTTCCCTCTTTTATAAACCAGATGTTGCTTCTTCTCAGCAGCGGGCTTGTGTTGCAACAGGTATTTCAACGGATTGCCACAGACTACGGAAGCATGGAGAAAGACAGAGAAAACTATTTTACAAAATCTTTTCACACTATTTATGAGAACTCCAAGAAGACAGGAGAAAGTTTTATCACGGTCTTTTATGAGTTTAGCAAAGGAGCCAGAGTAAAGGAGCTGTCTCGTCTTGCGGGTATACTTGCAGACAGCAGGGATAAGGGCACTCTCTTGTGGGATAAGCTGGCAAAGGAAGGGGAGGAGATGTGGGCACAACGAAAACAGAGTATTCTAAAAGAAATTAAATTAGCCGAGAGTAAAATGAGTTTCCCCCTAGGGATGTTACTCTTGTCGTTGATAATTATTACGGCAGCACCTGCAATGTTGCAGATGTATATAGATTAAAAGGAGGTATTTTATGAGTCGTTTTGTAAGAAGGATTAAGACTAAGAGGCCCATGCTTAACAAAAAGGGTATGGAAATGGTACAGGTGGCAATTCTGGTGGCCATAGCCGTTACCTTGGGACTGATTTTCAAGTCTCAGATTACCGAATTTGTCAACCAAACATTTGGGGCACTTAACAGTAGTAAATTTTAGGCGTGGGAATCAAGGAGTGAAAGGATGGCAAATAGTGAACAAAGGGGTTTTATGTCAATGATTGGTGATAGCAAGATGCATTTAAATAAGAGAAGTAACGTCTATCTAAGCAAAAGAGGTAACATTTATGTAGAGGCTTCTATGGTTATGCCTGTTACCTTCATTATTACCTTGTCACTTATTGGCATATTGTTGACGTTTCACAGTCAGTTACTTAAGGAGGTAGATAAACACAGCGACGAGGCAGCGGCATGGAGCGAAGAAAAGGAATCTGCTTATGTAAGGAGATGGGATGGAGTTGAAGGAGTGTTTCAGTAATAAACGAGGTTCCTTTGCCATACTGGCGGTGATGATATTCGCATCTATGGTAATACTTACTTTTGCCCTTATCCGAGCATCAGGGCAGGCTGCCGTTGATTCAGCCGTAAAAAGCTTTGGAGTTCTGTGGGGAAAAAGCATTCTGGGTGAGTATGACTTGTATTTGAAAGAACGGTATGGCATATTCGGTTTCTATGGAAATGAATATGCGGTTGAGGAAAAGATAACCGAGTATGCAGACTATTCTTTTGGAGAAAAGGATTACATATCTTTGGATAAGGTGGCTTGCAGCTTGGATCAGCATAGCTTAACTTTAACGGAGAATCTGGAAAGACAGATATATCATGTGGTGGTGTACAACATACCACCGCCTCAACGTCAGGGAGAAGAAAGCTATGGAGAAAGCTATGGAGAAGGATATGGAGAAAGCTACAGAGGAAGTTACGGAGGGCGTTATGGAGAAAGGGAGATAGAGGCTTCCTGGATACTTGGAGGGCTTCCTTCTTACGGAAAAACAGAAAAATGGTATCTTACGGGTATTGTGAAGAAGATTAAGGAAGGGGTGACAGCCGGAGGGCTTGTGGAGCAGCTGGCTGTGGATAAGTATATTTCCAAATTCTTCAAAGAATATAACAATCACAAGGATTTACCCAATACTTTTTTCAGTTGTGAGATTGAATATATAATAGGCGGCGAAAATTCCGACGAGAGAAATAAGAAGGATGTGTCATCCAAGATAAAGACTCTACGCAACATGCTGAATTTGTATTATCTCTATACTTGCAGCGAAAAAAGGGAGGCAGCTTTGTTATTGGCAGAGGTCATAACTCCGGGTCCTGCAGCAGTATTGACTCAGGCTGTAATCTTGGAAACCTGGGCATATTCTGAGGCGGTAAATGATATAAATATACTGTATGACGGAAAGACAGTTCCACTTCTGAAAAATGATTCTAACTGGGCACTGTCCCTTGAAAATGTTTTTAATTCAGACGGAACACCTAGGGAAGATGCCGGTGAGAACAAAAAAAGATATATATTGCCTCAGTCCCTGTCGGGGGAAGAATACGGCACTTATCTGAGAATACTGCTGGCAGGTATGCCTCGAGAAACCAAGCTTTTGAGGATTATGGATCTGATACAGGTAAATGGCAAATACACATATGTAGATTCCTTTCTGATGGCGGAGTACTATGGAGGTCTTGACTATGAAATGGAGGTAAACGGAAAAATATATACTTTCCGGGAGTCGTATTAAGGAATAGTTTTCACGAGGATAATGAATATTTATAGGAGAAAACTGTGAAAGGTACTGAGATGAGGAGCAAAAAAGGAAGTTATATACTTGAAGCCGCCATGTTTTTGCCTGTGCTTATACTATGTGTATGTGCATTGATTCTGGTTATAAGGATAATCGGAGTATGTGAAGGTGTGTGCTTTGAAACTGCTCAGGAAATTAAACAAAATCTGGCCAAAACATATAATAATATAATGTCTGTTTCCCTTTGCAAAAATATTGAGGACAGTGTTTTGGAGGAAGAAGAGAGCCTGAGAGACTTTGAAATTACTCGATTTAGGTACGGGCATAGCAGAGGAGACATTGATGACCTTATTGTATTGGAAGGAAGAGCTTCATTTAATGTTACTAATGGTATAGGCATAAATGGTCGTATAGAATTTGAAGAAAAACTTATGGTCCGTGGTTTCACGGGAACAACTCAGCGTGGGAGTCCCCTTGGAGAGGATGAGTTTACTACTAATGTTTCAAGTTACAAAGTTGTCATATTTCCAAAGTATGGGAGACGATATCATAAGGAAAGTTGTCGATACGTAAAACAAGAGAAGGGACAGGAGTCTTGCACCATAATAATGGAAAAAGAAGATGCTCGGCGTAAGGGATATACCCCATGTCAAGTGTGTGGAGGTGCTGCAGATGTTTGAAAAATCCATGGTGTTATTGGATGAAAATGAAATTGGTTTTCAAGAGAGGATTGATTTGTTGTTAAACGGAGGTTGTCAGGGGATTTTCCCTATAAGCATAATTAAGGATGATGAGGGAGTGAAGGGGTTTTATTCAACGGCCGGTTACAAGCAATTGGCAAAGATGGATTGTGTAAGTGCAGGAGAAATACTTACTGTGGTAGAGAAGACCATAGAGGCTCTCGAAGAATGTAGGCAATATCTGATTTTTGCCGATGAGTTTTGCATAAGTACGGAAACAGCCTACATGGACAAGAATTTTCAGCGGATAAAGTTTACATACATTCCCAGTGAAGCAAAGAAAAATTTTTCTCAGAAGATGGTAATTTTTCTTGGGGAACTAAAGGATATTACCACCAAAAACGGTAGAATATACTTGGAAATGCTGGAAGAATTCTTGTCCATAGACAACCTGAATATGATAAAATTCAAAGCTTTTTTGCTCCAATTAAAGCGAGAAATTAATTTGTGTAATATAGTATAGAAAGACTTATTTACCCGAAAGGAGGCCTGCTTCATTAAGAAAAGGGTCTCTTTTTTGGTGATTTATATTATGCAGAACTAAGTTTTTAGGGAATATAAGCATGTGTTTGTTAATAGACTGTGTTATGGGGAGGTGGAATGAAATGGCTCAACACAGGAATAGGAGAAAGGTGAGAAAAAGAAAAGGACGAGGCGAAAATTCCGGGATGAAAATTGCCATGATTATTGGTATAATGTTAATGGCGGTTTTGTTAGGGTATGTTACCGCAAAATTTGTCATAGGCCCCATATTGGGTTATAATGCAGATGAAAGCCCTATAAGAATTGCTGAAAAATCTTCTGATGATCAGAATGCTGAAGAGGGATCAGGTTCTGAGAAAGGAAATGAAAAGGAAACTGCTGAAAAGGGGAATCAAGATCAGGATGGTCAGCAGGCGGAAGACGTTTCTAAGGAAGGAAAGATTGAAACCGATTCGGTTCCTGATGAGGGTTACGCCCTTCAGTTCGGCGTTTTTTCCACAAAGGAAGCAGCAGAGGAGATGGCGGCTCAGTTGCTGACAAAGGGGATAGAAACGAAAATAATAGAGGCTGATAATATGTATAAGGTCATCAGCCCTGTAATAAAAACAAAGGACGAGGCTTTGACAAAACTGGATGAGGCGAAAAATCAGGCAGTTGAGGATGTTTTTATAGCTTCGTTTTAGAACCGCAATGGACTAAAAGGAGAAACAGATGATACCATTATCAACCAGAATGAGACCGCAGAAACTTGAGGAATTTAAAGGACAGGAACACTTTTTGTATCCCGGCTCCCTTTTTTATAATTCTGTTAAGAACAAGACCTTTGAATCTGCTATTTTCTTTGGACCTTCAGGAACGGGAAAAACCACCCTTGCCAGAATTATTGCCCGGGAAATGGATGGGGATTTTTACGAGATAAACGCATCCGTTACGGGGACTAAAGAACTAAAGGAGCTTATTGATAGGGCAAAAGACAGATTTTACGGTCTTGAAAAGCGGACAACCTATGTTTACATAGATGAGTTTCACCGATGGAGCAAGCTTCAGCAGGATTCGCTGCTAAAGGCCTTGGAAGAGGGGGTTATCAGATTTATCGGCAGCACTACGGAAAATCCCTATTTCTCTGTCAACAATGCAATTATAAGCAGGGTTCGCAATATCTTTGAGTTTAAGAGGCTTAGCAGGGAACATCTCATAGAGATAATAGAGAGGGCAACAAAGGATAGAGAAAAAGGTTTGGGGGCCGTAAATATAAAATGGGAAAAGGAATCAATGGCGATTCTTGCAGATCTTGCCAACGGAGATGCCAGAGTTGCGCTGGATACTGCCGGATTTATTGCTGATAATTTGGAAGAGGGTCAGACTGTCACAGGGGAGGTCGTGGCGGAGGCCATGCAGCGCAAGGTGGGGATTTATGACAAGGGAGATGATCGATATAATCTTCTCAGCGCATTACAGAAGTCGGTGAGAGGAAGCGATCCTGATGCAGCCATACATTATTTTTCGCGGCTTATTGACGGCGGTGCAGATATTCAGATGATAGGAAGAAGGCTCTTGGTCATGGCAAGTGAGGACGTGGGGATGGCATATCCCACCGCAGTTTCTATCGTAACTGCATGTGTACAAGCTTCCCTCATGGTAGGCTTGCCTGAGGCGGCGATAAACCTAAGCCAGGCAGTGATACTCCTGGCTTCGGCACCTAAGTCCAACGCAGCCTATATGGCTTACGAAAAAGCCATGGCGGATATAAGGAGCAAGAAAATTGACGATGTGCCGGATCACCTAAAGGATTCTCACTATTCAGGTGCTAAGAAGATGGGATATGGAGAAGGATATAAGTATCCCCATGCCTACGGTGGATATGTGAAGCAACAATATTTGCCGGATAGCCTCTACAAGGCAGGAGTTAAGTACTATGAGCCTACGGAAAATGGATCGGAGGCTTCATTTAAAAAATATCTGGAAAGTTTGGAAAAGTAAGATGACAGAGATTATAAGAGCTAAAAATTCAGGCTTTTGTTTTGGAGTAAAACAAGCCATTGAAAAGACCGAAAGACAAATAGAATTAAACCGGGGCAGGAAAAAAATATATACATGTGGCCCGTTGATTCACAATACCTTGGTTACCGATGATTTGGAAAAGCGAGGAGTCTCCATTTTGAAGGGACTGGATAATGCTTCTTCTGATGATATTTTAATCGTCAGATCCCATGGTGAAGGGAAGGCATTTTGGAATCAGGTGGAGGAAAGGGGTCTTACCGTTATAGACGCCACCTGTCCTTTTGTAAGCAAGATACATTCCCTTGTGGCTGATGCATCGGCAGAGGGATGGAAAGTGGTTATAATAGGTGACAAGGATCATCCTGAGGTTAGGGGCATAAAAGGCTGGAGCCAAGGGGAAACTGTCATCGTAAATTCTCCGGAGGAAGCGGAAGATATATCCGATGATAATCTCTTTGTTGTGTGTCAGACTACCATAAAAAAGCAACTGGTGGATTCAATAGTAGAAGTATTGGAGAGAAAAGGTAAAAAATTCACCATCAAAAACACCATATGCAATGCCACATCCGAGCGACAAAAAAACTGTGAAAAGTTGGCAGAAGAATGTGATGCTATGGTGATAATAGGCGGACGAGACAGTTCCAACACGCAGAAATTGTTTGAAATTGCCGGAAAAAAGTGCTCAAAGACTTTTTTTGTTGAAAAAATAGAAGATTTACCATTGCACCAATTGTTAAAATGTAATAAAATAGGTGTTGCAGCAGGTGCATCGACGCCTGAATGCGTAATTAAGGAGGTTATTGCTACAATGAGTGAACACATCACTGAAAAGAACGAAATGAACATGATGGACTTAATGGATGACATTGAAAAATCCTTAAGATTACCACGAGTAGGAGAAATTGTTAACGGCAAGGTACACCAGGTTACTGACAAGGAAATTATCGTTAACATGGGATGCAAAAAAGATGGAGTTATTCCAAAAGAAGAAGTAACATTGGAAGGAGACCAGAAGTTAACAGACTTATTTAAAGATGGCGATGAAATTCAGGCTAAAGTTGTCAAGACTGATGACGGTGATGGTGTGATTTTACTCTCCAAGAAGAAATTAGAAGTTAATGAGCACTGGAATGAAATCAATGCAGCTTTGGAAAACAAAGAAGTTATCAGCGTAAAAGTTGTAAGACCGGTTAACGGCGGTGTTATTGCAGCTTACAAGGAAGTTACAGGATTTATTCCATTGTCACAGCTTTCAGATAAATTTGTTGATAATGCAGATGAATTTATAGGACAAACTCTTGATGTAAGGGTTACAAGAATCGACATGAAGAAGGGTAGAACCGTATTCTCTCACAAGGCGATTCTGGCTGAAGAAAAGCAAAAGAAGATTGACGAAATCTGGAACAGCTTAAATGTTGATGATATCGTTGAAGGTAAGGTAATGAGATTTACTGACTACGGTGCATTCATAGATTTAGGCGGTATTGACGGATTGTTACATATCTCAGAAATTTCATGGGGCAAGTTAAAACATCCGAAGGAAGTTCTTGAAATCGGAGATACCGTAAAGGTTATGATTCTCTCCATGAATGCAGAGAAGGGTAAGATTTCATTAGGATTGAAGCAGACAACTCCTGAACCTTGGTCAATAATTGAAGATAAGTATCAGGAAGAGCAGATTGTTTCAGGTAAAGTTGTACAGATTAAAGAGTATGGTGCTTTCATTGAACTGGAACCGGGTCTTGACGGACTTGTTCACATTTCAGAAGTTGCAAACAAGAGAGTAACCAATATTGCTGAAGAACTTGAACTTGGACAAGTTGTTGACGCTAAGATTCTTGAAATCGATACGGAAAGAAAGAGAATCAGCTTAAGCATTAAGCAGGCACTTCCTGAAGAAGAAGCTGTTGAAGAAGCAGAGGAAATCGTTGAAGAAGTTGCTGAAGTTGCTGAAGAAGCAGTTGAAACTGAAGAATAGTTTTGAACCTAAGAGAGCCTTGCGAGGCTCTCTTTTTTGAACACAGGGATGAAGGGTACGTTTAATACGATTATCTGAGCTGCTTTATACAAGGTAAAATATAGTGATGTATATCTTAAAATATGAATGTGAGTATTTTACGGAATAATTATTGAAATAACTCCAATACTAAGTAAGAAAACAGAAAGGAGTTATTCTTATGAACAGAAAATTTTTAACCGTGTTTTTAGTTTTAATGTTGGTATTCATGTGTTGCTTCACAGGATGCGGGCGTGCTGATAATGACCCTGTTACCGATACACCTCAGACAGATGGCGAAGATCTGATGGATGATGTGAAAGACGGTCTGGATGAAGCAGGTGATGATGTGAAAGATGGTGTTAAGGATATTGCTGACGGTAACGATAACGGAGACAGGGATACCAATAACCAGGGTAACAACGGTGACTTGAACAATGAAAACGGCGGAAGAGGAACCGAAGATACCAACACTATGAATGAGTAATGATACAGAAAGAAAAAGCGGAGACATCCGCTTTTTTGTTTGAAGATTTTTTAGTTTTGTGTAGTGGACATTAAGGAATTAATGCCGGTGTATTATTTATGGTTGTATATGTTGTATATAATGTGACCTATTTCTGCGGTGAACACCTTTTTTTTGGCTAAATCCTTAAGACTGAGGATTCCCACCAGCTTGCTATTGTCTATGACCGGAAGCCTATGAACGCCGTACTTGGAAAATTTCAGCGCAGCCTGGTGTATATCATCTCCTGAATTTACAGTGACCACATCTTCTGTCATTATTTCTCCGGCATTTTTTCCGTAGTCTTGCCTGATAACTATATCCCTGTCGGTAATTACGCCCAGCAGGTGGTTTTGTCCATCGCATACGGGAACTATTCCAATGTCCTCACTTTTCATTATAAACCTTATATTGTCCAGTTTGGTGTCCGGGGGAATGTGGACTATGGATGTTGACATTAAATCTTTTACAAGCATAAAACTTTATATCTCCTTTATAGGTTGCATCATAGTGATTATGATTCCCCGGAAAGGCCGGTTTTATTAAGTTTTATGATATGTTTGATATGTTTTATACTATGTTTTACGATATACCCTAGTATTTTTAATACGTTTTGCAATACTTTTATTTTATACCATATTGGCTCTGTCCGGATTCCAGAAAGATTTTGCGAAGAGAATGATTATAGCGTACATTTCCAATCTTCCTGCAACCATGAGGAATGTCATGACCAACTGGGAAAAAGGACTGAACATTCCGAAGTAACCGAAGTTATCAGCACCATTGAGAGCAACTCCGGTGTTGGTGAAAATACCTAGAGCTGTGGTAAAGGTACTTTCCATACTAAGGTTGTCAAAGGAAAGCAGCAGGGTGCCTATGAATAATATTCCAATGAATAAGAATATGTGCATGGTAACTGCTGCAGCGGTAGCGGCAGGAACAGGCTTGCCTTCCATGATGATTGCCTTAACTATTCTTGGGTGTATGTGTTTCAGTAGTCCTCTCTTTATAAGCTTAAACAGAATCAATATCCTTACAACTTTCAAGGAACCTGAAGTTGAGAAAGCGCATCCACCAACGAGAAGAAGCACGAAAAGCAAAGTTACTGTAAAAGATGGCCATTTGGTAAAGTCACACACGTAAAAACCCGATGTGGATATAAAGGAGACTACTTGACATATACCGTCTTTAAAAGCCTGCCACAGGCTTGAGTATGTTCCGGTTACGGTAAGAGATACAGCGACTGCCACAGAAGCTAATGCGATAATCGTAAGGTAACATCTTATTTCAACATTTTTAAAGACATTTTTCCATTTTCCTTTCACCATCATAAAGTAAGCTAAAAAATTCATAGATGAAAGTATGGTAAAGACGAGTACCACAAAGCGTACATATATCAAATCGAAGAAAGCACTGTTGGCTGACGTAACAATAAGGCCGGCAGTACTGATGCTGCTGCAGGTAGTGATAAAGGCAGTGAGCCAATCCATCGGACCTAGGGCCAAAAGAATGAACTCTATCAGGGAAAGAAAAGCGTAGGATAAATATAAAAATCTTCCTGTCTCTGAATACTTGGCACCGATTTTTTCATTTTGAAGTCCCGGTGTCTCTGCCATAGCTATGGATTGGTTATTGATGCCCCACAGTGGAAATATGGTGATTAGCAGAACCAGAATACCCATACCGCCAAGCCAGTGGCATATTGCCCGCCACATTAGGAGACACTGGGGAATGGAATCAACGTTTAAAACGGTACATCCGGTAGTAGAAAAGCCTGCTACCGATTCAAAAAAACATCCTATAAAAGAAAATTCTTGACCACAAAAGTAAAGTGGAAGGGCACCTATTAAGGCACAATATATCCAGCTTACGCAAGCTATAAAATATGCTTCGCGCTTTTGCAACTTAATCTTATCAAATTTCAGTTGAGTAAGAAGAACAAAGCCAACGGACAGGCATATAATTGAGGTCACGAAAAGAGAGCCTCCCGCTGACCACTCCTCTAGATGGAGAGCGGTAACAAGGCAGGGGAACATGCAAAATCCTTCAATAAGAGTAAGGATTCCAAGTATTTTAGTTGTGGCTCTTACGTTAAACTTCATATCCGTATCCTCGAATGAATTTCTAATTATCTAATACTGTCAGGTCTCCAATAGTGTTTGGAAAACAGGGCTAAAACAGTGAAAAGTTCAAGCCTTCCGGTTATCATAAGGAAGGAGCAAACCAATTTTGAAAAAGCGGAGAAAGAACTGTAATTCATTGTGGGTCCCACAACATTAAAGCCGGGGCCTATGTTGCCGAGGGAAGATGCTGCCGCTGATAAATTAGTCATAAAGTCATATCCGTTGAGAGAAATGAGTAAGGTTCCAATCAACGTTAATACCAAATATGTCATGATGAAATTAGAAATGCGGATTGTTACTTCGCTACCAAGCTCTTTGTCGTTTAATGTTACAGGCGCAATTCTGTTGGGATGTATTCTTAGGGAAACACCTCTTCTTACAAGTTTGAGACCGACTAAGACTCTTACCGCTTTTACCCCGCCTCCGGTGGAGGAGGCACATCCCCCCACAAAGAAGAGAGCGAAGATGACAAATCTGCAAAAAGTAGGCCATAAATCGTAGTCATAAGTCATGTATCCCGTAGTGGTAACTATGGATATAACCTGAAAAAGGGCATCTGTAAATTTATCTCCAAGGTTTGAAAGCCCGTCATAAGCAGCATTATAAATAAAGATTGCCCCAGTGGCGGTACTTATTATAATCAAGAAAAATTTCAATTCTTCGTCTTTGAAAAGCTTGGAAACTCCTCCTTTAAGACTGGAATAATAAAGACCGAAGTTAACAGCTGCCATCAGCATGAAAAAGGCGATAACCAGTTCTACGTAGGTGCTTTGAAAGTGAGCTATGCTGTCGTTGTAGGATGAAAGCCCTCCGGTGCCTACTGTTCCAAAGGTATGAACGGCGGAGTCGAACCAAGTGAGCCCTCCTAATTTGAGGAGAATCATTTCTGCCACAGTCATTATGATGTATATCTTGTAAAGATTTCGGGATGCATCGGAATATTTAGCGGAAATTTTGTCCTTAGTGGGGCCGGGAGTTTCATAGTTTGCTATCTGTTGTCCGGTAAAACCGAACATGGGTAGCACTGCGGTGATAAATACTATTATACCCATGCCACCTAACCAGTGGGTGAAAGAGCGCCAAAACAAAATTGACCGAGGCATGGCTTCTATATCCGTCAGTATGGAGGAGCCGGTGGTGGTAAATCCGGAACAACTTTCAAAGAAAGCGTCCACATAGGAAGGGATGGCGCCTGAAAGGAAAAAGGGGATAGCTCCTAATGCGGATACCAGCACCCAACTTAAAGAAACAATAAGAAACCCATCCCTGTTCTTGATAGAATTGTGGGAAAGGTTTGGAAGTAATCGGGAAAGGAAACCACAAATGCCGCATACCAGCAGTGTAAGCAAAAATGCGTTCTGTGCGGCGGTTTCTTTTAAGTTGTAGGCAATGAACAGAGGAGGAATCATGGAGAGTGCTATTACAATCAACAAGCTGCCCTCTATTCTTAAAATTGTACCCAGCTTACGAGACATTTTGAAGCCTTTCTTTCGGATAATATGAATTGGTATGTGAGGCCATGGTTGCAATTGATTACAAGTAATTACAGTTAATATGGCCTTTGGATCACACTTTAGAGGTGGAAACCTCTCTTTTCTTTGAAGAGGGCTTCCAGTTCCTCAATGTCTGAAAGGAGACAGAAAATTGTAACCTTATCATCAGGGCGAATGATGGTGTTGCCGTCAGGAATTATAACCTGATCTCTCCTGTGAATTGCGGCTACCAAAACCCCATCTGGAAGATCAAGCTCGCTGAGTGGAACATTGGCAAGTTTCATGGTGTCAGAAGCCACGATTTCCATAATTTCAGCTTGTCCCTGAATGAGGAGGGAAGAAATAATTTTCTTTTCTCCTTGAATGTATCTGAGAATTATGCTTGAAATAATATCCAGAGGATTGAGGGCCATGTCTATTCCCATTTTCTCAATGAGATCCCTGTAGCTTTGACGGCTGACTTTGGATATCACATCCTCTACACCCCGTTGCTTTGCCATAAGAGCTAGCAAGAGATTTTCCTCATCAAAGCCGGTGGCGGTGACAAAGGCATCCATATCTTCCATATTTTCTTCTTCCAAAAGGTTAGTGTCGGTAGCATCTCCGTGGAGAATCATAACATCATCCAAATGGGTTGAAAGATAATAACACCTCTCTTTATTTTTTTCGATTATCTTAACAGAAATACCGAATTCCGCCAGCATACGGGCAAGGTAATATCCTGTCTTTCCGCCCCCTACAATCATAACCTTCTGAAGGTTGGTGTATTTACCTCTTTCATATACTCTGTTGTAAAGTTCCGTAACTTCTGTCTTTTCACCTATGAGATAGATGGTATCTCCCTCTTCAATGATGGTTTTGCCGTGAGGGATGATAATTTTGCCGTTTCTGGAGATGGCTACTATCAGCATAGTTGGCAGAAATTTTTTCACATCTATCATGGAAAGACCTATAAGTCTTTTCATTCTCCGCACACTGAACTGGACCAGAGCCGTTTTGCCGCTGGCAAAGATGCCGTTGTTAAGAGTGTATTTTTCAACAAGATATTTATATATTTCCTGGGTGATTGCCATGTCCGGATTCACCAGATGGTCTATATTCATGGTAGACTTGATAAAATCCATCTGGTTCATGTGTTCAGGGTCTCTGACTCTTGCAATTACCTTGGTGCATCCCATTTTCTTTGCAAAAGAAGCAATGACAATATTTTCTTCATCGCTTGCAGTGGAAGCCAGCAGAAAATCAAAGGATTCTATTCCGCAATTTGCCAAAAGGGATGTGCTTTTTCCGTTACCTGTGACGGTCATAACATCCATCTGCTGAGAGATTTTATTTAAAACCGCCTCGTTTTTATCTATAATCGTTATGGAATGGTCTCCCCCTAAAAGTGCGGTGGCAACTCTGTTGCCCAGTTTTCCCGCGCCTACAATGGCAACTTTCATCTTTTTTACCTCTTCAAATTAAAATAATTGAAATTAAAAGACATTTCCGAAGAAATGTTGTATCATATATTCTAGCATAATATACAAAATTTGCAAGTATTATGTAGTTTTTTCAAAAGGAGCAAAGAGTTGAAAATAGAGAGATTTGTAGGTGGTAGTCTGGAGAGCAACTGCTATGTAATAAGTATTGCCGGAAGGGGGCAGTGTTATATAATTGACCCGGGATATGAGGCGAAAAAAATTGTAAATCATGTTCAAAATAAAGGGCTTAAATGTCTTGGAGTTATCCTTACCCACCATCATCACGACCATGTGGGCGCTGCAGATAAGGTGTCCGATGTTTTGGAATGTCCTGTAATGATGAGCTTTGAGGATTCACTTATGTACAAGGGAAAGGTGGATAATTATCTTCAAGATGGGGATGTGCTTATACTTGAGGATGAGGAGATGAAAATACTTGCAACTCCCGGACATACCCATGGCTCTATATGTATTTTGTGTGAAAAGAGCCGTGTAATATTCACAGGTGATACAATTTTTGATACAGATCTTGGAAGAACTGACCTTTCCGACGGTTCTTTTGAAGAAATGAGAAAGACTTGCAGAAACATAATCGATAGGTGGCATGACAGCTTCAGAATTTATCCGGGCCATGATGACAGCGCGACCATGAAACAGGTGCGTATGTATAATAAAGAGTTTTTAGATTGCCTTGAGTGAGATAGAGGTAAGAACAAGGTGGCAGAAATGCCAGAGAAGGAAGAAATGATGAAAATGACAGACAGGACAGAAGTGACAGATATGACAGATATTACGGAGACAGCGGATATGAAAAATGATAAAAGGTCCATAAAATTAATTGCCCTGGATTTGGATGGCACGACTTTGGGAAAAGGCGGTTTGAGCCGGAGGACGAAAGATGCGCTGGAGAAGGCCATAGAAAAAGGTATTCATGTGGTCATAGCCACAGGAAGGGTATATACTGCATTACCCGAAGAAATCTTTCAAATCAAAGGCCTGGAATATATAATAACATCCAACGGTGCTCACATAACGAGGTTGCCGGATGAAGAGGTTATATATTCAAATTGTGCTGATGGTGAAGATATGGAGCGGGTGAGCCACCTGCTGGAGGCTAATGCTGAATTTCCCATAGAAGTTTTTACCCAAGGGAAAGCATATATAGACCGAGATGTTTTTGAAGATTTAAGGGAAAATGGTTCTGACTATATGAGCGTGGAATACATAATGAAAACCAGAAAACCGGTGCGGGGAATATATGAGTTCCTCCGTTCCAACAAAAATGCTATCGAAAATATCAATGTTCACTTTAGGTCAATGGAGGAAAAAAAGAAATTCTGGAAGCGGCTCGGTATGGAACAGGGAATTACCATTACCACATCTTTTGCTGCAAACATAGAAATAGGAGGAAGGACCACCAGCAAGGCTACGGCACTTTCCGGTCTGTGTGACATTTTGGGCATGGATGCTACCTGTGTTATGGCCTGTGGTGACAGTCATAACGATATTGCCATGATAAAGTGGGCAGGTATTGGAGTCGCCATGGAAAATGCCGATGAGGAGGTTAAGTCTGCCGCCCAATTTATAACTTTGTCCAATGTGGAAGATGGAGTGGCTTTTGCTGTGGAGAGATTTGCACTGGCAAATAATCGAGGGATGTGATTCTCCAGGTAACCGGGAAGAGGTTTCTTTCATATACTTTAAATAGCAGAATTTTTATGAAAGGAAACTGTTTCCGATGAAGGGTTTAGATAAATTAAACATCGGGGAAGAAGCCACTGTAATCAAACTGAAAAAAAGAAACCGAAGGCTTGAAGATTTGGGGCTGGTGGAGGGGACTAAGATAAAATGTATACTGAAGAGTCCCTTGGGAGATCCGATTGCTTATATAATCAGAGGTGCCGTTATCGCCATCAGAAAGGAAATGGGAAAGAATATTCTGGTGGAGGTAATGGATCGTGGGTAAAGTGAAGATAACCGAGAGAAATGACATTACCATCGTTCTTGCAGGGAATCCTAATGTGGGCAAAAGTACGGTTTTTAATTGTCTCACGGGTATGCATCAGCATACGGGAAATTGGGCCGGGAAAACTGTATCAAATGCCAGAGGAAGGTGGAAGGTCGGCGAAAGAGAAATTACATTGATAGATGCCCCGGGATGTTATTCTTTGGTGGCGTCTTCCGCTGAAGAGGAAGTGGCAAGAGATTGTATCTGCGATCCTTCTTGCAAAGGGGTTATCGTAGTCTGTGACGGGACTTGTCTTGAAAGGAATTTCATTCTCCTGCTTCAAATACTCAGCCATAGAAAAGATGTGGTATTGTGCATTAATTTGATGGATAGAGTTCGCAAAGAAGGTTTGAAAATAGATACGAAAAGGCTGGAAAAACTTCTGGGTATAAAGGTAATTACAACGGAGTCTTCTGAAAAAAAGGAAATGAAGAGGGTGTTGGAAGGAGCGGCGGAATTTTTGATACAGGAGCCGCGGAAATTGAAAACATTAGGATATGTACCTGAACTGTTGGAGAGCCCGGAAGATACGGCTAAAAAGGCAGAGGAAATCGCCGGAAAAGTAACGGAATATAAAGTGCGGGGAAATAGCAAGGGGCAGCAGGAAAGTGTGACTTTAAAGGTAGACAGATTTCTTACCAACCCTTTTACAGGTTTTCCCATTATGGCATTGATGATGCTGGCAATATTCTGGATTACCATGGAGGGAGCAAACTATCCGTCGCAAATGTTGGGAAAGATACTTTTTTCTTTAGAGGAACCTATGTATAACGGGTTGCTTGCCATGGGACTGGGAGAAAAAGTGTGCAATATGGTGGCGTGTGGGATGTATAGAGTTTTGGCATGGGTTGTTTCAGTGATGCTGCCGCCTATGGCAATATTTTTTCCTCTTTTTACATTGCTGGAAGATTGGGGATTTTTGCCTCGTATTGCCTTTAACCTTGATCGATGCTTCAAGTGCTGTGGTGCCTGTGGCAAGCAGGCTCTCACCATGTGCATGGGACTTGGGTGTAATGCATCGGCGGTGGTGGGGTGTCGCATAATAGATTCTAAAAGGGAGAGGCTTTTGGCCATGATAACCAATTCCTTGGTACCCTGCAATGGAAGATTTCCCATATTGATAGCCATCGTAACTATGTTTTTTGCATCGCAGGGAGGATGGCAGGGAGCTTTGTGTATAACAGGGGTAATCATGGCAGGGATAGGAGCCACATTTGTTTTAACCCGAATTTTGTCACATACTTTCCTTAAAGGAGTGCCGTCGTCATTTACTTTAGAGCTTCCTGCTTACAGAAAACCTGAAATAGGGAAGGTGATAGTAAGATCCGTATTTGATAGGACCCTCTTTGTTTTGGGAAGGGCAGTGGCAGTTGCCGCACCGGCAGGTCTTATTATATGGATTCTTGCCAATACTTCTGTGGGCGGGGTAAGTTTGATAGATCAGTTGGCCGGTTTCTTAGAGCCTTTTGGCAGATTTATCGGTCTTGACGGTGTAATACTGACAGCCTTTATTTTGGGTATACCCGCCAATGAAATAGTGCTTCCCATAGCGATGATGATATACATGAGTCAGGGAAATTTGGCGGAAGTTACGGATTTGACTTTTTTTAAAGAACTGCTTGTTGAGAATGGCTGGACTGCTCTTACTGCACTAAACATGATGATTTTTTCTCTCATGCACTGGCCTTGTGCAACTACATTGATTTCCATAAAAAAGGAATCGGGAAGTTTGAGATGGACCATACTTTCTTTTTTGGCACCCCTTGTCCTGGGTGTGGCTATATGTGCCGTTACAGCAACGGTTTACAGAATTATCTTGTAATAAAAGGAAAAAGATTGTAAAATAAATAGGTGTTTAATGTACAAAAGGAAGTACAAAGGGGAAGAGATGAAAAAGAATTTGATTATTATGAATCCATGCTCCGGAAAGAAGAAAGCAAACAGATATCTTACGGATATAGTGGAAATATTCATGCAGAAAGGATATATATCCACTGTAATGACCACAACTCAGCAGGGAGACGGCATTGTTTTTGCTTCGGAATATTCGGAGGATGCAGACATTATAACTTGTATAGGCGGTGACGGAACTTTTAACGAAGTGGCATCGGGACTTCTTGACAGCGGACGAAAGATTCCCATAGGATATATTCCGGCAGGAAGTACCAATGACTTTGCAAATAGTTTAAAGCTTCCGTCAGGAATTCTTGCTGCAGCCAGAAACATAGTTGCGGGGCAGAAAATGGCTATTGATATGGGAAGCTTCAACGGCAGAAAGTTTTCTTATGTTGCTTCTTTTGGAGCTTTTACTCAAACTTCCTATGCGACACCTCAGAATATAAAAAACACTCTGGGTCATATGGCATATATTCTTGAAGGGATTGGAAGCATTTCCTCCATTAAACCTATCCACATGAAGATAGAGACTAATGACCGGGTATTTGAAGACGATTATATATTCGGAGCCATAAGTAACTCTACGTCCTTGGCAGGTATTTTGACACTCAATCCTGAATATGTGGATATGAGTGACGGATATTTTGAAATGCTACTTATCAAGGCTCCTAAGAATTTAATAGATTTGACGGAAATTGCCCATATGCTTACAACTCAGGATTATTACAATACGGATAAGTTGGTGTTTGTAAACGCCGATAAATTTAAAATTTATACCGATGGAGAAACGCCATGGTCTTTGGATGGCGAGTTTCAAGAACCATGTGAGGAAGTGGAGATAGAGAATCTTCACCGTGCGGTAGAGATTATCGTAAGAAGGTAGTCAAAAAAATGACGGATGAACCGGGTGTGGTTCTCCGTCATTTTTCGATTTTGCAATATTTATAAAATGAAAATTTCCTTATTTTTCAAAAGTCTTTTGTTTTATGACTCTATTATCGTGAGCTACGATTATGTGTGCATCCTCCATGACAGCTTCTGCCAGAACGTAACCGTAGGCTCCTCTTGTGGCTCCTTCAATCTTGTCCGGAGTGATTTCCGCTTCTTTTAGAAGGCTTTCCACCAATGCCACAGGGTCAGCACAATCCTTGGTAAAGAAGGCAAATCTGACGCCGCTTTCTATTGGTCCCATGTTAAGGGCAGGGAAGTTGACAGAGTTTACTATGTTGCCGTTTTCAAGAAAATCCATCATCTGATTTACAGCCATAACGGCACAGTTTTCTTCTGCCTCTTCAGTGGAAGCTCCCAGGTGAGGAAGGAGTATTACCTTCTCGTTGTCTATGAGAGCATCGTTTGGAAAATCCGTCACATAGGCGGCAATCTTATTGTTTTCAAGAGCAACAAGCAAATCCACATCTTTAACGAGTTTATCCCTTGAAAAGTTAAGAATTACAACATTATCTTTCATGAGAGCAAACAAGTCTTTATTAAACATGCCTTTGGTAGAGTCAGTTGCAGGTACGTGGATGGTTATGTAATCACACAGTGGGAGCATTTCCGACAGATTATCAAAAAACTTTCCTTCTTCAAAAGTTCCCGTGTAATATGGGTCGTACCCGCAGATGTCCATGCCTAAACCTTTTGCTGCACCGGCAACTTTTTTGCCTATGGCACCAAGACCGATTACCCCAAGAGTTTTGCCCAGAATTTCTGTTCCGGCAAATTGAGATTTACCTTTCTCAACTGTTTGGCTGACATTTTCCTCTAAAGAGGAGGCCCACGAAAGGGCTGCCGGAATATTTCTGGCGGCGAGGAACAGGCCTGCAATTACCAGCTCTTTAACTGCATTTGCGTTTGCCCCCGGGGTGTTAAATACCACGATGCCTTTGTCTGCGCATTTTTCCAAAGGAATGTTGTTGACTCCGGCTCCGGCTCTTGCAATTGCCTCCAGTGTATCGGAAAATTCCATGGAATGCATATCCTGACTTCTGACAAGGATTCCGTCAGCCTCTTCAATTTCTGTTGTGGTTATGTATTTTTCATCCAGAAGGTCAAGACCCTTTTTTGAGATTTTGTTGAGAGTAGCAATTTTAAACATTTTCTTCCTCCTAAATCATGAGAAAATTTCAATTACCCACCTAGTATATCACTTTACGGAAAAGAGGTAAAGTGGTATAATGAGTAGAATATTTTTAATAAAAACGGGAGGTCCCTATGACAACATATAATACAAAGTATGATAGAGTATATAACTTTTCTGCAGGTCCATCCATGCTACCCCTTGAAGTTTTGGAGCAAGTGAAAGAGGATTTGTTTAACTACAAAGGAAGCGGCCAATCGGTTATGGAAATGAGCCACAGAAGTGCAACCTACAAGAAAATTATAGAAGATGCTGAGGCTGATTTAAGAGAGCTTATGAACATTCCGGATAACTACAAAGTCCTTTTTCTCCAAGGAGGAGGAACTCTCCAATTTTCCATGGTGCCCCTTAATCTTCTTAAGACCGGGAAAAAGGCTGATTATGTGATTACGGGAACCTGGGCCAAGAAAGCATATAAAGAGGCTTGTAAATTCGGTGACATAAGAGTGGTGGATTCATCGGAAAAGGATTCCTTTACATGGATACCTAAATTTGGAAAAGATCATGTGCGCAGCGATGCAGACTATGTGTATATAACAACTAATAATACTATTTACGGCACTGCATATAATTACATACCTGATGTGGGCAATATTCCTCTGGTTGCGGATATGTCTTCCAACATCCTTTCAGAGGTTGTAGATGTGAGCAAATTCGGTGTTATATGGGCCGGTGCCCAGAAAAATGTAGGCCCTGCCGGTGTGACCATTGTGATAATCAGAGAAGATTTGATAGGTAACGCTCCGGAAGATGCTCCTACATATCTGGATTACAAAATTCATGCCGACAACGAGTCTATGTATAATACACCTCCTTGTTTTTCAATATATGTAGCAGGAGAAGTGTTCAAACACATCAAGGCTACAGGGGGCATTGAGGCCATGGAAGAGCGGAACAGGGCAAAAGCAGCCAAGCTTTACGATTATATAGATTCAAGTAAACTGTATACTTGCCCTGTTGCAAAGGAAGACCGTTCAATGATGAACGTGGTTTTTGTTACCGGTAATGAGTCTTTGGACAAAGAATTTATTGCTAAAGCAAAGGAAGCAGGTTTGGTAAATTTAGCGGGGCACCGCTCCATAGGAGGAATGAGGGCCAGCATTTATAACGCCATGCCGGCGGAAGGGGTGGAAGCGCTCATCGAGTTTATGAAGAAATTTGAAGAGGAAGTGAAATAGAAAAGTAAAAGGAGTAAGGGAGATTATGAAATATCTTATTGTCGTAACTGACGGTGCTGCAGATGAGCCAATTGAATCACTGGGAGGCAAAACTCCATTGGAAGTAGCGGATATGCCGACTATAAATCATTTGGCGACGGTGGGAGAAATAGGAACTTGCAAAACCGTTCCCGATGGCATAAGTCCGGGAAGTGACTCTGCCAATTTGTCCGTTATGGGATATGATCCGAGAAAATATCTGACAGGCAGATCATCCCTTGAAGCGGGTGCTCTGGGAATAGAAATGAAGGAAACGGACCAATCCTACCGGGTTAATTTTATCACTGTTGAGGCTACGGAGTCAGGTAGGTATGAGGATTTTATAGTGAAGGATCATGCAGCGGGAGATATAACCACAGAAGAATGTGAGATATTGCTGGAGGTAATAAGGGAAGCCTTTGCCACAGAAAAAATAAAATTTTATGTGGGAACTCAGTACAGACACTGCATGATAATTACAGACGATAAGAAAGAGTGTGATTGCGTACCCCCACATGACATATTGGAGCGGGCCGCAGAACCCTATTTGCCAAAGGGAAGGGACGGGGAATTTTTCCTCGACATGATGAAGAAGAGTTACCAACTGCTTAAAGATCATCCTGTAAACAAAGCCAGAGTGGAAAAGGGACTTAATCCTGCCAACAGCATATGGATATGGGGACAAGGTACCAAGCCGGTACTTCCTGATTTTAATCATAAGTACGGTGTGGAAGGAGCCGTTATTTCGGCTGTGGATCTCATAAGAGGAATTGCAATGTTTGCGGGACTTGAAGTACTGCAGGTTGAGGGCATAACGGGAAGTATTCACACCAACTTTGAGGGAAAGGCACAGGCGGCAATAGAGGCCTTTAAATCAGGGAAAGACATGATATATCTCCACTTGGAGGGTACTGATGAATGCTCCCATCAAGGAAGTCTTGAGAAGAAGATTCTTTGTGCCGAGTATATAGATAAAAGGGCGGTAAAGCCTATTGTAGAATATCTGGAAGGTTGCGGAGAGGATTACAAAATATTGGTGATGCCCGATCACAGAACTCCTTTATGCATAAGGACTCATACTTCTGACCCTGTACCTTTTGTGATTTACGATAGCCGCAAGAAGATGACGGCAGACTTTAACAGGCAATACAACGAAGCGTCTGCGTATAAGGCTAATAACTATTTTGAAGACGGATATAGGATAGCAGATTATTTTTTCGAGAAGAGATAAGGGTTATATAATGAGAAAAATGAGAAAAATTTTAATATATTTATTGCTTGTGACTATGGTGGTACAAGGGATGCCTATAGATAGGGCAGAGGCGGTTACAGAACCGGAGATGACGGCCACCTCAGCTATAATATATTGTGGAGATACGGACAGAGTTATCTGGGAGAAGAACTGTGATGACAGGATGGACCCTGCCAGTATGACTAAACTTCTAACCTGTCTTTTGGCAGTTGAGAATCTTCAGCTTACCGATGAAGTTGAAGTAACAGCAGAAGCAGCAGCTTTGCCGGAAACAAAGATATATCTGCAGGAAGGGGAGAAGATAACGGTGGAGGAACTGCTGTACGGAGCATTACTGGCATCAGGTAACGATGCGGCTACAGCTCTTGGGATAGCAGTGGGAGGGACCACAGAAGATTTTGCAGCCATGATGAATCAGAGGGCAAAAGAGCTTGGGTGTACAGGAAGTAATTTTGTAAATGGCACAGGCTGGGATGACCCGGGGCATTATTCAACTTCAAGAGACATGGTGATAATTGCAGAAGCGGCTCTATCTAACCCTACCATACGAAAAATTGCGGGCACTGCCAACTATACCATTCCTGCAACGGAGTCTTATAAGGAAAGAAAGCTGGTCAACACCAACTATTTTCTTAAGGGAATTGAAAAGGAGCGGAATGGAAAAGTAATTAAAGTTGATAAGTATAAAGGTGTTTTTGGCGGCAAGACAGGTACTGTAGGCGACGGCAAATGTACAATGGCGGTGGGCCTTGATGTAGATGGGCTGGAAGTTTACTGCGTCATAATGGGAAGCAGTACCGTGGAGCAGCGGTATGCAGATATGAAGGCCGTTATGGACTATGCCAAAACCCTTATAACCAAGTATGGGGCCTTTGAAAAGGGAGACCAATTCGGCAAGGTTAAATTGACGGGAGGAGCGACTAACAAGGTTAAGGCGGTAGCCTCCCATAACGGTTACATAAATTTGCCTGACGGCGCATCTGCATCACTGGTGACCACAGAGTGCGTGTACACTGACGGGCTTACAGCCCCTGTAGAAAAAGGTCAGAAGGTTGGAGTTGTGGAAGTCTATGTGGCGCACGAATTGTACAAGACTGTAGATTTAACAGCGGCGGAAGCAGTAGAAAGAGGATGGTTTTTATCCCGGTACAGAGTTACCAACTTGCAGACTGTAATTATCTTTGCGGTCATAGGTATTTCTATTGTTTTGGCAATAGTGATTCTTTACCTGAGAAAAGTAAATAAAAATAAAGCCAAGGAAGCCAGAAAGAAGCGGTTGGAAGAGATTGCTCGCCGAGAAATGGAACGGGAGCAGGATCGCAAAAACAGAAATTGGAATTGGAAGTAAAATAAAAGTAAGAAACCATGTTTGATATTAAAGAAAATTTAAAAAAACTCCCGGATACTCCGGGAGTTTATATGCATAAGGATAGACTGGGACAAGTTATATATGTAGGCAAAGCCATTTCTCTAAAAAACAGGGTGAGGCAGTATTTTCAAAGTTCTGCCAACCACAGTCCCAAAGTTCGTTCTATGGTAGCTAACATAGCCGAATTTGAGTATATTACATGCCAGACGGAGATGGAAGCCCTTATTTTGGAGTGTAATCTGATAAAAAAATATGCTCCTAAGTATAATGTTCTTCTCAGAGACGATAAGACATATCCCTATATTAAGGTGACCATGGAAGAAGATTTCCCTCGCGTCTTAAAGACAAGGATGGTAAAGAAAGACGGAAGCAGATATTTCGGACCATATAGTGACGTAGGGGCAGTCAACGATACCATAGAGATTCTTAACAGAATATTCAAGCTAAAGAGGTGCAGTATGACAAAGTTTCCGGCAGGTCATAGGCCCTGTTTGAATTACCATATAGAGGATTGCAGGGGCATTTGCACCGGACAGGTTGATAGGGAAGAATATGGACAAGTAATAGATAAGGTTCTGGATTTTCTTGGAGGAAGGCAGAAAAAGGTAACGGACTATCTTGAAGATAAGATGAATGAAGCCAGTGAAAGACTGGATTTTGAAGAGGCAGCAAAATTTCGGGATAAGATTTCCGCAGTGAATGCTTTGAAAGAAAAACAGAGAGTCACCATGACCAACGGAAAGGATTTGGATATTCTTGTACCGCTGGCAACGGCAGAAAACACTTCTGTGGTCTTGTTCCCTGTTCGAGAGGGCAAGCTGAGCGGAAGAGAAGTGTTTGCTATGGAGACGGAGGGAGAGGCATCCTCCAAGGAAGTTTTATCTCAGTTCATAAAACAGTATTACAGTCAATGGCTGACAATACCTCCGGAAATTGTAGTCTCTGAAGAGCCGGAAGAAATCGAACTTCTTGAAGAGTTTCTCAATGACATTGGTGCAGGGAGAAAAGTTCATATTATCGTACCTAGGCGTGGTCCGAAGAAGGCTCTCCTTGACATGGTTCTAAAGGATACTGAGGAAATAGCGAAAACCATTGAGGATAAAATAAGCGGCAAGAAAGAAAAAGAAGATGCCATAAGAGCAAGGTTTTTCACAATATTGGGAATAAAGAAGGATAACTACCGTATTGAATCCTACGATATATCAAACACCAACGGCGTTGATACGGTGGGGGCAATGGTGGTGTTCAACAACCTCACCCCGGTTAAAAAGGACTATAGAAGGTTTAAAATCAAGACGGTGGAAGGTCCTGATGATTATGGTGCGCTACAGGAAATGCTTTATCGCAGGTTTAAAAGGGCGGAAGCGGGGGATCCGGGATTTGCCACTTTGCCGGACCTTATACTCATGGATGGAGGACGAGGCCAGGTAACGGCGGCAGAGAAAGTTCTCAGAGCCATGAAGCTGGAGATTCCCGTTTTGGGAATGGCTAAAGATGACAGTCACAGGACCAGAGCGCTGGTAAATGGCGAAGGACATCAATTCATACTTACAGAGGATCCGATGCTCTTTAAATATTGCGGAAGGCTTCAAGAAGAGGTTCACAGGTTTGCTATAGAATACCATCGGAACCTTCATAATCGCAACAGCATCACTTCTGTTCTTGACAATATTGATGGAATCGGTCCGGCAAAGAGAAACGCCTTGCTTTCTCATTTTCCTTCGGTGGAGGACATTAAAAAAGCCTCTATAGAAGAACTGATGGAAGTACAAGGGATAAGTGAGAGGAATGCCCGGGCTGTAAAGGAATATTTTAGTTGATTATGGGAATAACTTTATGTTATTATATCCTTGTTATAAGATGACGGATTATCAACAGATAATTGACGGATAATTAATGGATTATCAAATGTATTTATGGAGGAATAAAAAATGGCAGAAGACAGAATGAACCCTGAAATTGAAGAGGCTGATTTCATTACACTGGAATTTGATGACGGTGCAGAAATTGAATGTGAAATCATGGGTGTATTCGACTACGAAGGTAAGGAATATATTGCGCTTATTCCTAACGATGGTACCGACGATGTTTACATCTACGGCTACAAGGAAGTGGGAGAAGATGAATTTGAACTTATCGACATTGAGGATGATGCTGAATTTGAAAAGGTTGTAGCGGAATTCGATAAGATAATGGAAGAAGAATAAAAACAGTCGTTGAGCCTCCCCATGAGGGGAGGTTTTTTCATAAGCTTCCGGAAGGGCTCTTCACGACACTTAACGGAGGCTTGATGGTGACACTCGGAACAGAAGGGAGAAAAAGTGATGGGCGAAAACTATAAGTTTTTTCAAAATAAGAAGTGCGAATTTTTTCCTTGTCATAAGACAAGTAACGAGGAGAATTTTAACTGCCTTTTCTGCTATTGTCCTCTCTATGCCTTAGGGGAGAAATGCGGGGGTAATTTCAAGTATATAGATGGTGGGATAAAGGACTGTGCAAACTGTTTGGTGCCACACAGCCCAAAGGGATATGATTATATTATCTCCAAATACAGTGAAATTATGGAATTGGCAAAGAAAAAGTAAAGGGTAATCAGAGGGTAATAAGAAGGCAATTAAAAAGCAATCAAAAAGTAATCAAAAAGCGATTCCTTTCATATTCTGTTATTCAGAGTATGAAAGGAGTTTTTTTATGTTTTTAATAATAGTGGGAACAGGAGCTATGGGAAAAACCATAAGAGAGTGCGCGGAAGAAGACAAGTGTTTTGACAGAATAGAAATGGTGGAGCCTTTGGAGAACAAATGGCCGGCGGAAAAGGCAGACTTAATTATAGATTTCAGTCATCCTCATGCTGTGAGAGGGGTATATGAGTATTGCAGAGAGAAAGGCGGCAATATTCCGGTGGTAATAGGAACCACAGGACAAAGCCAGGAGGAAGAGGAGGTTATTAAACTACTTGAGAAAATTTGCCCGGTGGTAAGGAAAACCAATTTTTCCAGAGGCATTAACGCTGTCAATAAACTGGTTGAACACGGTAAGAAAATACTTCCCGGAGCAGATGTGGAGGTGGAGGAAATACATCATACCAAAAAGTTCGACTCACCCAGCGGCACGGCTAAAACTTTGTGCTCAATATTGGGAATAGAAGAAGAGAATGCGGTTAGTCTGAGAATGGGCACTGTGTTTGGGCAGCATAAGATTTACTTTGCTCTTGAGGATGAGGTCATTGAAATTTGCCACACTGCGTATTCAAAGAAGATATTTGCTCGCGGAGCCTTGGAGGAGGGGAAGAGAATGACGGGGTGTAAGGAATAAAATGAAGGGGTTTAGGGAAGAGAATGACAGAGGCAATTGACTTATAGTCTAAAATATGTTAAAAACAAAGGACAAATACAAATGGAAACATATGGAGAATACTATGGAAATAGAAGTAAAGTACATTGTCCAAGACGATTTTGCAAAAGAAAAAATACTTGAAGATAAACATCTTCAAAGTATTTCTTGTCCCGATTCAAGAGAAATAATAAATATGGAAGCAGTATACTTCGATACAAAGGAGCTTGCCCTGTGTAAGAAAGAAATGGCTTTAAGAGTCAGATATGAAAACGGACGACCTATAGCGACGCTGAAATGGGGAGGTGGGTCTGAAGGAAGCCTTCACGTAAGAGGTGAACTTAATGTGTCTGTAGATGAAACCTTTGCCCATAGGCCTCATATTGATATTTTTAAGGGAAGCGACATTTACGAGGAACTTGGTCGAATTGTAGGAGAAGACAATCTCTTTCCAATTATGGAAATGAAATGTGTGAGACAACAGTTAAAGGTGGATACAGGTCGGTCTATAAATGTGGTGTCTTTGGATGAAGGAGAGATTATAACCCCTAAAGGGAATACACCTATTTGCGAGCTGGAAGTGGAGCTTTATTCGGGGGAAAAAGAAGATATGATTGCCTTGGGAAAAGAACTTGCCATGAAATATAATTTGGAAGAGGGTATTAAAAGCAAGTTTCAACGAGGCTTGGAGTTATTGGAGCTATAGTATTCAAAAATAGCTCCTTTTTTACTTTACTTTATAGGAAAACAGATGTATAATATAATGCAATTGTCCGTTGATTTTAACGGTATTTAGGAGGAAGAATTTTAATGAAAGCTACATTTATTTCAAGAGAAAAGAACGATGTTAAATTTACAATGGAGTTTACTGCAGAAGAATTTGAATCTGCACAGGTGAAGGCTTATCAGCAGAGCAAGGATAAGTTTGTTGTAGATGGATTTAGAAAGGGCAAAGCACCAAGAAGTATAATCGAAAAGCGTTACGGAGAGGGAATCTTCTTTGAAGATGCCATCGATTTGTTGTTCAGCGAGAATTACGGAAAGACGTTGGCAGAACTTGACCTTGAGGTTATAGACAGCCCTGCTGCAGAATTCAGTAAAATTGCAAAAGGAGAAGGTTTTACAGTTACCGCTTTACGCAAAGCCGACGAAAACTACTCCCCTATCAAAGTCGGTAAATCAAAATTTAAAACTACACCCATACCAAACAACCTTAAACCCTTACTTAAAGATTACTCAAAATTTGAATATAC
>JAZNUK010000077.1:0-2840 GCA_045592265.1 Candidatus Fimisoma sp. | reverse complement strand
GTCCCGCTTTTCTGCACTTGATGTCCACAAATTTTTCCGCACCCAGGTCAGCAGCAAAGCCTGCTTCCGTAACAACGTAATCGGCAAGTTTAAGTGCCATTCTTGTGGCCATTATGGAGTTGCATCCGTGGGCTATATTGGCAAAAGGACCGCCATGTATAAATGTCGGCGTATGTTCAAGAGTCTGTACCAAGTTTGGCTTCAGTGCATCTTTGAGAACCGCTGTAACGGCGCCTTGAATTTTCAGGTCTCTAACTGTTACCGGCTTGTCGTCGTATGTATATCCCACTATGATACTTGCCAGTTTTTCCTTAAGGTCTGCAATACCCGATGAAAGACACAAAATAGCCATAATTTCACTGGCAACGGTAATTTCAAAACCATCTTCCCTTGGAACACCGTTAACTCTGCCACCTAAACCATCCACTACGAATCTGAGCTGACGGTCGTTCATATCTACAACTCTTTTCCAAGTAACTTTCTTTACATCCACACCAAGTTCATTTCCCTGCTGAATATGGTTGTCAAGACAAGCTGCAATAAGGTTGTTTGCAATACCGATGGCGTGCATATCTCCCGTAAAGTGAAGGTTAATATCTTCCATAGGCACCACCTGTGCATAACCACCGCCGGCAGCTCCGCCCTTTACACCGAAAACGGGGCCCATGGAAGGCTCCCTGAGAGCTGCAAAAACATTTTTGCCCAGTTTGTGAAGTGCATCGGCAAGTCCTACACTGGTAGTTGTCTTACCTTCTCCTGCAGGAGTCGGTGAAATAGCTGTTACCAGAATCAGTTTACCGTCAGGCTCATTTGCCTTGTCCTTTAAAATGCTGTAGTCAACCTTGGCCTTGTACTTGCCGTACTGCTCAAGATAACGTTCATCAATTCCTGCTGCCTTTGCTATATCCGCAACATTGTCCATAACTGATTCCTGTGCAATTTGAATGTCGGTTTTGAATTCCATATTTCGCCTCCTTGTGTCTCCCATAGCCTTACATTGTAATCGCTACAAGTCTAAATTTTTTAAAAAAGTCTTTCTGTGAATAGGCGTAATGCCATATTTATCTATACCCTCATAATGGGCTTTTGTCCCATATCCTTTGTTGCTGTCAAAGCCGTAATGAGGATATTCAGCATGATATTTTCCCATCATCCTATCCCTTGTCACCTTGGCGATTATAGACGCCGCCGCAATGGAAAGGCTTTTGGCATCTCCCTTTATGATAGGATTTTGAGGTATGGATACTCCTTTGAGTTCTACCGCATCTGTCAGAAGAAAGCCTATGCCCTCTCCCGCCTTTTCCTTGAGCATGGACTCAGCGCTTTCTATTGCCTGTGTCATGGCCAATTTGGTAGCCTCAAGAATATTTATTTCATCAATAATGTTATTATCCACTATTCCTATGCCGTAGGCAAGAGCATTTTTGACGATTTTTTCAAATAGGTCTTCTCTTTTTTTCTCCGAAAGTTTCTTGGAATCATCAATACCCAAAACATTAAAATTTTCAGGCAACACGACGCAACCTGCCACCACAGGACCTGCCAGTGGACCTCGGCCTGCTTCATCCACTCCGGCCACATACCCTGCCTGTCGATACCTGGTGTCAAATTCCATCATGGTATTGAATTTTTCCACAATGATCCGCTGTCTTTCTTCTTTTGTCATTACTTTTTATCTCCTTAAAGATACTGCCTACATCCTGCCTTGAGGCAACCGATGCGAGGGTTTTGCCACTATATTTTCTCTAATGTAATATTGCCAATGGTTCCGCTTCTGAACTCGTCCAAAACAGTCTTGCCGCATCTTTCGTAGTCTATCCGCTTACCCGGTAGTATAAAGCCTCTTTTCTCTGCAATGGCTTCCATATTTTCAAGGGGCATCTCCGTAAGCTGATTTAGCTTATACCTTGCCATCAGAAGCTGAGGATATTCCTCTTGAAGAACTTTTATAAGTTCCATGGCTAAAGTTGCCACATCCAGTATTTCGTCCTTTATGGAGCCACAGAACGCCAAATTAAGCCCAACCTTAGGGTCTTCAAACTTAGGCCATAGAATTCCCGGTGTATCGAGAAGCTGCATCCCGTTTTGCAAGGACAGCCACTGCTTACCCTTGGTAACTCCCGGCCTATCTCCTGTCTTGGCACTCTTCTTGCCGGTCAGTCTATTTATTAAAGAAGATTTGCCTACATTAGGCACCCCTACCACCATCATGCGAAGGGGCTTTTTAACCGGGCGTCCTTCATTCTTCTCTCCTTGAAGCTTTTCCAACAGTTTAAAAAGCTGCGGAACTCCTTGACCCCTCATGCAATTCATAGGCAAGACGATATTGCCGTCTTTTTTGAAATGTTCTGCCCATTTCTCGTTGGCAACCGGATCTGACAAATCGCTCTTGTTGAGAATTATTATTCGCTTCTTTCCTGCCACCAACTGATCAATAATGGGATTTCTGCTGGAAGACGGTATTCTGGCATCTACTACTTCTATCACCAAATCTACCATCTTAAGGTTTGCCTCAATAAGCTCTCTGGTCTTTTTCATGTGTCCCGGATACCAGTTAATATTTTCGATCAAATCTCTCACCTCTTTTGCGGCGCCCGAAGCCGCCGCCCGATACTGTTAGTAAAAAGGGGAACCCTTTCGGATTCCCCACCAATTCTAAAATCTTATTCCTTGGTCTTAATCTTAGCAGCTTTACCTGTTCTCTGACGCATGTAGTTCAGCTTAGCTCTTCTTACATCGCCTCTTCTTACTACTTCAATCTTCTCAATCTTAGGTGAATGCAGCGGGAATGTCTTTTCAACGCCAACACCTGATGAGATCTTTCTTACAGTGAAAGTTTC
>JAZNUK010000076.1:0-2029 GCA_045592265.1 Candidatus Fimisoma sp. | reverse complement strand
TGTAGAAATCGACAAGGTGGAACAGGAAGTAAAGGAAGAAGATATAAATAGAGATATCGAAATGCTTCAGAAGAGAAATGCAAGAATGGTTGCAGTAGACAGAGAAGCTAAAGAAGGAGATACTCTGCTCTTCGACTATTCCGGATTTGTGGGTGAAAACCAGTTTGAAGGCGGCACCGCAGAAAGACAGGAACTGAAACTGGGCTCAAATATGTTTATTCCGGGATTTGAAGAACAACTGATAGGCGTAAAGGCAGGCGAAAAGAAGGATGTAAATGTTACTTTCCCTGAGGAATACCATGCAGAAGAGTTGGCAGGAAAAGAAGCAGTGTTCCACTGCTTAGTACATGAAGTAAAGGAAGAGCAGTTACCTGAACTTGACGATGAATTTGCAAAAGACGTGAGCGAATTTGATACTCTTGAGGAATTAAAACAGTCAACAAGGGAAAGACTAGAAAAGTATGCACAGGCAAGTGCAGAAAACCAGATGCAGGATGCTGCTCTGATTAAGGTGGTTGAAGCCAACGAAATCGATATTCCGAGAGTAATGGTTGAAGATGAAATGGACAGAATGGTTCAGGAACTTGATCAGCAGCTTCGTTATCAAGGCCTTTCAATTCCGCAGTACTTAGACTTTATGAAGAAGGAAATGGCTGAGTTCAGAGATGAATTAAGACCGGATGCAGAAAGACAGGTTAAGACAAGAATGATTCTTATGGGAATTGCAGAAGCTGAAAAGTTTGAAGTAACCCAGGAGGAGACAGAAGAAGAACTGAAAGCAATGGCGATTCAGTATCAGATGACTGCAGAACAGATTAAGGAAATGATCGGTGTTGAAAACCTTACTTTCCTTCAAAAAGATTTAAAGGTTAAAAAGGCAATTAAGTTTATATATGACAACGCTGTAATAAAGTAATTGCTCATAGATAAATAAAATCAACATAAGAAAGGGGTATTAAGGATGGCATTGGTACCATATGTAATTGAACAGACGGGCAGAGGGGAAAGGTCTTACGATATCTACTCCAGACTCTTAAAGGACAGAATAATTTTTCTGGGAGAAGAGATTGATGATCATGTTGCAAGTCTTGTTGTTGCTCAACTGCTGTTTTTAGAAGCGGAGGATCCAAATAAGGACATCTGCATCTATATTAACAGTCCGGGTGGATCTGTAACGGCGGGCATGGCTATCTATGATACTATGCAGTATATCAAGCCGGATGTTTCTACAATCTGTGTAGGGCTTGCAGCCAGCATGGGGGCTTTTCTTCTGTCCGCAGGAACAAAAGGAAAGAGAATGGCGTTGCCAAATGCGGAAATAATGATTCATCAGCCGCTTGGTGGGGTAAAAGGACAGGCAGAGGATATTAAAATCCATGCAGATTGGATTCTGAAAACAAGAGAGAAATTAAACAAAATTTTGTCGGCAAATACGGGACAGGATTTTGAAAGAGTGGAGAAGGATACGGACAGGGATAACTTTATGAGTGCCGAAGATGCTTGCAAATATGGCCTTATAGATAGGGTTATCACTTCCAGATAATAGGGGGAATAATCTCAGAATGGGCAAATATGATGACAACAAACAGATAAAATGCTCCTTTTGCGGAAGACCACAGAGTAATGTTGGGAGACTGGTGGCAGGTCCGGGTGTTTACATCTGCGACGAATGTATTCATCAGTGTATGGATGTTTTGGATGAAGGATATTTTGAAGAGATGCCTCATGGGGCGCAAACCACATACAAGCTTCCAAAACCAAGAGAAATTGCAGATACTCTGTCGGAATACGTAATTGAGCAGGACAGAGCCAAAAAGGCTCTTGCGGTGGCTGTTTATAATCACTACAAGAGAATAAACGGAACCAAAATTTCCGAAAATGACGATGTGGAAATTCAAAAGAGCAATATCGTGATGATAGGACCTACAGGTTCGGGTAAGACACTTCTTGCTCAGACCTTGGCAAAGATTTTGGATGTGCCTTTTGCCATAGCAGATGCCACTGCCTTGACGGAAGCCGGCTATGTGGG
>JAZNUK010000075.1:0-2130 GCA_045592265.1 Candidatus Fimisoma sp. | reverse complement strand
AGTTGTAGTGGCTACGGTGAGAGCTCTTAAATATCACGGAGGAGTTCCAAAGGCCGACCTTAACAATGAGAACCTGGAAGCCTTGGAAAAAGGACTTCCTAACCTGTTACAGCACGTTGAAAACGTGACTCAGAACTACGGTCTCCCATGTGTGGTTGCAATTAACAGATTCCCTACCGATACTGAAGCTGAGCTTCAAATGGTAAGAGAAAAGTGTAAGGCTCTTGGTGTAAACGTTGCTCTTTCAGAAGTTTGGGGCAAAGGCGGAGCCGGCGGAATTGAGCTGGCTGAAGAAGTTCTCAGACTGGTTGAAGGTGAAAACAACTTCCACTTTGTGTATGAAGATGACCTTTCACTGGAAGAAAAGATTGAAGCTGTTGCAACGAAGATTTACAGAGCTGACGGAATTCAGTTTGAAGGAAATGCCAAGAAACAGCTGGCTACAATTGAAGGACTTGGATTTGGCAAGCTGCCTGTGTGCATGGCAAAGACACAGTACAGCTTTTCCGACAATCCGGCACTTCTTGGGGCACCTCGCGGATTCAAGGTAACCATCAGGGACGTGAAGGTATGCTCCGGAGCGGGCTTCGTGGTGGTAAAGACGGGAGATATTATGACTATGCCGGGACTTCCGAAAGTGCCTGCGGCAGAGAAAATAGACATCGACGAAGATGGAAAAATCAGCGGATTGTTCTAATGATAAATGTGTAATATAAATGGAAAAATGTTGACCTCAAGTAGGTCAACATTTTTCTGATTTTTGTAATATGAAACCTTATAAATTCATTTCCAAATCTTGAGCCCCATATAAAAAGCGACGCACTTCCATTGTGTCATCTATGACAGTATAAAATATTATGTAGTTCCCAACGTATATTCGATAATATGTGTGTGCTCTGTCTTTTAGTGAATAGTATGGTTCAAAAGAAAGGGGAGCATAGGTACGCGCTAAAATCGCTTCTTCGACTCGGTCAATTAAGTCAAGAGCAGCAGTTGGATTGTTTAATGCATGAGAGATATATTGGATAGTTGCTGTGAAGTCCTGCTCAAATAAAGGTAAGTACTTTACTTTATAGGGACTTTTTATCATTGGCTATACTCCTTGCTTTGTCAAAAACATCTTGGTGTTCCAGTCTGAAGTGGCTGTATTCAGCGACACGGTCTGCTTCATCAAGTTTTGCCTCGATATTGGTTATCATAGCGGAGTACTTTTCAATACTTAATACTACCATAGAACCGTAGCCGTTTTTAGTCAGGTAGACCGGCTGACCTTCATTAACGATTTTTTCAATTTCAGGGAATTTATTTCTCAAATCAGAAACGGGTCTTATCTGTAACAATATAACCACCTCCTGTGCAATTATTATCATGATTTTATCATTATTTTATCCGAAGGACAATAGGTAAAATTAAGATGTAAACCAACTTTAACATTTATTGTTAAGGTTGGTTTCTTTATTTTTTGAGATTCAAGTGGTATTCTAGCTTTATGGAAGGAGTGAAAAATATGATAGATATGAATATAAGGTTTTTTCGCAAAAATATGTCCATTACACAAGAGCAGCTTGCCGAGGAGCTTTCGGTAAGCCGCCAAACCGTTGCCAAGTGGGAAAACGGCGAAGTGATGCCCAACATAAGCGACTGTATGAGAATGGCGGAAATTTTCCAAGTCTCAATGGATGATTTGGTTCGTGACATGAATGAAGAAGAGCTTCCCTTAGTATCTCCTAAAGGCAAGCATATTTTTGGCATTGTTACGGTGGGAGAAAGAGGACAGATGGTAATTCCAAAGGATGCAAGGAAAGTTTTTGACATAAAGGCAGGGGATAAGTTAATTGTCCTTGGAGATGAAGGGCAGGGAATTGCCATAATAAAGGCCGATGCTTTTCAGAGTTTTGCAAGGCATATTATAAAGAGTTTTAAGGATAAGGGTGAAATATAGATGAGTGGGGAACATATTATTCTGACCAAGGGACTATGGAAAAATTTCGGAGAAAAGACGGCAGTGAGAAGGCTGGATTTATCTATTTATGAAAAGGAGGTTTTCGGGTTGCTGGGTGTCAACGGAGCCGGAAAAACAACACTCATAAAGATGCTTTGTCGTATGCTGACACCTACCGAGGGTGAGAT
>JAZNUK010000074.1:0-20397 GCA_045592265.1 Candidatus Fimisoma sp. | reverse complement strand
CAGCAATGAACACAAGGCGCTAAATGTTATTTTACCCTTTTGACAGAATAACACATATTCTCCTATTATTATTGCCATCACAAAATAATTTAAAATTCTTATTACCGATGCTATCAATTGTTTTCCTTGGGCAAAACGTCTTATAAGCAGAGAAAATAAATCGTAAACTATCGCAACTGTCATTCCGCACACAACCATTGTACTTATGGATAACAGCTGATTCTCTATGAGGATACTCATTTCTGCTTCCTTTTGAAAATCCCATGCAAAAGCTTCTTCTCTTTTGCCTTTTTATCATTATACGAAACACTATGAACCTTGCCCGTTACAACAAGTAAGCCCTCCTGCAGATCCAGCTTTTCAATGTTCAAGTTCTCACCGGAGACTTCAAGGCTTCCCTCTTTCAAGTTGGCCCACAAGTTATATTCATCAAAAGCATCCACATCTAACACTTCCGTAACAGTTATTTTTTCTCTTTTTTCTATGGTTATATAATGATTTTCCATACACTTTCCCCTTTCTTTTTCTGTTAAGTATATGGAAAAACAGGTCGGTTAAGAACCGACCTGCAATTTTTAAATATAGTAAGCTGGGTTTACAGTACCTCCGTTAATCATGATTTCAAAGTGACAATGAGGGCCTGTACTTCTTCCGGTACTACCTACGGCTGCTATAGTTTGGCCTTGGAAAACACTTTCACCTGCAGATACATATAACTCATTACAGTGGGCATAGAGAGTTTCCACATTTCCGCCGTGGTCTATTCTAACCGTATATCCATATGCGCCAAACCATCCTGCATAGGTTACCGTTCCTCCGTCGGCTGCTCTAATTGCCGTTCCCGTAGGAGCTGCCAAGTCTACACCTTCATGCAAACGACCCCAACGATACCCGTATTCTGAGTATATTCCTACGTTTACAGGTCTTATGAAGGTTCCGGTTCCTTTCTTTGGAGGAACAGGCTTGGTACCCTTTGTTATTATCTCATTAATAGGCTCTGTTAAAACCTCGCTGTTTAAGTCTTCTCTTTCTACAATATCACCATTGTATCTGGTAAGTCTTGCAGTAATACTTGCCTTTCCGTCTACACCTGCTCTTGTTACTATAGATTCCCCTCTGTAATAATAGCTAGATTCATTGTAATCGGTGCCATAAGGAATACTTTCGGCAAAGGTTGATACTTCTATAGTTTTAAGGGTCAACAACGGAATTTCCTTTTGGGTATTAAAGGTGTCACCTGCATGCAATATGGTATCCAATGTAAGCCCCGGATTCATGGCTTGTAACTGGTCAAATGAGATTCCAAGCTTTTCACATATTCCATATATAGTGTCTCCGCCTTCTACCACATATACTGTTGCCTCTTGTCCACCATTTCTGATAGCACGCACTGCAGTTGATAAACTGGATACGTTATTAAGAGTAGTGCTGCATGGCTCTATTTCTACATCCTCAACGAAGCCGATATATTCATATTTTACTCCCTCTGATGTGTTTAGGAATAAGTTTTGTATAGATTCCAGTACTTGTTTCGCGATTTTTTCATTTTCCACTACTACCAGAACTTTTCCGTTTGCCTTTATGGCACAAGCTTGCGCCTGAATTTCTCCCATGTAGGTAAACCTTCTCAAAACAGTGTCTGAGTCATCTATTTCTTTTCCGTGTGAAACAACCGGTCTGAAGGATATATCAGTATTGGGATCTATTACTATGCTTGAACCATGTTGCAAGGACAACTCTTCGCTGACCATATCCAATATCTCTACTACATCCTTCTGCTCTTTGACGATTCCCAAGGCTCGTCCATTATATGAGTACTCATAATCTGTTCCCCATGCAAATACGCCCACCAGACAGATAGCCGCCAGCACAAGTACTAGACTTTCTTTAATAATAAAATTCTTATGTTTTATTACAAGAAGCCTTCCTTGATGCCATTTTCTGCCTACAATTACCGCTGTCTTAATTATGAACCATTCGCAAATATCAAGAAGCAGGTCCAGACCGCTTACTAAACTGCCACATACGCTTATTAAAAAACCGCCGCCTGCTTTTGTAATCTCCACCAGCTCCTCGTTTATTTCATCTACTTCTTCTACAGCTTCTGCTGCTATGTCCAAAATTCTTTCAGATAATTTTTTCTTTTTCTTCTTTTGTGGCATCATTGCAAACTCAATTTGTATTCCTTCTTCTTTGAGTTCTTTCTCTTTTATTTTCTTTCCGAAGATGAATTTAGCCATAATTCTGCCTCTCCTGTTTTTTCTTTTGTACACGGGCAACGTTTTCCATCATCTGTCATTCCCGTGTCTTTACATATATCACAAGTATATTTTATATCTGTGTAATCTTCCCGATAATTGTTTTCCGTAAGAAGAACCGCTCTCTCCTGTTCAAGAAGGCTCATTAGCCTGCGCGTTTCCTTCTGTTTTTCTATATCTCCTGTAAGAAGACTTTTCGACATTCTCTTTCCCAGTTCCAGCAAATCTCTATCTACTTCTTTAATTCTCGGAATCCGGGTATGTACCTCTTCCCGTCGTTTCTGGGCAGCTTCTTCCGCTTCTTTCCTAAGGAACTCATAGTACCTGTTCATCTCTGCCTGCGTTACGGTTTTCTTGCTATTCACATCCCGGCCGTCTGCCTTGGCTTCTTCATACCATTTTTCCAAAATTCCGTTTACATACCTTATATTTGGGTTAGGTATAAAAGAACCTTTGCAACACGCTTCAAGTATCCTTTCGAGACTGAACTTCATCTCATTGAACCACTTGTCTATAATCTCCTTTTCCGCATCCGTAACACCTCTGTTAAGTCCAAGAGACTGGAGAATTTTTTTATACTGCATATATCTTTGTTCAATTGATGCAATATGTGTATTTACATCTTCTTCCGTCTTCAATCCGATTTCTGTCCATTGGCGTATCACCTTGGTCATATAGCCGATTCCGGTCTTTCCTTTTTCGCTACAGTAAGAAACTGCACCGTATATGACCGGAGAAGTTGCACATATTTCCCGATGCCATGAAAAAATTTCTGCTGTTTCTTTAGGCGACAAGGTTTTACCAAAGAAACTTTCAACTCCTTCTATGAGTTCTTTTAGTTTTTCATCTCCCAAAATGTTTTCTTCTTCCTTGGCAACTGCTTCAACTTTTGGATTTTGTCCAAATCCATACATGGCTTCTCTAAGCTGATTGAATTGTATGTCGTATTCTCTCGAAGGAGGACCGGCAAAAATTCTTTTTACCACTCCGCTTTTTTCCCAATAGTCCCACGCAGCCTCGATTACATTTTCTTCCAGGCTAAGGTGCCTTGCCATTTGACTGAGCGTCATCTCTTCTTCTCTTTGACTATACAAAAGACCATACAAATACACTTTCACATAGTCGCCGGGAGCCGCCGGCATATATTCATTTATGAAGATGTTTTCCACATCTGTTGTCAGAAGGTAAAAGTCCTTTATTTTCTCTCTGGTAAAAGCCATTTCTACCTCGCTTTATTTAAATCGTCAAGAAGTTTCTCCAAGCTTATTCCATGTCCTTTTGCAGCTTCTTCTAAAGTTTCGCTGTATGCACCGGGGCAACCTGCGCAGGTAAGCAAATATTTTTCAAAGACCTGCTGATAGCAGTCTCCCATTTCCAATACTTCAGAAACCGTCAATTCCTTTGTAATCATATCTTTCCCTCCTGCATTATTCATTATTTCTTTAATTTAACATCATTCTTCTGCCTTTGACCTTTTAGAAGGCTTTGTCGCTGAACTTTGTATATCTGGCTACCCATGTAAGCTCAATCCTGTCAGTAGGACCGCTTCTGTGTTTTGCAAGATTAACTTCACAAACTCCCGGCTTTTCAGTGTTCTCGTTGTAATAGTCATCCCTGTACAGGAAGATTACAATATCCGCATCCTGTTCGATGGAACCGGATTCCCTTAAGTCAGATAGCATAGGTCTCTTATCCTGTCTTTGTTCAGGTGCTCTGGAAAGCTGAGAAAGAACTATCACCGGGCAATTCATCTCTCTTGCAAGCAACTTAAGATGTCTCGACAACGCACTAATCTCCTGCTGCCTACTATCGGTCCTTCCATCAAAAGTCATAAGCTGCAGATAGTCTACTACAATAAGATCGAGACCCATTTCTGCTTTCATTCTCCGACACTTGTTTCTCATTTCCATAATGGAAACCCCCGGAGTATCATCTATTACAATTTTTGTAGCATTTAACTGGTTCAGTGCCAAATTTATACTATCCCAGTCTTTCAGTTCCAAAGTTCCTTTTTTCAGTTTTTCTGATTCCACCTTGGCTTCCATTGCCAAGAGTCTTTGTCCCAGTTGTTCCTGAGACATTTCCAAACTGAAAATCATAACTGATGCGTCTGCCTTTATTGCACTCTGCGCCGCTATGTTAAGAGCAAAAGCGGTCTTTCCCATTCCGGGACGAGCTGCAACTATGATTAAATCAGACTTCTGTAATCCTGCCGTCTTTTCATCAAGCTGTTTGAAACCGGTAGGCAAACCCACTACGCCACCTTTGTTACGCTCTGCCTCGTCAATCTGCTTTAAGTTTTTCATTAAAACGTCCTGAATTTTGGCATAATCATTTTTTTGTCTCTTCTGAGCAATCTGAAAAATTTCTGCTTCCGCTCTGTTCACCAGCTCTTCAGCAGGAGTCTTATCTTCATACCCTCTTGCGGTTATTTCTTCCGAGGTCCTTATTAACTGCCTCGTCATAGCCTTTTGTGAAACAATTTTGGAATAGTCTCCTGCGTTGGCAGTAGACGGCACCTCGGAGGTCAAAGTTCCAATATAGGCTCTTCCTCCCACCATATCCAGTGCCTTTTGTTTTTTCAATTCTTCACAAACCGTAAGCATATCAACAGCTTTATTTTCTCTGTACAGATTCATTATGGCTTTGAAAATTTCTCTGTGACTTTCGTTATAAAAATCTTCCGCCCTTACTTCCTCTGCAACATCCATAAGCGCTTCCTTGCTAAGCATTGCCGCACCCAGTGCAGAGCGCTCCGCCTCTTGATTGTTTGGAGGTATTCTTTCCATAATTTTAAACCTCAACTACGACTTTTAACCTTGTACTTACTTCAGGATACAGTTTTATATCCACTGTAACTTCACCTGTCTGCTTTATAGGTGTATCCAACTGAATTTTCTTCTTGTCAACCGCTATACCATGCTCCTTTTCCAAAGCTTCCGCAATATCTTTAGAGGTAATTGAACCAAAGATTCTGCCTCCGTCTCCGGCCTTGGTTTTTATGGTAACGGAAATTTCCGCTATTTTTTTTGCCTGCTCTTGTGCCGCAGCCTTTTCTTGTGCTTTCTTTTCAGCCGCTATAGCCTTCTGCTTTTCAAGATTTCTTATGTTTCCTTGTGTTGCCTCCGTTGCCAATCCCTTTGGTATCAGCATGTTTCTGGCATACCCATCACTTACTTTTACCACATCCCCGGCTTTACCTGTTCCTTTTACATCCTTATTTAAAATGACAATCATATTTTTTCCTCCACTATTTCCAATATTTTTTCTATAATTTCCTCAGGGGAAATATCCACTTGGGTGGCCGCAGTTGTTAAGTGGCCCCCTCCGTCAAATTTTTCCATTATGGTCTGAACATTGACACCGCCTAGGGAACGAGCGCTCACAACAGTCTTCCCTTCTTTATTCCTTCCTGCAACAAAGGTGGCTTTAACTCCTCTTACGGTAAGCAACTGATCGGCAACTTGTGCGCATATAACCTGTTCGTCAGAATGAGGCTCGCGGCAAATAGATGTAACTATTCCTTGTGAGTGAAAGATTGCATCCGCCAAGGTTTTCGTCTTGATGATAAAACTTTCTTCATCTTCTTGGAAAAATCGGCTGACCTCCGTAGGGTCTGCCCCCTGTCGCCTTAGCCATGCCGCCGCTTCAAAAGTTCTTACTCCTGCTTTCACTGTAAATCCGTTGGTATCTACAGTTATTCCTGCCAACAGCATCTCCGCCTCCAGCTTTGTCAGAGCCTTTTTACTGGTGATATATTGTAATATTTCTGTCACCAACTCACAAGTAGAAGATGCATAGGATTCCATGTAGGCCAGCACAGGATTTTCAATAAAGCTTTCCACTCTTCTGTGATGGTCAACCACTACTACCCTCTCGCATATTTGAAGGAGCTGCGGACATTGCACCATCGTAGGCAAGTGGGTATCCACCACAATAAGAAGGCTGTCCTTATCCGCCAGAGTAACTGCTTTTTCGCTATTTATAAATCTGTAAATATCACTGTCCTTGGCTTGCTTAAATGCTATCTGCAAAGCCTCTTTATAACTGTCTATAACTATATACGGTTCTTTTTCAAACAAAGAACACAGTCTTACCATTCCAAGGGATGCTCCAAAGCAATCCATATCCGGATTTATATGTCCCATGATAAAGACCTTCTTAGATTGGTTAATCAACTGTCTCAATGCATGCCCTACTATTCTGGACTTGCCTTTATTTCTTTTTTCAACGGTTTGCAGGGTCCCGCCGAAATATTCCACTTTCATGTTCTTCTTAACGACGGCTTGGTCGCCTCCTCTTCCCAAGGCAAGCTCCAATGCCGCATCGGCATATTCCTCAGTCTCCGCAGGATTTTTGCCTCCGGCTCCCACTCCTATGCTCAGGCTTGCCGGAAAGTCGGCACTGGTCTCCAGTTCCCTTACTTCGTCCAGTACATTAAATTTTTGTTCTTTTATCTTTTCTAAAAACTTATATTCAAATGTTATTACATAGGAATCGCTTCCTGTGCTGTTTACACTTCCTTCAACCTTGGTAGCCCATCCCCTAATTACTTTGTCTATTTCGTTAGGAAGGATTCTTCTTTCTTCTGCCGGCATGTTAGCCAAAAGATCTTCGTAATTGTCCACTTCCACTTTGGCTATACAAAGGCGTTCATTATTATATTTATCCTTTAAGTCTTCAAATCCGGTAACATCATTAAAGAAAATCAAAAGATTTCCTTCTTCTCCAACCTTTTGACAAACCATCTTGAATTTTCTCTGATTCCTGCTTATAACAGGATATATTTCCGTTTCAAGACTTTCGTATAAATCAGCTGCCTTTGCTCCGGTTAAGGTAAATATATCTCCATCTACTATACCATCATAAATAAAAACTTCACCTATTTTATCGCTGGCACTCAAAATCTTCCCTTGTCTGTTTATCACACATACAGGAAGGGGCAGGCAGGTTGATATTTTATCTTCAAATGTTAAATCCGCCTTTTTATTTTCCATCTCTTTCACCGTGCAGACATACCCTGTAATTCTAACATTTATCTGCCCTTTTTTAGTGTTGGTTTTGTGATAATCTCAAGATGTAATTACACATAAGAATATCAGTTCATTATACCACAAAGTGAGATTTTTTTCATCTACAAGATGTAGTATTTTTTTCTGCCAAAGTCAATGTCCCACCACATTTTCCGCACCTGTACTTCCCAGGTTCCTTTGTAAGAGGACAGCTTCTACGCCTCTCATATATCTTTCCGCATTTTGTGCATGCCACCCTATATCTTACCTTTTCTCTCTCCCTTGGGGCTTCAAGTCCAAGGTCTTCATATTTCACGGTTCTCCTTATATCCCAGCCATATGCTTCTCTTGCAATCGTTGCCATTTTCTTCCATTTGTCTCCATGGTTAAAACACCCTCTGCAGGTGTGTATTAACTCATGAGCAATAATTATAGAAAGATCTTCTTCGCTGCACCGAAGGGCGGTCTGCGAAATTTCTATTATATAACCGGTTTTCCCTAAAGAAGTTTTTCTTCTCTTGCAGGCCCCCAAACGCTTTTTTGCTCTTGTATTAATAGCAACCTCCTCTATGTGTGGAGAAACGGGAACCTCTGCCTTCAATAGTTTTTCGCCTATTTCTCTAACTTTTTTCTCAAGTTCTTTTTTGTCCATATACCACAACGACCCCTCAAGTAAGGGGTCGTCCTCCTAAATAATATTCAAATAATATAATCCATAGATAACTGCGCCGTTAATAATTAAAGACAAGGGCATCATTATCTTAAATAAGAATTTCTGAGTCTTATGATGGAACACGGCAGCTCCTGCACAAATTCCGATACCTCCCATTATTACTGCGCTGAGTAACAAGGTTTTTTCGCTGATTCTTCTTCCGTCAACCTTTGCTTTATGCTTATCAATACCCATCATTGTAAAAGTAATGATGTTCCATACAAGCATTAAAAATAACAATAGTTTCATGTGAAACATTCCTCCTGTTAAAGTGTTTTCAATAATTCTATCAGTCTTTCTCTTTCATCTATAGAGTAAAACTCTATTTCAATTTTTCCTTTGCTTCCCGTACCGTTTATCGTTACCCTGGTTCCTAAAGCTTCCTTTAATTCCTCTTCCACCTTAAGAACATCCGCCGTCTTTCCTTTCTTTAAAGGCTTCTTCTGCGGTTTTTTGGCACTTGTCGCAGCGAGCTTTTCTGTTTCTCTGACAGACAAGCTCTCCTTTATTATCTTCTCCCACAGTTCTTTTCTTTTTTCTTCATCAGTCATGGTTACTAATGTTCTTCCGTGGGCGGCTGAGATTTCTCCTTGAGAAACGCCTTCCTTTATATATTCAGGAAGTTTCAATAACCTTAAAGCATTTGTAATATACGGCCTGCTTTTTCCTACGCTCTTTGAAACCTGCTCCTGGGTCATTCCGAAGGTTTCCGTCATTTGGTACAAGCCCTCTGCTTCTTCAATAGGATTAAGGTCTTCCCTCTGCATATTCTCTATAATTGCGATGAGCATATTTTGCTCGTCGTTAAACTCCCTTATCAAGCAAGGGACCTGAGGTAATCCGGCCTTTATTGCTGCACGCCACCTTCTTTCCCCGGCAACGATTTCAAAGCCTTTTTCCTTTTTTCTTACCACTATAGGCTGAATGATTCCATGCTCTTTGATGGAATTTGATAATTCTTCTATCTTGTCTTCGTTGAAAGTTTTTCTTGGCTGATTCACATTGGGCATTATATCGTGTATCTTAATATATTGCACCGTGTCTGAATCCTCTTTTTTATTCTCCCCCGAAGGTCCTTTTGCTGCCGGTATCGGCTCTTTAACAGGAACGTCTGCGAAAAGAGCATCAAGGCCTCTTCCTAGTCCGCCTTTCTTAGGTGTTGCCATACTATACCTCCTCTAATTCGAGAAATTCTTCGGCAAATTCCATATAAGCTTCTGCCCCCTTGGACTTTGGATCATATTCGGTTATCGGCATGCCGAAACTTGGTGCTTCAGCTAACCTAACATTTCTAGGTATAATTGTGGAATACACCTTGTCCCCAAAATATTTTTTTACTTCCTGAACTACTTGTGCAGACAAATTGGTTCTTCCGTCAAACATGCTCAGAATTACTCCTTCAATTTCAAGTGACGGATTGAGACTTCTCTTCACCAGCTCTATGGTGCTGACAAGCTGACTTACACCTTCTAAGGCATAGAACTCACACTGTATTGGAATGAGAACGCTGTCAACTGCTGCAAGGGAGTTGATTGTGAGCAAGCCTAATGACGGTGGGCAATCTATAAATATATAGTCGTATTCGTCTCTTATTTTATCCATACCATCTTTCAAGGCTGTCTCTCTTCCATCTATCTGAACAAGCTCAACCTCAGCTCCGGCCAAATCCACGCTGGCTGGGATTAGGTCAAGACCTTCCACAGAAGTCTTTATAATTGCTTCCCTTGGATCCAAGTTTTCTTCAACTAAAATATCATATATGGTATTATCCAAGCTCTTCTTTGAAACACCGATGCCGCTGGTGGTGTTGCCCTGAGGATCAATATCCAGGATAAGAACCCTTTTACCTTTTAAAGCTAAACACGCTGCCAAGTTAATATTGGTAGTTGTTTTTCCAACACCACCCTTTTGATTAAATATTGCTATTGCTTTTCCCACAATTATTCCTCCTATTTTTAAACTGTTAGTATTATATAATATTTGAAAAAGAAATGCTATAGAATTATAAAAAAAGATAGATGTTTCACGTGAAACATCTATCTTTTTTAGGAAGAATTATTCTGACTTCTAAGAAATCACCTTTGTCTTCTTGTTCTATTTTGGCATTTTTTTCCATCTCTTTCACTTGGTTGAAAGCTTTTCTAATGGTGTTAAGATATATTTTATAACTTATGTAAGTTGCTCTCCTCTGCTTCCTCTCGGCCAAATCTTTTTTATTGTTTATTTCTTCGATGAGCTTTTCTGTCTGCTTCACATTGAGTTTGTTGGCGATGACTCTTTCGATTACCCTCTTCCTATCACTGTCTTCTTTTAACTTTAGCAGAGCCCTTGCATGTCTCTCTGTTAAATTACTTTTTACCAACAGTTCCTGCAATGTCTCGGGCAGACTTAATATTCTTATCTTGTTTGATATGGTGGACTGTTGCTTGTTAATTTTTTCTGATATTTCACTTTGAGTCAGGTTAAAGTCATCCATAAGTTTCTTATACGCCCTTGCCTCTTCTATAAAATTTAAATCTTCCCTTTGCACATTTTCCACCAAAGCTATCAAGGCCGCTTTCTCCGTCTCAATCTTTTTAACAACTGCCGGAATTGTCTGAAGACCCGCCATAGTGGCCGCTCTATATCTTCTTTCTCCGGCTATTATAGAATATTGCCCTTCTTCTTCAAGGAGAATTATAGGTTGAAGGACTCCATATTCTTTTACCGATGCAGTCAGTTCTTCTATTCCTTCGTTGCGAAAAACTTTTCTCGGCTGCTGCGGATTTGCTCGTATCTCTTTAAGCGGCACCTCTAATACCTGTAAAGTTGAAAGGCTTCCCCCCTTCATCCCCAAAATTTTTCTTTTTCTCTTTTCCATTTCTCCACCCCCTCAATCCATAAAAATTTTAACATTTCCCCCGGGAAATATGCAAAATTTCGTTCACTAAAAAACCCCTAAAAAAACTATTTTAGGGGTTCTTTCGTTGGTGTTCCTGCTTTTCTGGGATATTTCGACGGAGTCTTTTTTCCTTTTTTTACCATCAATATTTTGTGCCTGCTTCCCTCCTCACCTATAGATGCATTGTGAATCCTATAATCTGTGGCACCCAAAATTTTCAAAGCACCTTGCGCTTCTTCAATTTCTTTTTCAGCCTCTGCACCTTTATATGCAACCATATATCCACCCATCTTCACGAAAGGAAGACAGTATTCGCAAAGAACATTGAGATTTGCCACTGCCCGCGATATGCAGATATCATACATCTCTCTATGTTCTTCTTTTCTTGACAAATCCTCCGCCCTACCGTGCTCTGTTACCACGTTGCTTATTCCTATTGCATCGCACAACTCTTCAATTATCTTTAATCTCTTGTTAAGGGAATCTACCAATACAAACTTTTTCTCCGGAGAAAGAATTGCAAGAGGCACTCCCGGAAAGCCTGCACCCGTTCCCAAATCCAAAACTACATCGGCCTCACCATACTCAATAGTGTTGTAACATGTAACTGAATCGACAAAATGTTTCAAAACAAATTCCTTAGGATCTCTTATGGCCGTAAGATTTACAAATTCATTCCATTGTAATATTCCGTCTCTGTATGCTTCAAATTTACGAAGGGTTTCTTCGTCAAAGGGTATACTGTTTTCTTCCAAATATTTTACTAACTGTATCATTACCTTTCCCTTCTCTTCTTTTCCAAGTATATCAAGAGTACATTAATATCTGCCGGCGACACTCCTGAAATTCTGGACGCTTGTCCCAAAGATTCCGGCTTAATTTGCTGGAGCTTTTGTGCAGCTTCAATTCTTAATCCTTCAATCAAGTTATAATCCATCTCCTGATTCAATTTCTTATCTTCAAGTTTCTTGAATCTTTCAATCTGTGCCAGCTGCTTATTTATATATCCCTCATATTTTATCTGAACTTCTAGCTGAGTGATTTCGTGATAAGATAGTTTCGGTCTTGTTTCATCGTCAACTTCCTCAAGGGCCTCATAGGTAATCTGCGGTCTCTTTAAAAGTTCTGCCATGGAAATTCTTCCTTGAACCTCCGTAGTCCCATGGGCCCATAAAAATTCATTGATTTCAGATGGAGAAAAAGTTTTTTCCGCAAGACGTTGCATTTCTTTTTCCACTTTGTCTTTTTTTGACAAATATCGCTGATATCGTTCCTCAGAAGCCAGTCCAATGGCATATCCGGTCTCTGTCAAACGCAAATCTGCGTTGTCTTGCCTGAGAACCAGCCTATATTCCGCTCTGGACGTCATTATTCTGTAAGGCTCGTTAGTACCTTTAGTCACTAAATCGTCGATTAGAACGCCAATATAAGCCTCGTTTCTTCCGAGAACTAAAGATTTTTTGCCCGAAATCTTCAAAGAAGCATTTATTCCGGCCATTAGACCCTGTGCCGCAGCTTCTTCATACCCTGAACTTCCGTTAAACTGTCCGGCACAAAACAGGTTTTCTATATCTCTGTTCTCCAAGTTTAACTTTAAATCTTGAGGATCTATGCAGTCATATTCAATGGCGTAGGCAGGTCTTGTAATTCTCAAATTTTCAAGTCCCGGGATGGTCTTATAAAAAGCAAGCTGCACATCTTCAGGCAAACTTGAAGACATTCCCTGAATATACATTTCGTCTGTATCAAGGCCTTCCGGTTCAATAAAGGTTTGATGTCTCTCCTTTTCCGCAAAACGATTTACCTTATCTTCTATAGACGGGCAGTATCTGGGTCCTATTCCTTCGATTTGTCCTCCGAACAATGCAGACCTATGAAAGTTCTCCCTTATTACCTTGTGTGTTTCTTCATTAGTATATGTAAGCCAGCAAGAAACTTTATTCTCACCAACCTCATCATTCATGAAAGAAAAAGGTACAATCTTTTCATCTCCCTTTTGCTCTACCATCTTGCTGTAATCAAGACTGCTCCCAAGACATCTTGCCGGTGTACCCGTCTTGAATCTTCTCAATTTCATTCCGTGCTTTTTCAAGTTTTCGGCAAGTTTGTTGGAAGGTGCAAGACCGTTTGGTCCGCTTTCAAAAACACTGCTTCCTATGAAAATTTTTCCTGACAAAAAAGTTCCCGTTGCCAAAATTACCGCCTTGGCAGTGTAAAAGGTATTGTTTTGAGTGACAACGCCTTTAACTTTTCCTTCCTCTATAATCAGATCTGTCACCTCACACTGTTTCATATCCAGATTTGGTGTCTTCTCTATCGTTTTTTTCATTTCCACATGATATCTGTTTTTATCTGCCTGTGCTCTAAGGGAGTGCACCGCAGGACCTTTTGCTGTATTAAGCATCTTGCTCTGCAAAAATGTCTTGTCGATGTTTATTCCCATCTCTCCGCCTAGGGCGTCTATTTCTCTCACAAGATGGCCTTTTCCCGTTCCGCCTATGGACGGATTGCACGGCATCATTGCTATCGCCTCCAAATTCATGGAAAACATAATAGTCTTTTTCCCCATACGTGCTGTAGCAAGGGCTGCTTCACAGCCTGCATGTCCGGCACCAACAACTATTACATCATACTCTCCCATAAAAATTCTTTCCATTATATATAAAGTCCTTTCAAACTTATTTTCCTAAACAAAATCTTTCAAACACTTTGTCTATAATATCTCCTGTGGCAGTTTCTCCAATAATTTCTCCCAAAAGTTCATAACATCGGTTAACATCAATTTCTATAAACTCAAGGGGTTGATAATCGTCAATCATTAACAAGGAGTCACTTACAGCTCTCAATGCTTCCTGCAAAAGGTTTTTATGTCTAACATTGGTAACCACAAGATTTTCCTTCTGACTGATTTTGCCGTCATATACCAACTCTTCTATACTGTCTGCCAGTTCCTTTACTCCTAAGCCCTCTTTAATCGAGCACTTAATTATCTTACTCTTTGGAACAATGTTCTTTATTTTCTCTATTTCAACATTGACTCCAAGATCCATTTTATTAACTAAAACTATGGCTTTTCTTTCCCCTATCCTATCAAGGATTTCATAATCCTCTTGCCCAAGGCTACTACTTCCGTCAACCATAAAAAGGATAAGATCTGCCTTGTTAAAGGATTCTTTGCTTTTTTCTATTCCTATTTTCTCTATAACATCATCGGTTTCATGTATCCCTGCCGTATCTGTGATGAGTACCGGAATATCTCTTATGGTAATAGCTTCTTCAATGGTATCTCTGGTTGTTCCGGGAATATCTGTAACTATTGCACGGCTTTCTCCCATGAGGGCGTTCATGAGAGATGACTTTCCCACATTTGGTCTTCCAACTATGGAAATTTTCAGTCCCTCATTTATAATCCGCCCTGCATCTGCCGTTGCCAAAAGTTTATCGATTTTTCCTTCTACCTGAAGCAGTGCTTCCCGTAGCTTACCATAGGTCATTTCCTCTATATCTTCATCGGGATAGTCTATATTAACAGTAAGGTTTACCAAAATATCTACCAGAAGCTCTCTTATACTCTTAATGTGTTTTGAATACGTCCCTTCAAGATGACTAAGTGCCACATCAAATGTCTTTTCACTCTTTGCTTTAATAAGATCAATAACCGCTTCGGCTTGGGTCAAATCCAGACGGCCATTTAAAAAAGCTCTCTTTGTAAATTCTCCTCTTTCCGCAAGTCTGGCACCGCTTCTCAATACTAAAGACAAAATTTTTCTAAGGGAAACTATGCTTCCGTGGCACTGAATTTCAACTACATCCTCTGCCGTATATGAGTGAGGTCCTTTCATAAATACTGCCATCACTTCGTCTACAATCTTTTTATCCTGAGGGTCTATGATGTGGCCGTAGGAAAGATATCTGTTTTTTAAATTTCCCGACACAGGAACAAAGAGTTCTTTTAATATATCAAAAGCCTTTTCACCGCTTATTCTTACTATTCCAATGCCACCCTCACCGGCAGCCGTTGCAATTGCAGCAATTGTATCTTCCCTCATAATAGGTCCCTCTTTTATTACGCACATTTTGATATCCAGTCTCTTAAATAATTCAAAAAAGGGCTATCATTTCTGGACAGCCCTTTATACTCTACTTAAGCTCAATGACAACCCTTCTATATGGGTCCTGTCCCTCGCTTCTTGTAACCACCTTCGGGTGGTTTTGAAGTGTAGCATGAATAACTTTTCTTTCGTAAGGATTCATTGGTTCAAGCTTAACACTTCTCTTTGATTTAGCAACCTTGTTAGCAAGTCTATATGCCAAAGCTTCAAGAGTCTTTTCTCTTCTTGCTCTGTAGTTTTCAGCATCTACAACAACTCTGGTATATTTTTCATTTTCTTTATTAACCACAAGACTTGTTAAGTATTGTATTGCGTCGAGAGTCTGACCTCTCTTTCCTATAATGGTACCGGAATCTTTTCCCTGAATATCAATATAAAGGGATTCTTCTCCGGTCTTAGCACTTATTTCAAGATCGAGACCCATTTCTTTGGTTACTTCTTTTAAGAAATCAAGTGCTATGTGGTTTTCACACACAGTAAGATTCTCTTCCGGAAGTTTTTCTTCAACAGCTTCCACTGGAGTAACAGTTTCAATAACTTCCTTCTGTTCATCATTTTTTATTTCTTCTTTCTTTTTTTCTACTGCTACTGCTTTGTGAGTATGTGCCTTTTGAGGTTCTTCCGTTTTCTTTTCTTCCTTTTTTTTGGAAACGGTTTTTTCCGGTGCTTTTTTCTTTTCTACTCTTACTAAGGCAAGCTTAGAACCGATACCGAAAAATCCTCTTGAAGGCTCTTCCAAAACAGTAACATCGACTTCATCAATTGTGAGTTTAAGGTCGGCCAACGCCAACTGAACAGCCGTATCTACATCTGTTCCCCACTTTTCAGAAAAATCCATTGCCATGTTTATATTCTTCCTCCAACGCACGTACGCTTTATTTCTTTCTATTTTTTTTGTTTTGTTCTTCTTTAAATTTCTTCTTCATCTTTGAGAAGCGGATATTATAGAAGATTTGTACAGTCTGGCTTCCTGCCCAATAAATTGCCAGTCCTGCAGGATAGCTTCTTGCCATAAGTAAAATCATAACAGGGAAGAGATACTTCATCATTGAAGTCATTATCTTCATCTGTGCTGCATTTGCTCCCGGCTGACTGGTCTGCGAAAATGCAAAAGCTACAAAAGTAGCAATTCCCGCAATAAGAGGAAGTATCCACTTGTCCGGTTGTGCCAAGTCAGGTATCCAAAGGAAGGATTCATGAATTGCAAGCAACATTCCGTCAGACTCTATATAGGACATAGGGTTTCTCAATAGCGCAAACAAACCGGTTATAACTACCATCTGAACTATCATAGGCAGACATCCGTTGTACATACTAAACCCTTCTTTTGCGTAAAGCTCCTGCATCTTTTCGTTCATCATAGCCTGGTCTTTACTGTACTTTTGCTGTATTTCTTGTATTTTTGGCTGAAGAGCAGACATTCCCATAGTAGATTTAATCTGCTTTTTATACAAAGGATACATCAACAGCTTTATTGCCACAGTTAGAATTATCAGTGAGATACCGTAATTACCAACCAAGCCATAAAGCCAAGTAAGTAAAAATCCCAAAGGTTTTGCAATAATTCCCATTAAATTCCTCCATCATTCCAAAGGGTCATATCCACCCTCATGCCAAGGGTGACACTTTAGAATACGCTTAATTCCCAGATAACTACCTTTAAAAACTCCATACTTTTCCACCGCTTGTATAAAGTACGCAGAACAGGTAGGTTCAAACCTGCAAGTAGGTGGAAAAAGAGGCGAAATACAAATCTGATAAAATCTTATTAAAAGAACAATAATTCTTTTTAAAAAAATACCGATAATCCCCATTATTCCTTCATTACTCCGGTTCTTTTCAGTGCATTGTACATAGACCTTTGCACATCTTGACATTTTTTTCCGCAAATAGTGTTTCTGGCAATTATGATGAAGTCATATCCCACGGGAATTTTTTCTCCCAGTGACTTAAAGCTTTCCTTCATCAATCTTTTTGCCCTATTTCTTTTAACACTATTTCCAACTTTTTTACTTGCTAAAAATCCTGTTCTGTTATATCCAAGCTTGTTTGTACGGTAAAAAACAACAACATACTTGTCGCCAACCGACTTCCCTTTTTTATAAATTGCGGAAAAATCACTTTTCTTTCTCAAAACATTTTTCTTTAGCATATCTTTTTCCTTCTCAAATTAAGCAGTCAGTTTCTTTCTACCTCTTGCTCTTCTTCTCTTGAGAACATTTCTACCATTCTTGGTGCTCATTCTTTTTCTGAAACCATGTTCCTTCATTCTCTGTCTTTTCTTAGGCTGATAAGTTCTTTTCATTTTGAAGACTCCTTTCTGAATTTAAAATCTTTTTGTGCAAATCTAAATTCCAATTATGCACATACGCTATAGAATTATAATTCAAAAATGTTCAAATGTCAATGTTTTTTAATATGCACAACTTTATCCACACCATGTGGATAACTAATAAGGATAATTATTTTTTAAATAAATTTAATTGGTACTTGCTTGTGGATAACTTTTTTTATAAAATGTATTTAAACATATTTATAAAGTAGGTTTTTTGTAATGGAACGAAATAATAAAATTTGGAAAGAAGTCCTTGAAAAAATTAAAGAAAATATTACGCCTATAAGTTTTGAAACCTGGTTTCAACCACTACAGTTGCGTAAAATAGACAGAGATCTTAACATAGTATATCTGGAAATAAGTTCGGCCGACAAGAGAAATGAATTTATAATGCTTACTATAAAGAATCGCTATCTTACAACTCTTGAAAACTCTTTTAAAGCAGTTTTAGGAGATTATTTTCGCGTTGTTTTGAAAAATTCCGATCAATACGATTCAGAAGAAGAAAAACAAGAACAACCTACCATAAAACCTAAAAAGAATAACTTTAACAGAGAAAAAATATTTAACCCTAATTTTAACTTCAGTAATTTTGTTGTTGGAAACAGCAATAAATATGCCCATGCCGCAGCCTTGGCAGTTGCCGAATCTCCTTCTGAATCATACAATCCTCTTTTTATCTACGGAGGTTCCGGTTTAGGAAAGACACACTTGATGCACGCAATAGGTATTTATCTTCTTGAAAATAATCCTTCCTTAAATGTTCTTTACGTTTCTTCTGAAATGTTTACAAATGAGCTTATAAAGGCTTTAAAAGAACAAAGAATAAATGAATTTAAATCTAAATATAGAAAGGTTGATGTCCTTTTAATAGATGATATTCAATTTCTTGAAGGAAAAGAAACTACTCAGGAAGAATTTTTCCACACATTCAATTCACTTTATGATTTAAATAAACAAATCATAATATCAAGTGACAGAGCGCCAAACAAACTTGTAAATCTTGAAGATAGGCTTCGTTCCAGGTTCCAGTGGAATTTAATAGCAGATATTCAACCTCCTGATTATGAAACAAGAGTTGCAATATTGGTAAAAAAAGCGGAAAATGAAATAGACCTAGATGAAAATCCTGAATTCTATGATGTTATTTGCATGATTGCAGAAAAAATAAAAGACAATATACGCGAACTTGAAGGAGCTTTGACAAGAGTCATAACATTTTCGAAATTAATGCAAGAAAAACCCGATAAATTTTTTGCAAGAAAAATTCTTACAGATATTTTAAGCGGATATGAGACTACCGTAACTCCTGAAAAGATAAAAAAAGCGGTATGTAAGCATTATGGAATAAAAATGTCTGATATGGAATCTTCAAAAAAGACAAATAACATAGCTTATCCAAGACAAATAGCAATGTACATAATGAGAGAAATGACAGATTATTCTCTTCCTAAAATAGGACAAGCTTTTGGAGGAAAACATTATACTACAGTGTTATACGCTTGTGAAAAAATAGAAAATGATAAAAAAATAGATAAGAATCTAAAAGAAATAATAGAAAAAATAAAGGAAGATATAAAGGAATAAAACAATCAAAAATATATATCAAAACAATTATAATTTTATTTAATTTTATTCCACATGTTTATTAAACTATTTGAACCTTAATATAGCAAGGGTTGTATGAGTTATCCACATATTTCACAGCCCCTACTACTACTATTACTACCAAGAAATATAAATATAAATAAATTGGAAATCTGCGGAGGTAATTTATGAAATTTTCATGTAACCAAAATACACTTTCTAAAGCACTTAATATAGTTTCAAAAGCTGTTACAGCCAGAACAACTATTCCTATTTTAAAAGGTATACTTCTTAGCGTAGACGAAACAGGAACATTGACAATGTCTGCATCGGATCTTGATCTGAGCATAGAAAAGAAAATAAAAGTATCGGATTCAACACCGGGTTCCGTAGTAGTGATGTCTAAATTATTTGGAGATATAATAAGAAAGCTTCCTGATGAAAAGATAGTAATAGAGGAAGAGAACGGTAAATTAAATATAAAATGTTCAAATTCAGAATTTAATATAGTAGGACTGCCGGCAGATGAATTTCCAAATATAAATCCTACTGATGAAAAAGCAGAAACAGTTCTTTTTAATAAAGAATTACTTATAGAAATGATAAAGAAAACATCCTTTGCAGCAAGCATTGATGAAAATAAAGGGGTAATAACCGGTGTTCTCATAGAAATGGAAGAAGAAAGCCTTAACATGATTGCTATAGATGGTTTTAGAATGGCCATTTCAAGAGAAAAAATGAAAAATAAAAAGAGAGAAAACATAATAATACCTGCAAAAATATTAAATGAAATAAGTAGGATAATAACAGAATCCGATATAGATAATGAAGATGTTACTCTTTTATTAAGTGAAAAGAAAGCAGTTTTTGTATTTGAGGATACAAAAGTTATTTTAAGACTTCTTGAGGGAGAATTTATGAATTATAAGAGAATTCTTCCTAAGGAAAGTTCATGTAAAGTAGTTCTTAACAAGACAGATTTATTAAATAGCGTTGAAAGAGCTTCACTTCTTGCCAAAGTAGGAAAAAACAATTTGGTAAAAATGGATATAAAGGATTCAACTATAGAGATAACATCTAAATCAGAGGAAGGAAATGTTAAAGAGACAGTTATAGTTACAAAAGAAGGAAATGACTTGACTATAGGCTTTAATTCAAAGTATATAATAGATGTTTTGAAAGTTTTAGATGAAGAAGAAATCTCAATTTATTTTAATAACAACGTAAGCCCATGTTTGATAAAACCAATAATGGGAGACTATTTTGAATATCTTATATTACCGGTAAGGTTAAGCTAAAAATATGTATATAAAAGAAATAGAATTAAAAAATTTTAGAAATTATGAAGATTTGACTCTTCAGTTTGATGAAAACGTAAATTTTATAATAGGAAATAATGCCCAAGGGAAGACTAATCTTCTCGAGGGCATATATTTATCGTCAATAGGAAAATCCTTCAGAACATCAAAAGATAATGATATGATAAGTTTTGATAAGGAT
>JAZNUK010000073.1:0-3323 GCA_045592265.1 Candidatus Fimisoma sp. | reverse complement strand
ATGGCTACGATCCGACTTGATTTGGGACACCTAGGAGAAGGCTATCATCATCTATGGGTTCCTTACTTACCACATCGAGAGCGGCACCTGCCAGTTTGCCTGACTTTAATGCATCTGCCAGGTGGACTTCATTTATCAAAGCACCGCGAGCGGTGTTTATTAAATAAGCGCCGTCCTTCATCTTGCTTATAAAATCCCTGTTGATAAAACCTTTATTTTCCTCAGTGGCAGGGCAGTGAACAGATATAATATCTGCTTTCATGGCTTTTTCAGGCTCTTGGCTATAAGGAAAAACCTCCATGCCGAAGGCACGGGCAATTTCGCCAACTCTTTTTCCGATATTTCCGTAGCCTATGATGCCCAGAGACTTGCCTGTAAGCTGGAAGATAGGCTTGATAACCATGCAGTAGTCATTACTTCTCCCCCAGGCGCCTTCTTGAACCGCCTCGTTGTGGATCCCCACGTTATTACAAAGTTCAAGGATTAGGGCAAAAGTGTGCTGTGCAACACTTTCCGTAGAATAGGCGGGAACATTGGCAACAGCAATATTTCTCTCCTTGGCAGCCTTAGTGTCTATAGGATCATATCCGGTGGCAAGAACACCTATGAACTTAAGATTTGGACATTGATCCATAACTTCCCCGGTTATTTTGCATTTGTTGGTAAAAATAACTTCACTGTCACCTATTCGTGAAACCAATTCCTCATCGGTAGTCCTGTCGTACACCATTACATCACCAATAGATTCCAACTCATGCCATGATAAATCTCCCGGATTGATTGTAATACCATCTAAAATAACTATTTTCATCTTTATCTTATGACCTTTCCTAAAGTAAGCATGGGACAACGCCCCAATAATCATGACCCCATTATACCATAGACTACCCCATCGGGACAAAAGTTTTGTAAAACCTTTTTTATTGTGGTACAATATACCATATAGAAACATTTAATTTATGCCAAAATAATGATGATACCGGCGGTGCGGACAATTCTGTGTCGCCCGAATAAGAACCAGCCGTAATTATAATCAATGGAAAACAGAAAAGGAACGGAAGAAAAGAAAAATGAGAGTTGACGGAAGAGAAGCCAATGAAATCAGACCGGTGAAGATTACAAACAACTATTTGATGAGCCCTCAAGGGTCGGTGCTTATTGAAATGGGTAACACCAAGGTAATATGCACTGCCACGGTGGAGAATTCCACAGCAAGACATCTGGTAGGTACCGGTCAGGGGTGGGTCACTGCAGAGTACGGTATGTTACCCGGCTCAACCGGAACAAGGAAAAAAAGAGACAAAGGAAAAACAGACGGGAGAAGCGTTGAAATTCAAAGGCTTATAGGCAGATCCCTTCGTTCTGTGGTAGATATGGATAAGCTGGGGGAAAGAACCATCTGGATTGACTGTGATGTTATTCAGGCAGATGGCGGAACCAGAACAGCTTCAATTACCGGTGCTTTCGTGGCCATGGTGGAGGCTATGAAATGGATGAAGGAAGAAGGGATGATAGACGAAATTCCTGTCACTTCATTTGTTTCGGCCGTAAGTGTGGGAATAACAGAAGGAGAGGAAATATTAGACCTCTGCTACGAGGAAGATTCCCGTGCTATAGTTGACATGAATGTGGTTATGACAGACAAGGGAGAATATATTGAAGTACAGGGCACCGGGGAGGAAAGACCTTTTTGTCCTGAGGAATTGACAAGATTGCTGGCACTGGCAGCAGAAGGCTGTAAGCGACTGAACGTTATACAAAAAGACATTGCGGGAGATATAAAGACCATATGATGAAGAAGATTATTGCGGCGTCATCCAATGCCCACAAGATAAAGGAAATTCAGGCTATAATGAGCAAATTCGGAATGGAAGTGGTTCCTAGGAAGGATGCGGGAGTCGCCGATTTTGAAATAGAAGAAGACGGAGAAACTTTTGAGGAAAATTCATACAAGAAAGCGCTGGAAATAATGAAAGCCTCCGGTCAAATTACCGTAGCAGACGATTCGGGACTTATGGTGGACTATATAGGCGGAGCTCCGGGGGTGTATTCTGCAAGGTTTGCCGGAGAACAGTGCGACGATGCTAAGAATAATGAAAAACTTCTTAAACTCCTGGCAGAGGTTCCGGACAAAGAAAGAACCGCCAAATTTGTATCGGTCATCACATTGATTTTCCCCGACGGAGAAACCTTGGTAGCTCGAGGTGAGTGCCCCGGCCGTATAATTCACACTCCTGTAGGAGAAAATGGCTTTGGGTATGACCCTTTATTCGTACCGGACGGATATAACAAAACCTTCGCCCAACTCAGCGAAGAGGAGAAAAACAACATAAGTCATAGGGCTAAGGCTCTTGAAAAGCTGGAAAAACTATTGGAAGAAAGGTAAAATCTTCGAATGAGACTCTCTACCATCACTGCGGGAAGACGCATCAAAAAAATGTTCCTTCTGATACTGCATCAGTTCCAGGATCCATATTACCAAGGTGTTGCGGCGCAGATTGCATTCTATCTCTTTTTATCCATAATACCTATTCTCATTCTTTTATCTCAGCTACTGGGACTTTTTTCCCTGTCCCTTGATGAGCTGAAAGATTGGGTAGAGATGTATGTGGATGTGGAAGGCTCCGAGACACTTCTTGCTCTTCTGGAGTATTCACCGTCAGGGGTGAACAGCTTGTTTTTGGCTGTCATAGCCCTTTGGTCAGCATCCAGGGTTCAATTTGCCCTTTCAAGAATTGCAACCTACACCCTTACCGATGGGGCGGTAATCGGAAGAGGCTTTGTCAGAGACAGGATTAAATCCATGGGGACCATTGTTATTACCATATTTACGGTAGGTTTTTCCCTGGTGGTTTTTGTATATGGAGAAGTTATTTTAAATATAGTTTTTGGAAAGGTTTTGGGAGAAGAAATTTCCCGAGCGGCCTGGATGTTGCTACGATGGCCTTTGGCTTGGGGAATGTATTTTCTCATGATTTCCTATAATTACTATATACTTCCCAGCAAGAAAGTGCCTTTTAGAGACATTTTACCCGGAAGTGTATTTTCGGCTATAGGATTTTTGGTAGTGACCTACGTATATGCACTTTATACGTCAAGCTCCTCTAACTATGACATTTTGTACGGTTCCTTTTCCAACATAGTGGTACTTATGTTCTGGTTCTGGTTCCTGGCATGGGTTATGTGTCTTGGCATCACCTTCAACCGCGTCTGGTGGGCCACCAGAAGAACTAACAACATTCCTATTACGGAAGAGGCAAAAGCCAAGAGAAAACCTTTAAACATTTTTTAGATAATAAGGTTAATAATAAGTTTAGATAATA
>JAZNUK010000072.1:0-20679 GCA_045592265.1 Candidatus Fimisoma sp. | reverse complement strand
TAAAAAGGCTAAAAGATTTCTATGTAGAAGAAATGATAGATACTGTATATGAAAAGACATACATTAACATAAATTTGTGTAAGAAAGAAAAATTTAAGGAGCTGGTTTCGGCCGTTGTCAATGAGAAGTTTGTAAATAAGGAATGGCAGACGTATTTTAGAGAGACCTTTAAGCGTCTAATAGAAGTGGCCGATAAACAGAAAGAAAAGAGAGTTTAAAAAATTTCATGAAACAGGCTGTAACCTATGAGTTGATAAAAAAGGATAATAAAACAAAGGCAAGAAGAGGTATCATACACACACCTCACGGTGATATACAGACTCCCGTCTTCATGCCCGTTGGAACTCAGGCAACTGTAAAGGCAATGAGACCGGAAGAGGTGAAAGATATGGGGGCAAACATTATTTTGTCCAACACATATCACTTGTATTTAAGACCGGGTCATGACGTGGTAAAAGAAGCCGGAGGACTTCACAAGTTTATGAACTGGGACAGAGCCATATTGACTGACAGTGGTGGTTTTCAGGTTTTTTCCCTTGGAGCCCTCAGAAAGATTACCGAAGAAGGTGTTAAGTTCCGTTCCCATATAGACGGTTCTCCTCACATGATAACTCCGGAAAAATCCATGGAAATTCAGAATGCTCTTGGATCGGACATTATGATGGCCTTTGATGAGTGTGCACCGTATCCTGCAGACAGAACCTATGTGAAGAATTCTCTTGAGAGAACCACCAGATGGCTTAAGAGGTGTAAGGATTATCACAAAGATGTTGAGAGACAATCTCTCTTTGGCATAATGCAGGGTGGCATGTATAAGGATTTGCGAAAGCAAAGCGCTGAAGAAATTGTAGAACTGGATTTACCGGGATATGCTATAGGAGGTCTTTCCGTGGGAGAGCCGAAAGAGATAATGCTGGATGTCCTTGATGATTGTGTAGACTATTTACCTGAGGATAAGGCCAGATATTTGATGGGCGTGGGAAGCCCGGATTACCTCTTTGAGGGAGTAGAACGGGGACTGGATATGTTTGACTGTGTTCTTCCCACCAGGATAGCGAGGCACGGACTGGCCACTACTTCGCGAGGAAGAGTGAACATTAAAAATGCCAGATATGAAAGAGACTGGGAGCCGCTGGATCCTGAATGTGATTGCTATACCTGCCGTAATTATTCAAAGGCGTATTTGAGACACCTTTTCAAGTCGGGAGAAATGCTTTCATCTATGCTTCTTTCCAACCACAACCTACATTTTCTTATCAATATGATGGAGAATATAAGAAATGCTATAGAAGAGGAAAGATTTAGCGAGTACAAAAAAGAATTTTATGATAAATACGGAGAATTTTAAAATTGGAAGTATGTAAACATGATGAATTTTGCGGAGGGTGCATTTATCAGGGAGAAGAGTACCGAAGCCAGCTTTTAAAAAAGGAAGAAACGGTGAAGGATCTCCTAAAGGATAAGGGCGTTTGCCCTCAGGTGATTGATTCCATTGATGGAGCCCCTCTTGCGTACAGATACAGAAATAAAATGGAATATACCTTTGGTGACTTGGTAAAAGATGGAGAAATGACCTTAGGTATGCACAAGAAAGGCAACTTCATGTCTATTATAACCGTAGATAATTGCCAACTTGTAGATGAAGACTTTAACAAAATCCTTAAGTTTACTTTGAACTTTGCAAAAGAAAAAGGGTACACATATTACCACAAAAAAAGTCACAAAGGACTCCTCAGAAACCTTATAGTGAGAAAAGGAGTGAGAACCAAGGAAATTCTTGTAAACATAGTGACCTCTTCTGAAGAAGGATTTGAAGAAGATGCATATGTGAAAGGACTTGGCGAACTGGCCTTAGAAAATAAATTGGTGGGTATCCTGAGGACTTTCAATGACAGACTTGCAGATGCCGTTGTATGTGATAGTCTTAAAATCCTTTGGGGAAGGGACTATTATATGGAGAAGCTAATGGGACTTGAGTTTAAAGTCAGTGCCTTTTCTTTCTTCCAAACCAATGTGGAAGCGGTGGAAAAATTGTACAGTGAAGCATTGGCTCTGATAGACGGTCTTGAGGGGAAAACAGTCTTTGATCTATATTGCGGAACCGGAACCATTAGCCAGATAATGGCGTTGAAGGCCAAAGATGTTTTAGGAATAGAACTGGTACCGGAGGCCGTAGAGGCGGCAAAGGAGAACGCAGCTCTTAATGGACTTGACAACTGTCACTTTATTGCCGGGGATGTGTTTGAAGTTCTAAAGGATATTGAAACAAAACCCGATGTAATAGTAGTAGATCCTCCAAGAGTTGGCATTCAGTCTAAGGCTCTGGATAAGGTACTGGAATACGGTGTCAATCAAATTGTATATATTTCCTGCAACCCCAAAACCCTTGCAGAGAATATAAAATATATGGAATATTACGGATATAGGTGTAGCTACTTAAAACCTTTTGATAATTTTCCATTTACTAAACACACGGAAGCTATTGCGTTGCTTGAGAAACGGGGAGGTAAGTAATGTGTTATCAAAATGAAAAAGGGTAGAAATGTTAGCATTTATGTAATCTAAAATCATTTTTTATAATTATATTAATGAGGAAAGGGTCTTTAAAAATGAAAAAAAACCGTTTAAAAAGAGAGCTAGAAATGAATAAAGTTACTTCCAAAGGATATTCGAGAAACATGGCCAATGTATGGAGAAAAAAGACGAGAGAAGATGCACGCTTGTATAAGAACGTTTATCCTAAGGATTATATCGAAGATATTCATAAGAGAGGATATTTGTGCAGAAGCGTAGAGCGCTATGACTTGTTCAGCGATTTTACCGATAAATACATTTCTGATTTTGAATACATATTCTTGGCGCCGTATAACAACCAGTTTTCAAAATGGTTGGATGATATGCTGACTACCAGAAGAGTTTTAAAAAAGTATGAGAAGCATCATAAGGAAATTTATTTCAGCATTATTCACAGAGAAAAGAGAATGCTAATACTCAGCGCAAGGGAAGAAGACAGAGAATATACATATCAGGATATCTTTGACCTTGTAAAAGAAGTGGGAGTTGCAGAACTGAGACCTTCCCATTGGAATAGTAAAAGAAGCAGATATACTATTAAATATGTTGGAGAAGAAGAAGGCTTCTTAATAAATGAAACTGCCGGAGATTTGTCAAGACTGAGAAAGATTATCGGAAGCTTGAAAGCCAATTATGTTGTAGCAGAGCCTACTTCTTTCGAGTATGATTTCGGCGAAGGAAATATTCTTGAGCATTACATTAAATTCTGGATTGCCAATGATGCAGGAGAAAAACCTATTATCTTGGAAGCAGATATGGCAAATTATTATACAGAGGTGTCTGAAAAAGGAGAGAAGAAGGGAAGAAAGCATGAAGTGCAACCGATAGATTTGGAATCGGGTAGTTGCAATATTGCCGGAAAAAAGGTTGTGGTTCCTAATTGGGATTATATAAAGGAAACCATTGAAGATGTAGGAAAACAATTATATCAGTTGAATTACTTTACCGTAAATATAGCTTTAAGCGAAGAAAAGGGATTCGTGTTCCTCAACTTCTCTGCAGACCCGAGATTGCCTGAAATTACACCTTCCGACAAGCTTAATTCGTATTTAAAAGATAAAGCACAAGCCAAGTTGAGCAGAATCAAATATACTTTCGGGGACAGAATAAAAGAATACAGAAGAATAATGAAAAACAAGAGAATTATGTCCCACGCGAGAGAAGGCATCAGACCTTATATGCAGAAATTATGGATTGATTCTGTAAAGGATGATTTTTGGCATACAAAAAACGTGTCTTTGAGTAAAAAAATATGGGCATGGAAAAGAGGTTTCTTGTCCTTCAGAACATATCAGTACGGGCTTAATGAATCAAACTACAGATATTTCTTATCCGATTATGATTATCATTGGCTCAACAGAATAAACAACGACTATCAAAAATGGGTTAATGATAAGACTACTTTCAGATATATGTTAGAGCCTTTCAAGGACTATATTCCTAAGTATTATTTCTCAATTTTCAAGAGGACAGGCAAAGGTTGTATAAGCAAAATGTGGGATTGTCCTGACTATATTGAAGAAAGTGTAAGCGGCATAGTTCAATTATTGAAGGAAAAAGGAAAGCTGGCGTTAAAGGCTTCAGCAGGAACTCACGGAGACGGATTTTATTGCCTTGCATATTCGGAGGGGGAAATTTTAGTAAATGATGAAGTATCCACGGAAGCAGATTTACAGAAACTTATAGATTCCTTTACTTCTTTCTATATTTTGACAGAATATATTGAACAAAGCGATGTTATAAATCAAATTTACGGTAAATCGGTAAATACCATAAGAATGATGGTAATCAATGCAGACGGATACAATCCTAAAATTATGCAGACATACATGCGAATTGGGTCCTCAAAGACAGGATTTACCGATAATGTTGGATATGGCGGCATATGTGCCATGATAGACAGAGAAACGGGAGAACTGTACAATCCTGAGACAATAACAGATCATGTGTTTAATCCGTGCCCTGTTCACCCTGATACAGGCACAAAGATTGAAGGGAAGATTCCTCACTGGGAAGATATTTGTGAACAGATTCTGGGAATTTGCAGATACCTTTGCGAATTGGAATATCTTGGATTTGATGTAGCCATTACAAAGGAAGGATTCCAGATTATAGAAATAAATATTCATCAGGATTTACACAAAGTAGCCTCCTTTGATAATGAATTAAGAGAATTCTTTAGAAGAAAAATTGCCGAAAAATACAGGACACTGGAAAGAAAAGCAAAAAAATAATAATTGTTGGATGAAAGAAAGGAGCAGGGAGATGAAATTAGGTGTATTGAAGGATATTAAGAAAAATGAATACAGGGTTGTCTTGACTCCCGCAGAAGTAGCCAATTGTGTAAGTGACGGCCACCAGGTTTACGTAGAAAAAAATGCCGGTGCAAATGCCGGATTTGATGATTCTGAGTACATTTTTGCAGGAGCAGAAATAAAAAGCAAAGAAGAAATATTTGCTCAGTGTGATGTTTTGGTGAAAGTAAAAGAGATAGAGGAAAGTGAATATGCTCTGCTGAGAGAAAACCAGATTGTCTTCACTTGTATTCACCCTGCAGCCAACAAAAAAGAGGTGGAAGCGCTGTTGGAGAAAAAGGTCATATCCTTTGCTGCAGAGGACACTCATAGATTTGGGTCTCCCAATTGTGAAGCAGCGGGAAAAGCGGGAGCATTTTTGGGACTGTATTCTCTTATGGCGACCAACGGAGGAATGGGTAAATTTGTAAGCGGTCTGGGAACTGCACCGGGAATAAAGGTGTTGGTACTGGGATGTGGTGTTGTTGGAAAAGGAGCCATTGAAGTTCTACACACGATGGGAGCATGGGTAACTGTTGCAGCGACCAATATAGGGCATCTGAGAGACCTCAGCTCCAAGTATGATGGTAAAGTTAATACTATGATTTCCAATAGGTATAATATTAAAAAACTTTTGCCGGAAGTAGATATGGTGGTTAACTGTGTAAGATGGGATAAGAGTAACACGGAATACCTTATCGACAGAGAAATGGTTAAGATGATGAAAAAAGGGTCCGTCATTGCTGACATTAGTAATGACTATGGTGCAATTGAGACATTCCATGAAACCACCCATGATGATCCTACGTATATTGAGGAGGGTGTTGTTCACTACTGTGTCAGCAACATTCCAAGCGCTATTTCCAATACTGCTTCCATCGCTTATGCTGCATCCATAGAAAAGCATATAAGAAGTATTTTGAATAATGGTGTTACAGAGGCCTGTGTAAAAGATGGATATCTGAGAAGAGGTATGGTAACCTACAAGGGCTATCTGACTCACGAAGAAACCAGTCAAATTCAGAAAAAACCTTGGATTCAGCCGGAAAAGATTTTAGGAATAGAAGGACGCGATTTGGATGGAGCTCCAAAGAATACTGTGGCTGTATCGAATTTGTTTTATGAAGAATATCCTGTTGGATGATCAAACCTGAAAAAAAGGGCTCTATGTCAAATGTTGGGGCATGGGCGAAAAGAAAAAAGATTTTAAGCACAGGTGACAATTGTTGCCTGTGTTTTGTTTTACCCTCAGCTACGATAAAATCGACCTAGTTAGGAGCGTTCATCATATGTAATATTCTCTTCCTGAATCTATCAAAGCGGCGCATGCCGTAAGCATTTCTTTATAGGCTTTCTAGATTTCTTTCAGGAAGTATGTCAAGAACCTGTTTCTTCTTTGGGTTTGTGAGTATACATTGATATTTTTTGCCGGCATTTCCCTTAAATTCATCTATTGAAATAATTTGAGGGAGTGGCTTCTTCCTGTAATTAACTTGGTCAATGATTCTTGCAACGGTAGGACCTGAAAGGTTAACACTTTTTCCTATGGACTTCATGGAGCGAGTTTCATCAAGCTCCTTGAGCACATACATCCAAAGCCTATTAGAAGTACGCTGATATTTGGGTAGGAAAGGTGTGTTTTCATAGAACTTCTTACCACAGGCTTTACATACATATCTACGCTTATGAATTCTTAGGATTGAATACATGCCAAGGATAGGGATAAATATTTATTAAAATTAGGTCTTTTAATCCGAGCAGTTTTTCGATAAAATAATTGTTAAGCATAGTATCACCTCAGTTCCTTTGGGTTTCGTCGCTTTAATTGTAACCGAGGAATGAGCTATGCTCAATTTTTTTTGCAATAAAAATGTTGAGACAGACGATTTTCTTTTCGCCCACCCCAACATTTATTATAGAGCCGTCTTTTTTTAGTTCCAAAGGAACGTCTGAAACGGGACAGCCAATTCATAATATTCGCCTTTTTTTATTGGAATTCTTGTGGTATAATCAAAAAGGTTATACCCTTTTATATTTTGTAGGAGAAACATGAGATGATTGTTTTAAAGATAATATTTGCATTGCTGGTTTGCTTTCCGTTGGCAGCTCTTTGCTATTTTTTCTTGGGGAAACTTGTAAGCCAGATGGATAGAAAGTAGGATTTTATGAGAAAAGGTTTGTTTATTTCTATTGAGGGTCCTGACGGTTCGGGGAAGTCTACTCAGATTGAAAATATAAAAAAGTTTTTTGAAGAAAAGAATATAGATATAATTTTTACAAGAGAGCCGGGTGGAACTCCCATAGGAGAGAGGATAAGAGACTTAATTCTCGACAAGAATTGCATGGAGATGGATGCTATGACAGAAGCCATGCTGTATGCGGCGGCGAGGGCACAACACGTGGCACAGGTTATTAAGCCTGCTATGGAAGCAGGAAAAATTGTAGTGTGTGACAGATTCGTTGATTCCAGCATTGCATATCAGGGATATGGCAGAGGTCTAGGGGATGCGGTTTCCATTATAAATAGATATGCTGTTAAAGAATGCATGCCGGATATCACTTTCCTTATGAAGCTTGACCCAAGGATAGGCAGAGGGCGTATTGATGAGAAGAATCAAGATAGACTGGAAATGGAAAAAGATGCCTTTCATCTGTCCGTGTTTGAGGGGTATCTCAAGCTAGAGGAAAAGGAGCCGGAAAGGGTTGTTGGGATTGATGCAAGCAGAAGTATAGAGGAAATTAGAATTGACATATATAAGAAGTTGGAGGAATTATTGAGCCGTGGCTTTGGACAAGAGTAGTTTTAACAGAATAATAGTTGAAAAAATCAGCAAAGCCATACGAGAGGATAAGGTTCTCCATGCATACATCATAGAAGGAGACGCTTGTGTAGATAAAAAAAGGTTTGCTTTAGAGTTTTGTAAAGCGTTGGTGTGTATAGACAGACCGGGGCTTGGTTGCGACCAATGTGTTAATTGCCGCAAAATTGAACATGATAACTATGAGGATCTTTATGTTTTGGAGTCCGACGGGATGTCAGTTAAAGACGAACAGATATCAAGCCTACAAGAAGCGCTTAAGAAAAAGCCTCTTGGAAGCAGAAACATGGCTATCATCAAAGATGCGGATACAATGACTGCCAGAGCCCAAAACAGGCTTTTAAAGACTTTGGAAGAACCTTTCGATGGCACTGTTATTATTCTGCTTTCAGAAAACAGAGAAAATCTTTTAGACACCATTAAGTCTCGATGTGTTTTATACAGGATTGAAGATTTCTCTGAGGATACACAGAACATTGAAGCAGCAGAGTCTGTATTTGAAGGACTTCTGAATGAGAAAAGCTTCCGTGAGATGAAGGAAATTCTTTCTGTCAATATGAAGAGCAGAGATGATGCTTTAGCCATTGTAGATGGTCTTGAAAGGTTGTATGGGAAGGTTTTGAAAGGTGAAGTGCAAAGGGCAAGCAAATTTAAAAGTGAAAATATAATCAGGGATATTGAATTTATAGAAGAAGCAAGAAGAGATTTGATTGCTAAAGTAAATTATCAATATGCTATTAAAAATTTAATTTTGAAAATTGGAGGCTAGTATGATTAAAGTAGCTGGCGTAAGATTTAAAACTGCCGGAAAAGTATATTATTTTGACCCAAACAACTTTGATGTAAAGATAGGGGACAGCGTAATCGTGGAAACAGCAAGAGGCATGGAGTTTGGCACTGTGGCCATGGATGTGGAAGAGGTTTCCGAGAAAAATATTGTTGCGCCTTTGAAAAAAATTGTCAGATTGGCAAATGAGAAGGATAGGAAACAGCATGTTGAAAATGTTAAGAAAAAAGAGCGTGCTATGAGACTTTGCCAGGAGAAGATTGATAAGCATGGTCTTGTAATGAAGCTCATCGATGTTGAATATACCTTTGACAACAGTAAAATTGTCTTTTATTTTACCGCAGATGGAAGAGTGGATTTCAGAGAATTGGTAAAGGATTTAGCCGGAGTGTTTAAGATGAGAATCGAACTTCGGCAAATAGGTGTGAGAGACGAGGCAAAAATGCTGGGGGGTATAGGAAGCTGCGGAAGGGCTTTATGCTGTCACAGTTGGCTTGCCGACTTCGAGCCTGTATCTATAAAGATGGCGAAGGTTCAAAACCTATCTCTTAATCCGTCTAAAATTTCAGGAATCTGCGGAAGGTTGATGTGTTGTTTGAAATATGAAAATGACATTTATATGGAATTGCGGAGAGGGATGCCTGATGTAGGAGAGAAAGTAAAGACACCGGAGGGATTGGCAAAAGTAATAGAAACAAACCTTTTGGAAAATGTAATCAAGGTGCGACTTTTCGTTGATGAAAAACCTAAGGGCAAGAAAAATGATGAACCTCAAGAAGAACAAGAAGAAAAGCTGTCTTCGGAGGTATATACTTACAAGAAACAGGATATAAAGCGCTTTGAAAAACGCAAAGATAACAGAAATGTGGATTTGTTTGAAGGCGTTGACGAAGTGACCATGAAGGAAATAAAAGAACTTATTAAGGACTGATGAACAAAGAAGAATATAATTATTTCGCGAAAGAGAATCTGTTAGAAGAGGAGCGAGTAGATGAGATAGGCTTCGGCGATTTGAAGCTTATTCAGAATTGGCGAGAATTCTGCTACGGAGTGGATGCAGTCATCCTTTCTCAGTTTGCGGTAGAAAACTACAAGGGGAAGGAATTTAAAATCGTAGATTTGGGAACGGGAACAGGAATAATTCCTTTAATTTTGTCTTTTAAACTTCCGAAGGCTAAAATTACCGGGATAGAGGTTCAAAGGTCATCTTGGGACAGGGCCTGCAGAAATGCAAAAGGTAATGGGCTGGAAGAGAGGATAGCCTTTCTTAATGAAGACGTTAAGGACTATAAAAAGTGGGGCAAGGAGTTAAAGGGCACCGTGGATATGATAGTATGTAATCCTCCATATTTTCAAGGAGGAGGCGGGCTAAAGAACAAGGAGGAGCCAAAGACCATTGCTAGACATGAAACATCAGCGAGTCTTGAAGAGTTTTTGAAATGCAGTGATTTTTTGCTAAAACCCAAGGGTGAGCTTTTCATGGTGCATAGACCATCTCGCCTTGCGGATTTGTGTTACCATGGGAGAGAATTAGGGCTTGAACCTAAGAGAATGCAATTTGTAAGCCCTGATAAAATGAGAGCCCCCAATATTTTACTTCTTCAGTTTGTAAAAGGCGGGGGCAAGGAATTAAGGCTGTCAGATCCTTTGTTCGTATACGACGAAGAAGGCAAATACAGTCCGCAGGTACTGAGAGCATATGATTAGAAAATAGAAAACTATATAAATTTGCAAATGACGATGGAGACAACAATCCCTGTCACATAACCGATGAGACCACCTTTAAAGGCGTGTCTCATTTCTTTTACCTTGGTAACACCGAAATATAGTGCCAGCACATATATTATAGTCTCGCAGCCACCGGCCATTACACAGGCAACCCGCCCGGCATATGAATCAGGACCTACTGTTTCCAAGATGTCTTGGAGGATTATCAAAGACCCGCTACCGGAAATTGCACGGAGAAAAATTAAAGGCAACAGCTGCACAGGTACATCCAGAGCTTTTAACAGTGGAGAAAAAATATTATCTACAATATTAAGGATTCCGGAAGAAGTAAGACAATTTATGGCAAGAAAAATTCCGATGAGAAAAGGAAGAATTTCAACAGCTGTTTTAAGACCGCTTTTTGCCCCCTCTATAAAGTAGTCATAAACGGGCTCTTTTTTATAGGCTCCATAGATGATTATTATCGCACTCATGATGGGTATAAAACCAGTTGAAAGAAAGCCAAAAATTTCTGCCATTAGTTTCTCCTTTCAAAGAACTTACATGCAATAACCGATACAAAAATGGTTATACCGGCAGTTATTATGGAGGGGATTACTATGGAATAGGGGTCTGAAGAACCTAGATTTGTCCTGATTTGTACTGCCATCACAGGGAAAATTGGAGCGAAAGCCATGTTTACAACGGCAAAGGTGCACATATCATTGCTGGCAATGGGACTATGCTTGTTTTGCAGGTCCAATTTTTCCATGGTGCGTAGAGCAAATACTGTGGAACTGTTACCTGCCCCAAAGAGATTAGCCATAAAACTCATTATTATAGATGATAGAGTGTCTGTATCCTTTTGCTTTGGAAAAAGTAATTTTGTAAAGGGGAGAAGAAGCCTTGAAAGCTTATTAATGAGCCCCGTCTTTTCTGCGATTTCCATAAGACCACTCCACATTGCCATGATGCCGAGGATTCCCAAAAGAAATTCGACAGCGGAGGAAGAGCTTTCTATAAGAGCGTCGTTTAGCGTTGGCAGATTTCCTGTGAAGCAGGAATATATAAAAGAAATAATGAAGATTACCGCCCAAATTTTATTCATCATAATTTCGAAACACTCCTTTCCATCTATAAAAGGTATGCACAAAATTTAAAAAAAATGTTGAAGCAATTTCATGTTTTAGGTTATAATAGGAATAGTACGCCGCACTAGGAGGTTTAAGATGACATTTACAATTACCTTAAAAGGAGCACTACTTACTGCTATAGCAGTTTTAACCATTATCTTATTGGTCTACTTAATTATTCTGGCAAAAAGGCTAATGGTGACTTTATCTAAGGTGAACGATGTTTTGGATGACACAAAAATAGTATCTGAAACTGCTGCTGATAAAGTTCAAAAGCTTGACGGAATTGTAGATGGTATAAGCACTTCTGTAGGAACGGTAGTAAATTCCATAAAAGGGAATCAAAACATAGTTGCAGCAGCTACCAATGTAGTAAATGCGGCAAGTAGTTTTGCGGGGATCGTAAAGAGACCTAATAAGAAATCAAGCAAAAGAGCCAGCAAAAAGGAGGACTAAAAAATGAAAGCAACAGGAATTGTGAGACCGGTAGATCCATTAGGAAGAATAGTTATTCCGGTAGAATTGAGAAGGAATTTAGGAATCAAAACAGATGACTCCCTTGAAATATTTGTTGATGGTGGTTACATTATGTTGAAGAAATATGAGCCAGCATGTGTTTTCTGCGGAAATGTGAAGGACATATCAACCATTCGCGGAAAAAATGTTTGTAAGAAATGTATAGAAGATATGAAGAAATTATAGTCGTTGGAGGCTTTTAAATTGGCTAAGTATATTGTTGAACAGTCCGGATCATTGAGAGGCGAGGTGCTTATTAGTGGTGCCAAAAATGCGGTACTTCCACTTATGGCAGCTGCCCTTCTTTCGGAAGAGGAATGTGTGATTAGAGATGTTCCACAACTAAGAGATGTTGGATTAATGAAAGAAATTCTCATTTCTTTAGGTTCAAAAATTGAAGAGTTAAGTGAAAATACTCTGTCCATATACACTGAGAATATTGCTTCAACAGAAGCAGATCGTGAGCTGGTAACCAAGATGAGAGCATCTATACTGGTTATGGGACCTCTTCTTGCAAGAAAAGGAAGGGCGAGGATTCCGCTGCCGGGAGGATGTGCCATAGGTGCAAGACCTATAGATTTGCATCTGAAAGGCTTTGAAGCATTGGGAGCGCAGATTGATATCAATGAACAGGAGTCCTATGTAGAAGCTGTTGCAGGGCCTCAAGGCCTTATTGGTGATACCATTTATCTGGATTTTCCAAGTGTGGGTGCCACGGAAAATATAATGATGGCCGCTGTTTTGGCAGAAGGTATTACTTATATTGAGAATGCGGCAGAGGAACCTGAAATAGTAGATTTGGCAAATTTTATGAACAAAATGGGAGCCAAAATAAAAGGTGCAGGGACAGATACCATTAAGATTGAAGGTGTTCCGGCACTGAAAGGTGCAAAACATACTGTTATACCTGACAGAATTGAAGCAGGAACATTCATGCTGGCGGCAGCAATAACTAAAGGAGCTGTTCATATATGCAATGCGCTTCCGGATCATTTAAAACCGGTTATCGCAAAACTCCGTGAATGTGGTGTAAGAATAGAGGTGGGCGATGATGATTTAATTGTCAGAGGCGATTTGGGACCTCATTCTCATACGGATATAAAAACCCTGCCTTATCCCGGATTTCCTACTGATATTCAATCTCCGTTCATGGCATATTTGACTACTGTTGACGGCGGAAGCACAGTAATAGAAACTGTTTTTGAAAACAGGTTTATGCATGTATCTCAGCTGGCAAAAATGGGTGCCAGCATAGAGACAGCAGGCAATAAGGCCAATATAAAGGGAAATGCAAAACTTAGAGGTTGTAACGTTATGGCTACAGATCTTAGAGCAGGAGCTGCTTTGGTTCTTGCCGGGCTTGTAGCAGAAGGAAAGACGGAAATCTCAGAGATTTACCATATCGAAAGAGGATATGAGAAATTTATAGAAAAATTTGCGGCTTTGGGAGCAAATATTACCAGAGTTGATGATTAAACATTGAGTATAGACTTTGAAAAAGACGGTGATAATTCACCGTCTTTTTGCATACAATGAGGGGGGAGGGCTAGACAGTGAAAAAATACATTTTAATTGGAGTACTGCTGATAATATTTTTTGTTGCGGGGATTCCCTTACTGGTGGCAACTTTTGCCGGAGGTAATGTTTTAAGTACCACGGAGGAAGCAGAAGAGCCGGGAAACAAGATAGATGTCCCCAAGACCATAGATGTCTGGCTGGAAGATGAGGGAAAGTGCGTAGAAGTAGATTTTGAAGATTATGTAACGAGAGTAACTGCAAGCGAAATGCCTGCCGTTTTTGACATTGAAGCTTTAAAGGCCCAATCTGTAGCCGCCAGAACATATTCCATGGCAAAGGTGAAAAAATATGAGGAAACCAAGCCTAATAGCCATCCGGAGGCGCCTGTGTGCAATACAATTCATTGTCAAGTATACAAGACTGAGGAGCAGCTTTTTCAGAGCCACGAGGATGGTTGGAAAGAAGAGGGGTGGGAAAAAATCAAAGAAGCGTGTACAGATACACGAGGGCAACTCTTGTATTATGAGGGCGATTTGGTGATGCAACCTCTTTTTTTTAGTTCCAGTGGGGGACAGACGGAAAATTCAGAAGATGTTTTTTCGGGGGCATATCCTTATTTGGTAAGTGTTTCAAGTCCTTATGAAGAAGGTGCAAGCCATAGTAATGAGGAAAAGACGTTTACTTTGAGAGAAATGGAGAAAGTTCTCACTAGCACCTACGTGGGACGTGAGCCGGGAACATTGACTTCTTCCAATGTAAAGATTTTGTCCAGAACTGCCGGCGGAAGAGTGGAAAAAATGCAGGTTGGTAATGTAGTGTATAAAGGAACCGAAATGCGAAATGCCTTGGGATTAAGCTCGGCTCTCTTCAATATAAGTTTTGAGGAGAGTGAAGGCTTGGACAGCCAAACACAAATCGTATTTACTTCCAATGGATACGGTCATGGAGTGGGGATGAGTCAATACGGAGCCAATGGAATGGCAAAGGAAGGAAAAAATTATAAGGAAATTTTAACTCACTATTATACGGGAACAAAGGTGTATTGATATATGTAAAGGATAAGGAAGCATAAGGGTATACTGACATAATTAACCTTGATTTTAGTATAAGCTCTATTGTATTATAAAGAGAGTATGTGAAAAAGTACTACGAAGTAAGAGAGGATTGACTATGGCAGATCTTAAATATTTAAATCGCTTATCGAAGGATTACCCAAATATCAAGGCGGCTTCGGCGGAGATAATAAACTTGAAAGCTATTTTGGCGTTACCAAAGGGAACTGAGTATTTTTTAAGTGACCTCCATGGGGAACACGAGGCCTTTATACATATGTTAAAGAGTGCTTCCGGAACCATAAAGTCTAAGATAGACGAACATTATGGAACCATATTAAGTGAAAAAGATAGGGATGGCTTGGCTGCACTTATTTACAATGCAGAGGCAGAGATTGCTCGCCGTAAAAAGTCGGAAAAGGATTTTGACGATTGGTGTGCTACAGCTATTTATCGCTTAATCACCATATGCAAGTCTGTTTCCACCAAATACACAAGGTCCAGGGTAAGAAAGAGATTACCTAAATATATGGATTACAGTATGGACGAGTTGCTCCACGCCGACGACGAAGCGAACAGAGCCTATTATTATAACGAGATAATAGATTCTATCGTTCAATGTGGCTTGGCGGAGTCTTACATAATAGAATTGACGGAGGCGATAAGCAGACTTGCTGTAGATAAACTGCACATAATAGGGGATATTTTTGACAGGGGAGCACATCCTGATGAGATAATGGATTTTCTTATGGACTATCACGACGTTGATTTTCAGTGGGGAAATCACGATATTGTGTGGATGGGAGCTGCAGCAGGACACTGGGCTTGCATAGCCAATCTTCTGAGGATGAATATAAGCTATAATAATTTTGATATGCTTGAAGTAGGGTATGGAATAAACCTCAGACCTCTTGCCACTTTTGCAGAGAAGGTATACGGAGACGATCCGTGTCAATTCTTCAAGCCCCATGTGCTGGATTATAACAAGTTCGACCCGGTACCTGAGGATTTGGCGGCCAAGATGCATAAGGCAATTGCTATATGTCAGTTTAAGATAGAGGGGCAGAGAATCAAAGCCCATCCTGAGTACAAGCTTGAAAAGAGGTTGCTCCTTGATAAGATAGATTTGGCAGAAGGTACAGTTGAGGTTGAAGGTGTAAAGTGGCCTTTGAGAGATGCCAATTTCCCTACCCTTGATTTAGAAGACCCATACAGATTGACAGATGAGGAAGAAGAGGTAATGCACGCCTTGGCAGCTTCCTTTATCAAATCTGAGAAGTTGCAGAGTCATATAAAATTCTTATATAGCCACGGCGCTTTGTATACTAAAATAAATGGAAATCTTCTTTACCATGGATGTATTCCTATGGATGAAGAAGGAGAGTTTGTGGAAGTGGAACTGGCAGGAGCTAAGCTGAAAGGAAAGGCGTTAATGGATTACCTGGATGATCAGGTGCGCAAAGCATATTATGCTCCTTCTCGTGCTGAAGAGACCGGGTATCCCGGAGATTTAATGTGGTATCTGTGGCTTGGAGGCGATTCTCCTTTATTTGGCAAAGAAAAGATGACCACTTTCGAGAGGCTGTTTATAGCCGACAAAGCAACTCATAAGGAATTTACAAGGCCTTATTACAAGTTAATAAATAGAAAAGAAATCTGCGAGAAGATTATACGGGAATTTGATCTTGATCCGGCTAGAGGTAAAATTTTAAATGGTCATGTACCTGTTAAGATTAAAGACGGGGAGTCTCCGATTAAGGGCGGAGGCCTATTGTATGTAATAGATGGTGGAATTTCCAAGGCATATCAGAAGCAGACGGGTATTGCCGGATATACATTTATATTTAATTCCAGATTCATGGCATTGGCAGAGCATAAACCTTTTACGCCTCTTGCGGAAGACGGGACTCAGACTTTCCATTCACCTGTAATGAAGATTGTGGAAACAATGCCTGAAAGGTTGCTGATTTTGGACACAGATCAAGGGGCAGAGCTGGTAGAAAAGGTGGAAGATTTGCGGGAGCTGGTGGATGCTTTTAGGAACGGCATGATTAAAGAACAGTACTAAGGGTAACAAAAGCTTATAGCGAATATAATTGGTGCTTATGTGAAGGAATCTTCACGTGAAAAACTTTTTAATTCAAGAAAGATATAGGAAAGATTTACAATCCGGGCATATACTTTTATCGGATGTAAAACATTATTTGGAGGAAAAAATGGAAAAGAACAGTAAAAGAGTAATGTCGAAATTAGAATTGTGCTGCTACATCATAGCGGCAGTGTTTGTTGCCTGTGCAATTTACATGACATGGGCAAGCATGTCTTATCTAACTCAATCGATTGCCGCTTATGGAATGTCCCTGGGGGATGTATGGAGTGATGTTGTACAATTGGTAATAAGCGGCTTTGTTCCATATTTTGCCTATGCAGTTCTGGTTTTCTGTGCCGGCAAAATTATTGGTATTTTGCAAGTAAAATGCTGCGAAGAAACATGCTGCTGTGAAGAGGATTCTGAAGGAGAGGTTTCCGAAGATGGAGCTCTTGAAGAGGGGACTCTTGAAGAGGATGTAATCGATGAGAACATTGCAGAAGAAGCCAACAGTGTTGCGGAGGACGAATCTCTGTAATAGTCAACGAGCATTAAGAGAAGAGACAGAGTATCTTATAAGAGAGAAAGTATTAACCCACCGGTTTGCCTATACCCCTATCAAGTGACAAGGGGCATACTGCTGTTGACCGGTGGGTTTGTTTGTGTACGGTTAGATATTTTAAGTGGGTTAAATCTCATCGTCGGTGTAATACTTAACTCCGTGTTTATCCAAAAATTCTTTGATAATATCAACATGAACACAGCGTCCTACGTGAAGGAAAGGCTGGTTATTTATGGTGGATTCTCGGCCGTTAATCAACATCTTCTCTCCTACCATGTCAAATCCCAGATGAAGATGGTTGGTTCGTGACTGGATGCCGTATATTATGCCGTTAGCATCAAAGAGCGGACCACCGCTTTGACCTTTGAGGCCCGGGGTGCTTAACTCGATTCCTGTAATTTTACCCGTAGATGAATCTCCCAGATGACGTGTAAACATACCGTCTATTGGAAATCGTGGAGTTGCAGATTTTCCGGTGGTGTTCCAGCATATATCATCTCTAGCTTGATCATAGTGAAAGTCCGAGAATTCCGGGAAAGGGAAGCCTAGTCTGCACAACATATCTCCCGGGCGGATTTTACTGCTATCCTTTGGAAAGACTGCGTGCCCCTTATATAACAAGTTTTCGTATCCCTTGAAGTGAATAAAGGCAAGGTCATAATCGGGATGTATGGTAACATCTATTTCATTAAAGCGATTCACGCAGCCGGGAAATTGAAGCTTCATCTGAGCAATGCTGCCGGATTTCAGTTTATGCTTTAATTCCAATTTTTTGACGGTGGAATTGTATCTGGTATCTCGAGGTGTTCTGGAAAGTTCTTCTTTGAAAGCGGCGAAGTTTTGATTTATGGCATCGGCCCGTATGAATTCCTCTGCCACATGTTTGCAGGTGAGAGCATATCCTTCATCGTTTACAAAGAAAAGCGTTGCAGTTCCGGGAATGATATTAGGCTCTTTGTAGTTACGTATTATGAATTTAATCGGGCGGGTAAAATTACCTACTGTCTCTATGGCATTGGCAAACATTGAAGCCTCCTTATTTTTGTAAATACTTTTTGTGATAATTGTCACATACATGATTATAACATAAAAAAAGGTTAATTTACATATTTTCAATTACGGTTTTATCTATGGGTCCTTTTGGGTGTAGTCGACAAACAGACATAGGTGATGCAATTTTCAAAGGTAAAATAGAAAAAGATAAATAGAGTTTTTCTCGCGAAATTTACAAGCCCTCTTGTAGAAGCAAATCTATAGGAGGGTTTTATTATGAAAAAAATCAAAGACGTAATCCGAATCACAGGATTATCGAGAAGAACGTTACAGTACTATGATGAACTAGGGATAGTGAGGGCAAAACGCACAAAGGAAAATTACAGGCTATATGGCAAAGAGGAACTGTGGAAACTTTGGAGATTATTAATCTATAAAGAAATGGGATTCCGGCTAGATGAAATTGCGTGTCTTCTAGAAAAAGCGGAAGAGGATACCCGCTGGATGTTAGAAGAAAGGCTTGTGCATATTCAAGAAGAAATTGAAGAATTGTCTCGTATGTACCGCTTTACAGAAAAGGTTCTGGAATATGGCATACCCGATGAGAACTTTATAAAGCAGGCATCTAAAACTATGGATTACAAAATCATGGCTAAATATATTGCAGAAAGGGTGTAAACCACAAAATATCTCTTGCAATCACGTTAGCGTGATACTTTAAATTCAAAACATAATAAAGTAAAAGCTGTTCTAATGAAAGGAGCATAAGATGAAAAGATTAATAAGTGTTTTGCTAGTACTTGCATTAAGTGTCTGCTTGACGGCCTGTGGAAGGTCAGAAACAAATGTTACAACTACTGAACAAGATTCATCGGGGGCAGGCACGGAAAAATATGTGCGAGTCAACTCCGCTGAGGAGTTAGAAGAACTTGTGGATAAGGATGTTACCGGTGTAGTTTCCACATTGGAGGCAGAGTATATCAAGCTTACAGAGGAAATCACTACATACGACCAGTACCTTGAAAAAAGCGACAAAGTTGAAGCTTTTTACTCAAAGGTTAATGAAGAAACAGAAAAACTTTGCATTAGACTTAGAGAGTATAGCATTAATTATGCAGAGCTGGTCGTTAACTCCAATATGACAAATGATGAAAAAGAAGATGTAGTAGAGGATATTTACGATTGCATTTATGAAAAGGCCGGCGATGCAGTCTACGATGGAATTTATGATGGTGTATTAAAAGATATGTACGACTACTTCTATGATGGCATTATTTCTGACGGATATGATTATGCGCCATATGAAGAATGGGCGGACATCCTATCGGAAGAGTATGATATGTGGTCTGATGCATTGTCAGATATTTATGATTTTTGGTCCGATGCACTTTCGGATATATATGGATTTTGGTCTGATGTAAGCGGTGCTATGTGGGACAACGATATTGAAGAACTTAAAACTGAAATCGAGAAGTTTAAGGAAGAAATTAAGAAACTTAAATAATAAGTTTGGATGAAAAGGAGCCACCGCCCAGCGTGCCCCAAAACAGGGCACTTGGACCATAGCCCTTTCGGGTTCGAGTCCTTAGCATTATATGCACATAAAAAAACGAAAAACCCATCATCAGACGGGTTTTTCGTTTTTGGTGCGCCATGAGGGACTCGAACCCCCAACCTTCGCATTCGTAGTGCGCGACTCTATCCAATTGAGCTAATAGCGCACAAGCACAAAATTAATGTGCGATACACCATAACACATTATACACAACTGAATAGCAAAAGTCAAAGGAAAAAATTATGGTGATGAGAAAAATTCCTACTGAGTCTATCGATTTTGTAATTTTATCGTTGACAAAATAACTCTTTAAAAGTATAATTGATACGCAGTCATTTTTAAGGCAAAACTAAATATGCGGCTGTGCTGGAATTGGCAGACAGGCAAGCTTGAGGTGCTTGTGTCCGCAGGGCGTACGGGTTCGAGTCCCGTTGGCCGCACCAACCGAGAGAGACAAAGTAATTTGTCTCTCTTTTTGCGCATAGGGGACTCGGACCCGAGAGGGCAGAGCCGTCAATGAGACAGCCCTGTGAGCTGTCGAATAGGCTCTGGTCCGCAGACACCTGAAAAGGGTGTCAAGGAGAAAAACTGCGAGCGGGAGCGAAGCAGGTGGTCGAGTCCCGTTGGCCGCACCAAAAAAGAAGTAACTTTTGTCTACCAAAAGTTACTTCTTTTTTTATCCAAGCCGCAGGCTTGGCATATCATCGCCGCACAAAGTGCGGTGCATATCATCAGCCCCTTTGGGGCTGTATCTCATCACGCGCCAGCGTGCATACTCCTGCGGCTTGATGAGATGCAACACTTCGTGTTGATGATATGCAATTCCTTCGGAATTGATGAGATACAAGGCTATGCCTTGATTTGTATGCAGAACAGTGATATAATCCGTTCGAAAAACAAGAATTTGTAGGTGAGATAATGATTGTTTTAATTACCGGAGCATCGCATACAGGCAAAACTGCACTTGCTCAAAAACTGCTTGAAAAATATAAATACCCCTATCTTTCAATAGACCATCTAAAAATGGGTTTAATTCGTAGCGGCAACACAGAACTTACCCCTATGGATGATAATGAATTA
>JAZNUK010000071.1:0-3195 GCA_045592265.1 Candidatus Fimisoma sp. | reverse complement strand
GAGCCTAAGGAGAGGTGACAAGATAACCTTGTATAAAGGTGATCTTAAAGTTCTGGAAGGTATTGTTGCCCATTCTTTTGACGCATCGGGACAGGAGGTCATATCGACGGAGAAAGAGAGAACCAATTCCTCTTCCGTGGTAAAGAATTTTGAAATAATCGCTTTAACAGAGGACTTAAAAAGATTGTCACAATGGACGGATGAAGGAGGGAAGTTTATTGTTTTGTGTAATCAAGGGGGATAGAAGTGGAACAGCGAGAACAGTTTAAACAGTTTTTTCAATTATGCAGTGTGATAGAGAGCCGATTTGAAGCTCGGTGGAAAAGCTGTAATGAATTTGAAAAAGAACAAATTCTAGCAAGGGAAAAAGGGGCAATAATAGGTAATCAAGAGGATATATCACATTACAAAGAAATAATACAGGAAATGCTCAGTGAAATTCCCATGGAAAGAAAAGTTATATGTCCCCCTTGGTATGGAAGCTTGGTGGAAGGCATCTTCGCCGAACTTTATGGGCTGGCAGGTCTTGAACCATGGGCCTATGACAGAACTGAAAAATATAAAGAATCATCTTCAGCTAAGCTTATAGGTGATAGGCTGTATTGCCTTATAGACGGAGTTTCCACCCTTCAGCCCCAGAAGATAGGGAGGAAAAGGAGAGAACAACTGAAAAGAGCTTTGCTCATGGCAACTCCAAAGGAAAGAATAGAAACGGGTTTTCATGAAGTATACTTACGTAACGGTATAAGAATAACCATTTATTCCGGAGAAAGAACCAAAGATGGGCAGGATATCATGATCTTCCGAAAATACATTTTACGGGAGTTGACTTTTGAAAAGTTGGCAGATTTGGGGACTATTCCTCCTGATTCCGTTGAACTTTTCAAGGTGATGGTAAAAATCGGATTCAATGTACTGTTTGCAGGACAGGTCAGATCGGGGAAAACCACTTTTATGCAGGTATGGCAAAGATATGAGGATTCGGGCCTTGAAGGACTGGCAGTTGCCACAGATCCGGAAACACCGTGGCACATTATTATGCCGCATGCTCCAATTATGCAGATTGTTGCTGATAACAGAGAGCTACAACAACTATATAAATCACTTTTGAGAGGGGATAATGACTACATATTGCTGGAAGAAATGAGAGATGCAGATGCTTACAGGCTTGCATTGGAGATAACATCTGCGGGAACTATGCGAAGCAAGGCTACTATTCACGCAGGAGATCCGCAGGATATACCCTACAAGATGGCTACTTCTGTAATTTCAGCTTACGGAGGTGATTTCCGAGGAATAATTTCGCAGATTTTTAGGAATTTTAATTATGTATTTGAATTTTATCAGCTACCTGAAGATAAAAGTCGAAAAAGGCTCAAGTCAATATCTGAGTTTCGCTACGATATTACATCAGATGTGATTTCCATTCACAAAATCTGCATTTTCGATGAGGAAGAGGGCCGTTGGTTGTGGAAGTGTGATATAGGGGAGGATAAAAGAAAGATGGGGAAATTGTATCCGGAGGAGTTTAAAAGGATGGAGGAAATGTTAAGAATGCTGGAAAAAAGAAATCCGGCCATGGGTAATACGGTTATTTACCCCAGATATTATGACAGTATGGGGGTACACAAAGATGTTCGTTGAGGTAACTTTCACCTTATTGGCCTTTTCGGGGCTCGTAATATATTACTGGACCGATATAAAGGATGGGATAAGTGAGGTCAGGAGAAAGGTTCAAAACTATTTGTACGGATTTAAGGTTCAATATGAACATGGAGAAAAAAAGACACGGGAGTCAAAGGGGGCCATTGAAGCTATGAGAAAACTTCTTCAAGCCACATTTGGTCTGGGGGCCCAAAAGTCTACTTATGTATTTTCTGTGGGTTCTTTTCTTCTTGCTATGGGAACCTTTTTTCTTTTGAGAGGAAGGATAGATAATACTTACGTGTTTATAGCCACCATATTTGTTATGTCGCTGCCCACCTTATTGCTTTTAGCCAGGCTTCAGACCATCAGAATAAAAAATTCGAGAGAAGGTGGTATTTTAGTATCTGAATTGTGCGACAACTATAAAATAAACTATTTTAATATGCATCAGGCCATTGAAATAACGGCCCTTAACATCAAAGAAGCCCCAAACTCTAAAAGGCTTCTTTTTAATTTGGCAAAAAGTTTAAATACGGCATCGCAGCCTGAGGATATTAAAAGCATTTTAGAAGATTTCAGCTTTTCCCTAGGTACATCGTGGGGGACGATTTTGGCGGATAATATGTATTTTGCCTTGGTATCCGGAATTAGGGTAACAGAAGCTTTGGAAGATTTGGTGGACACTTTGGCTAAGGCAAGAAAGATAGAGGAATACAGCAGAAGGGAAAACAATGAAGGGGGCCTTATTTTAAAATATCTGTTTCCCTGCTGTTATGCCCTTACTTTCTTGGGAGGAACCAAGTACTTCGGTCTTACTGTAGAAGAGTTTATCAAATATCAGTTTTTCACAGGGGCAGGGCTAAGCTGGTTTGTTGTGTCTGTGATGATTTACATTGTAGGAATACTTTTAAGAATGTTTCTTGCCAGAAGTAAATTGGATTTGTAGGGAGGGAGATATATGAGCGGGATAGTGTATATGGGTGTGATTGTGATTTGCGCCCTGGTTTTGACTGTGATGTACCGTGACGAAATTATAGGGCTTATGCCATGGGAGTTGATGAAAAAATGCAGAGAAAAGGGAGCCGAAAGTCTGAACAGGTGGATAATAAAAGGCAACAATATCCTTTTAGACAGAGAACTGTTTGCAGGAAGCGTCATATTGAAAAATCTGTCTCTTGTGCGGAAAGAAACGCCTTTGTCCGCTGATTATATCTATGAAAAGCTTATGGAGAACAGCCGCAGGTTAAAACCTGTTTATGGGCGGATGATTACACTATACCGTAATGGGAAAGATGAAGAGGCTTTCAAGGTATTTGCTTTGGAGATAGGTACCAAAACCGCCAGAAATTTTGCTCTTATTCTTTCAAAGTTGGACAAGATAAATCCGGCGGAGCTTGTGGAACAGATGGATGTATTTCAGCAGATGATGACTGAAAAAAATGTTACCGCGGCTATGAAAAAAGCCCAGAGAAACAGCTTGATTACTACTGCATGCGCGGTATCCGCCGTCTTTGCCCTGCTTATTAATTTCGCCGTGGTGGTTGTCTT
>JAZNUK010000070.1:0-7415 GCA_045592265.1 Candidatus Fimisoma sp. | reverse complement strand
CGTCGAATACGACGACCTTTACCAGGTAGGAGCACTGGCTCTGGTTTCGGCAGTTGAAAGATTTGACCCATCTAAGGGCTTTGATTTCAAGAGTTTTGCCACGCCAACCATCCTGGGAGAAATTAAGAAATATTTCAGGGACAAGCAGTGGAGTCTTAAGGTGCCCAGAAGGATGAAGGAAATTGCATCAAAGGTACAAGAGGTAAAGGGTACTTTAAGCGTAGAACTTGGCAGGACGCCAAGCATAGATGAGATAGCTGAAGCGACGGGATTTTCAAGTGAACAGATAATGCAAGCTATGGAAAGCGCAAAGGCCTACGGAACCTATTCTCTTGACAGCGCATCTTTAACAGATGATGGGGATGAAAATCCTTTGGAACAGTATATCGGCTTTGAAGATTCCGGATTTGAGAGAGTAGAGTTGAAAGAAATAATTTCAAATGTTTTGGATAGCTTTAGTGACACTTATAGATTTATATTCAAAGAAAGATTTATAGAGAACAAGTCACAGGCAACCATAGCTAAGGAACTTGGGGTATCCCAGATGACCATATCCAGAGCAGAAAAAAGCATAATTGAGCAATTTAGAAAAGAGAGTGCAGTGGCAATGTAAGGCTGCACGGGAAAGAAGGAAGAGAAGATGAAAAGAGTTTTTTCCGGCGTTCAGCCTACAGGGAACATTCATTTAGGAAACTATCTTGGAGCATTGAAACAGTTTGTTGAGCTTCAAGAGGATCACCAGTGTATATATTGTATCGTTGACCTCCATGCCATTACGGTGCCACAGGATCCAAAGGAGCTAAAAGAACATATTCTGGACGTGGCCGCTCTGTATCTGGCTGTAGGAATAGATCCTAAGAAGTCTATAGTATTTGTTCAGTCTGATGTCCCGGGACACGCCGAGTTATCCTGGGTTCTCACATGTAATTCATACACAGGAGAACTTTCCAGAATGACTCAGTTTAAGGACAAGAGTAAAAATAAAGAATCCGCCCCTACAGGACTTTTCACATATCCTGTTTTAATGGCAGCAGATATTCTTTTATATGATACAGATGTAGTTCCTGTAGGAAATGACCAGAAGCAGCACATTGAGCTATGCAGAGACCTGGCAATCAGAGTCAACGGTAAATATAAGGATACTTTTGTGGTTCCTGACGGCAGATTCCTCAAAGCGGGAGCAAGAGTAATGGCACTGGATGACCCAACCAAGAAGATGAGCAAGAGTGCAGAAAATATTCACTCAAGAATATCCCTTCTTGACGACCCCGCAAAAATCAAAAAGTCTATCATGAAGGCAACTACCGACTCAGAAGGAGTTGTCCGCTATGATGTGGAAAACAAGCCGGGAATAAGTAATCTACTGACTATATACAGCGTTTTGTCCGGCGTGTCCATAGAAGCTTTGGAAAAGAAGTATGAAGGTAAAGGCTACGGAGACTTTAAAAAAGACTTGGTTGAAGTAACAGTAGAGGCTCTTGCACCTATTCGTCAAAGATACGAAGAAATAAGGAATTCTCAGATGCTTCTGGACGTTCTTGCAGACGGAGCAAAGAGAGCAGATGAAATAGCTCAAAAGACAATGAAGAGAGTTAAAGATAACTTCGGCTTAGGACTGTAGTAAGAAGTAGAATTGAAGAAGGCCTAAAAAGGCCTGGATTGATGAAAAAATTTTAATTATCAGTAATTTTTTAGGGAACTTTTTTGAGTTTAAAAAGCAAAAAAGTTCCCTAATTTTATTAAATATTATGCACTTTCTTGATAACCGTCTTGTAGAAATCCACACCCATTGGGAGAGCCCCTTGATAAATGTTTTCATTAAGACCGTGGATTGATTGGTATTGCTGCTGATCGATATACAGTGGCGCGAATCTGATACAGTTATCACTTACCGGAGTGTAGTATTTGGCATCTGTCCCCCCTGTCATTGTATAAGGGCAAACGCCAACGCCCGGATAGATTTCATTTACCGCAGACTCTATGATTTTAAACTCTTCACTTCTAAAGTCAACCACGGGACAAGGCTCATCCTGATAGATAACTTCTGTCTCAATGTCATACTTCTTTGCAATTTGAGAAACCAACTTTATACTTTCTTCGTTTGGCTGATGCTGGATGAATCTCATGTTACCAACTATGCTGGCTTCCTGAGGTAGAACATTGGCCCCATCTGCACCCTTTGCCATGGTAAAGGCAAGCGTTGTTCTAAGCATTGCGGCGGCCGCGGAGCTTACAGACGGAATAACTTTTACCAGCAAAGGCTTTAAGATTCCCATGTTGGAGAAAAGAATCTTCATACCAAAATCCATATTGGGAGCCATCCTGGTGAACATTTCAACAACAGTAGGTGAAAATTCGGCCTTAAAAGGGTTTTTCTTTTCAATATCCAACATAAATTTACCAAGGCGAACCAAAGGCGTGTTTTTGCCGGGAGCACTGGCATGGCCTCCATTGCCATGGGCGGTAAATTTTATGTCTCCATAGCCTTTTTCCACCAGACCTACCATAGCATAAGTCCCCTTAACGCCTCCCACAGGTTCTTCGATAATCATACCGCCTTCATCAAGAAGGAGTCTGAGTTTGACATTGTTTTTCTGCAGATAATCTACAGTGAGAGGAGCCCCTTCACCGCTCCACTCTTCCGTGCAGCTGGAAGCGATATATACATCGCCCTTGGGAACAAAGCCTTCTGCTATCAGCTCTTCCACAGCTGTGAATATACAGAAGAGGCTGGCCTTAGTATCCACAGTGCCTCTGCCCCACACTTTACCCATTTGGTCAATGTGACCGCTGAAGGGCTCATGATCCCATAGCCCATTAGCTTCTACCACATCATGATGACTCATCATTAGAATAGGTTCGGTTTTCCCCTCGCCTTCCCATTTGAATAACAGGCTGCCGTTGAAAACTTTCTTTTCACATTTTGTGTGAACATTTGGGAAAAGTTCTTCTAGCACTTTATGAAACTCATAAAACTTACTTCTATCTTCCTGATCTCTTTGGGAAACCGTTTCCACTTGAACCATCTTTGCCAGTTTGAGACCATATTCCCGAGAGCGGGGGCCTTCATCCAATTTAACTTTTGCCTCTTTGGCCGCAGTTGGCCTAAGCGTAGCCGCCTTTAAGAACAGCAACAATAGGAATAAAAGTAAACAAGCTAATATAATCAATAAAATTTTCATATTATCCACCCTTAGAGCCTTTTTTCTTAGAGCTTTCCTTTCTTAAATAATATAAAGCCTACCAGTAGTGCCAGCCCGCCACTTGGGAGTAATAGCAGGCTTGTATGACTTATTGCCGCCGGAACGAAGATACATAATGCACTCATCGTTAATAATGGTATAACGGCAATCTTAGGACTTTTGATAAAATACTTTAGACCGAGGGCGCCGAATAGCGCCGGAATTACGTTGTTAAAAGCAGGAAGAAGTTCTTCTGCCTGCAGTATCGGCTGAAGGGGAACCAGCAAGATAACACCGGCAACGATTAACAAAGTGGTTGTAATTGCACTTGTGGCAACGCTGATAGTGGAAATGATTTCATGTTGAGGTGTTCCCGATTCAGTTCCGGCTATATCCTTTGAGTTCATAACGCAAGGAATCTTCATATTGGTTAGGTTTCCTGTGATAAAGGAAAGATAGCTGCCACCTACACCAAGCATCGGTGAATAAACCAAGAATTCCACAATAGCAACAGGTATGTAGATAAGGGCAACGTTGGCAAAACCCTTTAGGAAAGCACCTAAGTCGGGAGTAACACCGTTAAGAGCCCCCACAATTAGCGGCACGGCAATAAGCATGGCCACTGATAAAATTAAAGTGATTCGACCTATCTTGTGGAGGCCATCATTAAACTCTTTAAAGAATTTTTCTTTTTCGTTCATTACAACCGCCTCCTTCTAAATCATCATATCAGCAACTACTGCGGCCGCCATGGCAATGAGCATGCTGGCTGCTAAGCTGAAATTTTCAAGTGTTGACATCTTCTTTTTTTGAACAAAGAATTCAAATACCGACATAGAAATCCCGGCAACTATGGCAACGAAAAGAGGCATATAGTTTGAACCTCCCCCGGGAGTAGTCTGTCCGATATAAGCCCCTATATATGCGGCACAGAGACCTACGAACATGGCGGTGGTAGCGTGAGCACCAAATCCGGGCTTGGAAGCAGATTCCCCATCCGTTTTCTTTGGCTTAGCCTGAATTTTACCAAGATACTTCTTTAAGAAGAAGATACAGCAGAAGATTCCGCCTAAGATACCCATTGTCATTACCAAAGCGATGGTAACGAAGGTGCCCATATCAATTTCGTTTAAGTTTAGGCCGCTTAATCCTGCATTTTGTGCCGCGATTTCCGCTACATTTAATTCATAATGAAGAGCACCGATAACAGAGAGCCTTAGCCATGAAAAAGGAACTCCCAATGTTCCGCTCAAAGCGATTACCCCAAGTAAGATGCTGACGGAAGGCAGCAATGTAAAAGTTGCACTTGCGGTAATGGTCTTCTTCAGAACCTTAGGATCCATGCCTATGGCCACACCCGCCTTGTAGCTTTTAATTAAAAAGATAAAACACATCATAGTGATAAATCCCAGGACTACTGCTACAATTACGTAAAAGGTCATGGAATTAACACTAGCCAAATACTGTTCCATTTTTTCCTCCTATGTTGTCTTATATATTTTATTATGTGCTTTGAGTCTACAGATGGATACTATCCGCATATCGAACAGTTTCCATAGCATCCTTAGCATATTTGTCTGAACCTATTTGGTCTGCATATTCCTTGTTCAAAACTGCGCCACCAACAACTACCTTGCACCAAGGAGCTTCACTTTTGAGAAGTTCTATTGTCTGAGACATGGCAGGAACGGTGGTTGTCATCAAGGCACTTAGTCCGCAAAGGGGAGCCTTGTATTCTTTTACGGCATTGACTATGTCTTGGGCGGGTACATCCTTTCCAAGGTCGATTACTTTGAATCCGTAGTTTTCTAAAATAAGTTTGACTATATTTTTTCCTATGTCGTGAATGTCTCCTTGAACTGTTGCGATTACCACTGGGAATTTATCTATTGCCCGGTTACAATCACCAACAAGGAAACCGGATTTTATTACTTCAAAGGACCCTTTCGCGGCTTCTGCACTCATGAGGAGTTGGGGAAGAAAAATATGTTTTTCTTCAAAGCCCTTTCCCACAATGTCAAGGGCCGGAATTATTTCTTGCTGAATAATATCAAGGGGAGAAGTCGAATCCAGCATTGTCCTTGTCAATTCTCCGGCTTGCTCCCTAAGTCCCTTTACTATTGCCTTTTGGAGAGGGGAATTAAAGTCATCGCTGTTACCGGGAATCACTTTCTCTTTGACATCTGCTGCAGAAGCGGAAATTGTTTCTGTCAGACCGGCAACAAAATCGATATACTCACTGCAATTTTCGTCCAAACCATGGAGTGCTTTGTAGGCATGGTATACTTTCATCATATCAATGGCATAAGGATTCATAATTGCTGCCGATAAACCTCTCTCAAGAGCCATGGCAAAAAAGGTACTGTTCACAGCCTCTCTTTTGGGCAGACCGAAAGAGATGTTGGAAACACCAAGGGAAGTATGGCAGCCAAAACGCTCTTTTATAATTTCGAGAGATTTAAGAGTTGTTTGGGCGGCCTTGGCATCAGCGCTTATGGTCATTGCTAATGTATCAAAGATAATGTCTTTAGGTAAAATACCGTATTCAGCGGCCCTTGATATGATTTTTTCAGCGATGGCGACTCTTCCTTCTACCGTTTCCGGGATACCATCATCATCTAAAGTTAAAGCAACTACCGCTCCACCATACTTTTTTACTAAAGGAAAGATTTTGCTCATACTTTCTTCTTTGCCATTAACTGAATTTATGAGAGCCTTACCGTTATATCTTCGGAGGGCTTTTTCCATGGCAAGAGCATCGGCGGTATCAATCTGCAATGGCAAATCTATTATGGCCTGTAATTCCTTTACCGCAATTTCAAGAACTTTAGCTTCATCGATATCGGGCAGACCCACATTTACATCCAGAACATGGACGCCTGCATCCTGTTGATTAACGCCTTCCTGCAATATATAGTCCATATCATTTTCCAGAAGAGCCTGTTTAAATCTTTTCTTGCCCGTAGGGTTGATTCTCTCCCCAATAAGAATAGGCGAAGGACCAAACTCTACAGCGTGAGTGTAGGATGAAATGAGTGTTTCACCTTTTGGGGTCACGGGAACCGGGCAAAGACCTTCACATAGCGAAGTCAGAGCCTTGATGTATTCAGGGGTGGTACCGCAACAACCTCCGGCAACTCGCACTCCCTTTTTAATCTGATTGTAGATTTCTTTGGCAAAATCATCAGGCAATACATCAAAGACAGCTTTGCCGTTTACATCTTTAGGAAGGCCTGCATTGGGCTTCAGCATAACAGGTATGGAAGAGTATTTTAGCAGTTCATCCACAACACCCCTCAGCTGGGCAGGGCCCAAAGAACAGTTGGCACCTATGGCATCGGCACCCATAGATTCTATCATAGCAACCATGGCTGCAGGGGAAGCACCGGTCATCAGCTTGCCGTCTTCACCGTAAGCATTGGAGACAAAAACAGGCAAGTTGCTATTCTCCTTAGCCGCAAGGAGAGCCGCCTTAGTTTCATAGCTGTCGTTCATGGTTTCTATAAAAATTAAATCCGCACCGTATTTTACACCGGCCCTTACCATGCCGGCAAATGCTTCAACGGCATCCTCAAAGTCAAGATCTCCGTAAGGTTTCAAAAGTTTACCGCAAGGTCCTATATCCAGGGCAATAAACTTTTCTCCTTTGTTTGTGGACGCATCTCTGGCACGACGGGCATTTTCTATGGAAGCTTTAATTATGGCATCTGCATCTTCCGCAGAAAACTTCAAGGTGTTTGCTCCAAAGGAGTTGGTATTTACCACATTGCATCCTGCATCAAAATAATCCCGATGAATCTTCTCTATTATGTCCGGATGGGTCAGGCTCCACATTTCCGTATGCTCGCCGGGCTTCAAGCCCATGTTTTGGAGAAGGGTGCCCATTCCACCGTCTAAATACAATATGTTATCTTTCATATATTCTAAAACCGTCATGTAATTTACCTCCTGTAAGAACAGTCATTTTTGCGACAAAAGTCACATTGCCTATTTGCGATAGATAAGCGATTGCAAGGGCTTACGCCGATAATTGCTGTCACCGATTTGGAAGGTGACATGAGCAAGCTGTCATTTAAAGAAACTCCTATTTTCTTTCCCGGTTCAAGAACACGGAAAATGTTTTTTTGGACTTCAAGGGAGAAATCGCCATATCCCGGGCTGAAACGAGGTCTTAGGAAAAGACCCTTTTCTCCCAAAAGAGAGTTCATATCGTTATTAAACGAATTGCAAAGG
>JAZNUK010000069.1:0-12145 GCA_045592265.1 Candidatus Fimisoma sp. | reverse complement strand
CAACCTTAAACAGGCAAATATGCCTTCCCAAGCAATACCCCTTCCCAATGACCAAGGTACGGCACCGGGGTTTTGGCTTGAAAAGGAAGGAAAAATTATCGTTTCCATGCCCGGTCCACCTCGCGAAATGACAAATATGTTCAATAAGCAGGTAAAACCAAGGCTGGAGAAGTTGCAAGACAGTGTAATTTACTATAGAATATTAAGATCCTTTGGGCTTGGGGAATCCAAGATGGAAACAATGCTTCTGCCACTTATCGACGGACAGACGGACCCTACGGTGGCAACTTACGCCAAGGAAGGGGAATGCAGTCTCAGAATTGCTTCTAAACGACCTACCCTTGAGGAAGCTAAAGAAGCCGTAGATCATATGGTGGCTAAGGTCATGGATATTATAGGAGAATATGTCTATAGCTGTGATGACGAAGAACTCATCGATGTCGTGGGGAAATTGCTTCTTGAGAAGAATATAACTATTGCCTGTGCCGAATCATGCACAGGAGGACTTTTTGCCGGGGCGTTGACAGATGTACCGGGAATATCAAAAATATTTGAGAAGGGTTTTGTTACTTACAGCGAAGAGGCAAAGATATCTGAGCTGGGAGTCAGCCCTATAACCATTGAAAAATACGGTGTTGTAAGTGCTGAGACTGCCAGGGAGATGGCAGAAGGTTTGAGAGAAAAGACCGGAGCAGATTTGTGCATCTCGGTGACAGGCATCGCCGGACCGGGAGGCGGAACAGAGGAAAAACCGGTGGGTCTTGCGTATATAGGTCTTGCCTACGGAGGTGAGGTTGCAGCGGTTAAATCCATGTACCGCAATGTAAGCCGCAAGTGGAACAGAAACTACGCAGTGCTAAACATGCTGTATCAGATTTACAGGATAATAAAATAGTTGAGAAATTGTTGGAATAGGTAAAAAAAGAAAACCACCGGTGAGGATATGGCAGCCTGTCAAGTAGACGGGGCAATACCAAGGGTTCACGCCGGTGGTTATTTTTGTTTATGTAATCACAGTATTCTGTTTACAAGAGTTTACTTCACACTCTCTATTTATTCTTAAACTCTGCAGGTCTCTTTTCAAGGAAAGCCTTCATTCCTTCTTTCTGGTCATCTGTGCTGAAGCACATGCCGAATCCTTCTGCTTCAAAGGCGGAGCCTGCATAGAGGTCAAGAGTGTATCCCTTGTTGATGCAGGTCTTGGACTGAGCCACTGCAATAGGGGCCTTAGATGCGATTTTAGCGGCGATGGCTTCACAAGTAGGAAGAAGCTCTTCCGGTTCAACTACTTTTTCCACTAAACCGATTCTTAATGCTTCCTCTGCACCGATAGTATCGGCAGTATAGATTAACATTTTCGCCATGCCTTTTCCTACAAGTTTAGGAAGTCTCTGGGTACCTGCAAATCCCGGTGTGATTCCAAGACCTACTTCCGGCTGACCGAATTTTGCCTTTGAGGAGGCGATTCTGAAATCACATGCCATTGCCAGCTCACATCCACCGCCGAGGGCAAAGCCGTTAACTGCGGCAATCACAGGTTTTTCAATGTTTTCTATTAAATTCATAACCTTCTGACCGAAAGCTCCGAAAGCTTTTCCTTCAACAGCGGTTAAAGTGCTCATCTGTGCAATGTCTGCACCGGCAACGAAAGAGCGGCCTTCTCCGGTTAGGATAACAACCTTTACAGCAGCATCTTTTTCAATTTCGCCGAAAACATGATAAAGTTCTTCCAAAACAGTATTATTCAGTGCGTTTAGGGCTTCAGGTCTTGCGATGGTAACGTAACCGATCCCTTCTTTTACTTCAAATTTAATTGTCTGATACATCTTTAGAATTTCCTTTCTTTAATGAAAATCTTACTGACAAGATTGTACCATTTTATGTTTAAATAATCAATGGCATAAAGACGAAAATGTCATAAATTTAACAAATTTACCGCACCTGTGATTTCAACTTCTGAAGATTATTTTTTACTGCCGGAATCATGAGAATTATCACTGTGATGACAGCTTCCACCCCAAGATAGAAGAACTGGTATACAAAGGAATATAATAAAGGATTCCAGCCTTCAGGAGCGTAAGCACCGAAGAAAATATATCCTGACAGGAAGCTGAAAAAATATCTTGCTGCCACGGCGATAAGGTATCCGCTTATGAGGCCGTTAGGCTTGTTCCTTGTAAGTCCTGATAGGCCCAAGGCTGTGTATGCCAGGAAATAATCCATAATCACCTGGACAGGGTGGACAATGTAAGGACCAAGAATAAAGTTGAGGAGTCCCAGGGCAAGGCCTGATATGAGCCCTTTCACGGTTCCGCAGAAATAGCCGCACAAAGTTGCTGCAAGCATACTCAAAAGAGTTATGGAACCGCCGAAAGGCAGATGAAAGAGTTTTACCATTCCCAAAGCGGCGGCAAGGCCTACCAATACCGCACACAGAACCATCTGAGACAAATTCCTTTGATTGCTGTTTCTGCGATTTTCCGGTTTCCTCGGTTCTCCGTTTAATAAATTGTTTTTTTCTGACATAAAAAAATCCTCCTTTTCTTAGGAGGGGAACTGAACAAAAAAATATATTTTTTGCTTCCCTACGCCGGTACTAACCGGATCAGGTGTTGAGGGTTTAAATTCTCAGCATAAGCTCCCCTAGCATGGTGTCATTATAGCTTCTTTTTATGTCGTTGTCAAATTTTTCTTGCAATGGTATAATGAATTAAAGTATTTTCTTTAATCGACGTAAAGGAGAACCGTATGGATAACAGAATTGTAATTGAACCTACATCCAAGATAAGAGAGATAGCACGAAATTCTCTGACAGGATACTGGAAAGAGATGCTGGTAGGAATGCTCATCTATTTTCTGCTGACAGAGGCGGCACCTACAGTCATCAATTATTTCTTCACATATGAGTACCAGAGAGAATTTCTCGACGGTATGATGATGGAATACCAGCTGCCTTATGGACTTGGGCTGTATACCCTTGTTTTATCAGGTCCATTAATGATAGGACTGTATTATTTTATCTTGGCTTTTTTCAGAAGACGAGAAGTTGTGTATGGTAATATATTTGAAGGTTTTGAGATGTTTGGAAAATCTTTGGTATTATATCTGCTGTACACTGTAAAAATATTTTTGTGGTCTTTGTTGCTGTTTATACCCGGAATAATTGCATCATACTCTTATTCTCAGGCATTCATACTGAGGATAGATCATCCTGACTGGAGCGCCGGTCAATGCCTCCGTGAAAGTCGTAGAATTATGAACGGAAATAAGGCAACTTTGTTTTGCCTGCAACTTTCATTTATAGGTTGGATGCTTTTGTCCGCGCTTCCGGTTATGGTGGGTGAACTGTTTACAAGTGTACTGGGCATGGGAGGCTTGGCTTATCATTTGGTAATTTTGTTGTTTACAGTTCCTTCGGTAGCAGTATACCTGTATTTCTACGTTGCAGAAGTTGCCTTTTACGAACTGTTGACAGGTAATCTGGTGGTAGCCGATGAGCCTGATCAATCCTATGATTATATGTAATCTTATATATAATTTTATATATGTAATCTTAGCAGTTAGATAACTTGAGACAACGAACATGACATACCTCTTTGGCATAATATGAATTATATTATGCTAAGGAGGTATTGCTTTGTCCGTAGAAAGACATTATTTCCCCGGCAATAATACGCCGCTGGGATTTTTTTCTTATTACAAGCACATCCTGGGACAGAGAGAAGCCAACAAGATAATTTGCATTAAGGGAGGCCCGGGAACCGGAAAATCCACCTTTATGAAAAAGGTGGGAGGATATTTCTTGGAAAAAGGAGAAGATGTTGATTTTCTTCATTGCTCCGCAGATGAAAATTCACTGGACGGTGTTGTTCTTAAAAAAAGAAAAATAGCCTTGATAGACGGAACCAGCCCTCACACCACGGATCCCGTTACGCCGGGTGCGGTAGACAGGATAATCAATTTGGGAGAATATTGGAACGAAGAAGGTATCTCTGTAAATAAGGAAGAAATAATCGATTTAAGCGAGGAAACTTCAAGATGGTACAGAATTGCCTACAACTATTTAAGCGCGGCTAAAAGCGTTTTCAGAAGCCTTGAGGAGATATACAACAACGCCGCCGAGGCTAGCGAGATATACAGAGTGGTGGCGGATATAGTGGCAAGAGAATATTCACACCACGATATTTCCCTCAGACCGGGACGCGTGAAAAAATTCTTTGCAAGTGCCATAACCGGCAACGGAGTTGTCAACTATATAAACAGTCTTTTGGGAAATATGGAAAACATATACATGATAAATGTTCCCATAGGATACAGTAACAACAGCTTTATGGAAATAATTTCAGAGGGAGCGATTTACAGGGGTTTTAATATTGAGACTTATTACTGCGCCATGAGTCCCGATGAAAAAATAGAGCACATCATTATCCCGGAGCTAAAAACAGCTTTTATCACCGTAAACAAGTATCACGATGTGGAACCGTGGGAAATACTTAATTTGGAAGATGCCAACCAGGAGATAACCCTTATAGACATGAGCGATTATATGGATGTTGTAGAGCTTGAAGCAAATACGGATTTGATCCTTTCTCTCAACGAGGAGTACGACATTCTTATGGAAAAAACCATAAAATACCTTGCAAAAGCAAAGGACACACACCATATAGTTGAAAATCTGTATATACCGAATATGAATTTTACCGGTATTGGCAAACTTTTGGAAGAGACCACCCGAGATATTGAAAACTGCATAGCAGATGAATAAAAAATAGCCTTTCGGGCTATTTTTTACTTATATAACACTTTTGCATCATATTGAAAACCTTTAAAAAACATATTTGTCTTGTAATCTTAAAGGGCAAGGGAAAGAAAGGACAGAAAATGGGAAAAAGCCTGAAAGAATATTGTGAGTATCTCAGGAAGAAAGGATTAACAGTTGAAGAAGTAAATACAGAAGGTGTAGCCGACAAAGAAGTCGCCTTTATATCGTGTGATTCACAACATGTGAAGAGGAATACTTTGTTTATATGCAAAGGAGAAAATTTCAAGGAGGAGTATTTGCGTGATGCCATAGAGAAAGGGGCCTTTTGTTATGTCAAAGAATCTTTTGGTGAATATGGAAACAGAGAAGCCAAAGACAAGGAGAAAAACGCGGAGAGAAAGTGGGATTTTCCATGTATTACGGTCAATGATATACGAAAAGCCATGAGCTTGATTTCCGGCTATTTTTACGACTATGTTTGGAATGAAAAACTGAATATGGTGGGAATTACCGGAACTAAAGGAAAAAGTACCACTGCCGTTTTTGTTAAATCTGTTATCGATGACTATTGCCAGGAAAAGAATTTGAAAAAATGCGGTTTTCTGTCAGGGATTTACAACTATGACGGCGAAAATACAGATAAAGCACCAAGTCTCACCACTCCCGAAACCATGGAACTGCATGACAATCTTCAAAGATGTATTAAAAACGGCTGTAATTTTCATGTAATGGAGGTTTCATCTCAGGCACTGAAATATATGAGGACGGAGGCGCTGAAGTATAAAATAGGGGTATTTCTAAATATAGGTTCAGACCACATTTCCGACAAGGAACACGCCTCCTTTGAAGATTATCTCCATTCCAAACTCCTTATCTTTGACAAGTGTGATAAAGCCATAATCAATTTGGAAGCGGAAAAAGAGCATCTTGACACCATTCTCAAATATGCCCGTGAGCACTGCGGAAATATAATTACCTTCGGAAAAAAAACTGAATGTAGCTATCGAGGAGAGATTATTAAAGAAGAGGCTGAAAAAATAACATTTAAGGTTATCCACAGCAACTTTACAGAAAGATTTACCATAAATATGGGGGGAGAATATAATTTTTTAAATGGCCTTGGGGCAGTTGCCATATGCAGTGAACTGGGGATTCCCATCAAGAACATTAAGAAAGGGCTGGCAAAGGCTAAAGTTCCCGGAAGAATGGAAATGTATCACCTTGAGGATAAAGACGTGGTGGTAATAGTGGACAATGCTCACAACGCAATGAGTTATGAAGCACTGTTCAAAAGCATAAAGAAGAACTATAGGGAGCGTAAGATTATATTCCTCTTTGGATGCGTAGGGGGCAAGGCCTATAACAGAAGGAGAGAAGGGGGAATAATTGCCGACCGAGAAGCGGATTTTATAGTTCTCACGGAGAGATCGCCCGGCAATGAAAGAGCCATAGATATATGTAACGAAATTAATTCCTACATTACCAATAAAGCCAAGGTTAAGATAATAACCGACAGGGAAAAGGCCATAAAATTTTCTCTGGAAAGAAGCAGTGACGGCTGTGTAGTTGTTGTGGCAGGTGACGGCCATGTGGAAAGACATGGTGAAATTTTCAAAGACAGTGATATAGTGGAAGAGTATATTTTTGAACACAAAATGATGTAACGTTGAAGAAAGTGTGATATAATACCTTTGTATTGTTTGTAGAAATATGTAGAAACAAGGAAGGGTATTATGAAAGCAAAGAGTTTGAAAGAGTATATACTATTGCTGCAAGAAAAGGATTTACTCGCTGAAGAAAAAATAGATTTTGATCCGGCAACTAAAGAAGTAGGCTATGTGTCATACAATTCCATGGATGTTAAGGATTCAACCCTTTTTATATGCAAAGGTAAGGAGTTTAAGAAAGAATATTTGCAGGATGCCATGGAAAAGGGAGCATTTTGCTACGTGGCTGAATCGGTTATTATTCCCGATGTGCCTTATATATTGGTAAAAGATATAAGAAAGGTGATTTCACTGATTTCGGGTTTTTTCTATGATAATGCATGGAACGAGAAGCTGGGAATGATAGGCATTACCGGAACTAAAGGAAAGACCACTACCACATTCTTCGTAAAGTCCATAATGGATGCAATGAGTGAAAGGCTGGGGCAAAACCCTATAGGTCTTATGGGAGGGGTCTACAGCTATGATGGAGAAACCACTCAAAAGATGAACAAGATAACCACTCCCGAAGCGCTGGAACTCCATAGACATTTGGACAGTTGTATCAAGAACGACTGTAAATATTTTGTTATGGAGACTTCATCTCAGGGGCTCAAATACAATAGAACCGATGCCCTTAACTACAAGGCAGCGGCTTTTCTGAATATTGAAGAGGATCACATTTCACCTATCGAACACCAGGATATGGAAGACTACTTTTTGTCCAAGGCCAAAATCGTAGATCAGACGGAAGTGATATGCGTAAATCTTGAAATGGAAGAAGGCTACAGGGATAGAATACTGGAAGACGTAAAGAAAAAAGGTGTAAGACTTGTCACCTTCGGCAGGAGACCTGAAGCCGATATATATGGGTTTGATATTGATGCCAAAATTGATACCATTGAGCTGAGTGTAAGAATTTTTGATGAAACATGCAGAATTAAGATAAATATAGGTGGATTCTACAATGTGGACAATGCTCTTGGAGCCATAGCACTGGCAACGGTCTGCGGAGCTACTGCTGAAGATATAAAAGAGGGGCTTTGCAAGGTGAAGGTTCCGGGAAGAATGGAGGTTATGACTCTTCCACATAAAGATGTAATCGTAGTTATGGATTATGCCCACAACGACATGAGTTACAGAGCTTTGTTTGACAGTATCAATATTGCTTGTCCTGAGAGAAAGAAAACCTTTATATTCGGTTGTGTGGGAGAGCGTGCTTACAACAGAAGAGAGAAGGCAGGAAAACTGGCAAACAAAGTTGCCGATAAGATAATCATTACGGAAGATGACTACGGAACAGAATCTTTCGAGAAGATATGCAGTGAGATAGTTGCTCACATAGCACCGGAAAAGGACCTCCACATTATACAAGACCGACAGGAAGCTGTAAGATACGGTCTTGATACTGCGGAAGATGGCTGGATTGTGGTTATGGCCGGCTATGCTTCAGGAAACATCCTCAAGAGAGGAGACAAGCTGTGTCATGTACCTTGCGACCTGGACACGGTTAAGGAGTACATAGAGAAACTGAATGTATCAAGTCGTTTATGTCCTTAGGCAACGGTGCCTCTAAGGTGATTATTTCCTCAGTCATGGGATGGCGGAAGGTAAGCCGGTAAGCGTGGAGTGCTTGACGATTGATGTAAGGGGAGGTGCTTTCCTCTCCGTAGCCTTCAATTCTTCTGTAATCTCCATGAATTTGTCTGTAAAGGAAAGGGTCTCCGTTGTTATAAAGGTGATCCCCTGTAACGGGATGTCCGATGGATGCCATATGAACTCTTATCTGGTGAGTTCTCCCTGTTTCAAGTTTCAATTCCACCAAAGTGTAACCGGAATCAAAGCGCCTAAGCACTTGGTAATGGGTAACGGAATCGTAGCCGCCTTTTTCTACAGGCAGAAGCCAGCGTTCAACTTCATTTGGGTCAGGTCTGCCTATGGGGGTGTTTATCGTGCCGGCATCATTTTTTACAATGCCGTCAACCATGGCTATATAGCGTTTTTCTATAGTGTTGTTTCGCATTTGCCTGATAAGGTATTCCTGAGAAAAGCCGTTTTTTGCCACAATTAAAAGACCGGAAGTATTCATATCCAGTCTGTTGACAAAACGGATTTTATAAGGCTTTTTTTCATCCTGTATCTTTTTCATAAGACCGTTGGCAACTGTACCGGTAGGTTTGCCTTTGGTGGGGTGAACCACTATTCCCGGTTGTTTGTTGATTACCAAAAGGCTGTCATCTTCGTAGACAACTTCTATGGGAATGTCTTCTGCAGGATAATTGCAGCTTTCTTCAGGGAGGGTTACGGTAATTTTGTCTCCTGCCTGAGGGATAATCCAACCGCGAACTTTTTCCCCGTTAAGGGTTATGAGATCCTGTTGTTTTATTTTCGTCATCAACCGTGAAGAAAAGTTGAATTTACGGTGAAGGAGCTCTTTTATTGAGAGCTCCTTGTCTTTTTCTGTTACTATGTAATTAAATTGAGTCATTTGGGTATCCTTTTTATAAAAATTTGCTCTTTACTTTTTCCCAGAACTGATAGTCATCAAAACGCATCAGGTTTATTTTTTTGCGGGAAAGCCTTATTACCAGCTCCTCCACATGGCTATATTCCGTCATGAGACCATCATATACCACGGTTAATGTCTTGTCACTTTCACCGCAAGGAATCACCGTTAAGTTGTCATTGGCCGGAAGAAGAATGCTGGAGGTGAAGGACCTGTATGCGGTATTTTGCATAGGAGCAATAGGGGTCACTTGTAGAAGGTTGAGACGAGGGTCTACAATGCTTCCGCCAAGAGCATAGTTGTAGGCGGTGCTTCCGGCAGGAGTTGCAACGCATATGCCGTCTCCGCTGAATCTCTCAATGAAGCTATTGTTTATGGAGATATTCAAGTGAACCGGGTGAGTAAGACGTCCCTTTACCGCAATTTCATTAAGGGCAAGATGCTTGTAGATGCCGGTATCAGTTTTAACTGAAACGGTTACCCCGTTTAAACTCTGTATGCTGTACTTCTCTTGATTGTAGAAAAAGATGAAGTCATCTATTTTTTCCGGCAATACTTCTTGGAAAAAGCCTAAATGGCCCGTGTTGATACCAATGATAGGAGTCTTTGGGAAGTTAAATTCCTGTACAAGGCGGAGCAAAGTTCCGTCCCCGCCTATACAGATAATAAGTTCCGTATCATCCTCGTATTGATCAAATACAGCAAGACCTGATTTTACCAGTTTCTTTCTCAGGTTCTTTTCTATGGTCTTTGATATTTCTGTCTTGTTGGTGTAAATATATATTTTCTTATCCATAACACTTTGATATTACAACATTTTTTCCAGTTCTTCAACCAGGTTTTTGAAGGTTTCCATAGCCATTCTTACAGGCTCAGGTGAGGCCATATCCACTCCGGCGATTTTCAGAAGCTCCACCGGGTAGTTGGAGGAACCGCTCTTGAGAAATTCAATATAGTTGTCTCTGGCACCGGTTCCTTCCTTTAATATCTTAGCAGATATTGCCGTGGCAGCCGAGTATCCCGTAGCATATTGATATACGTAAAAACCTCTGTAAAAATGCGGTATTCTGGACCATTCGTACTGAATATATTCATCATCTCCCATGGCTTCGCCGAAATAGTCTTTATTAAGGCGGGCATAAGTGTTGTTAAGCCACCGGGCTGTAAGGACGCCGCCTTTTTCCAGCTCTTCATGAGCCTTCAATTCAAACTCTGCAAACATGGTCTGACGGAAAAGGGTTGTGCGGAATTCTTCAATGTAATAGTTGAGAAGGTATTTTCTCATTTCCGGATCCTTTTCTGTTGCCAAAAGATGTTTTATCAATAGGGACTCGTTGACGGTAGATGCCACTTCCGCTGTAAATATAGAGTGATCTCCATAGGTGTAAGGCTGATTGCCGCGGGTGTAGTGGGAGTGCATGGAGTGTCCCATTTCGTGTACTATAGTGAAAACATCTTTCAGGGTGTCTGTGTAGTTTAGCAGTATATAAGGCATGCTGTCATAGGAACCGAAGCTGTAAGCTCCGCTGGTTTTGCCTTGGTTTTCATAAACATCTATCCAGCCTTCTTGGATTCCTTTTTTCACCTGATTTATATATTCTTCTCCTAAAGGTGCCAATCCCCGGGTCATCATATCCACAGCTTCTTCAAAGGAAATTTTCTTTTTTGGAAGCTTAACCAGAGGCACATAAACATCGTACATTTTCAGTTCATCTACACCGAGAACTTTCTTGCGAAGGTCCATGTATTTGTGAACCGAAGGAAGAGTTTTTCTTACTTCATCTATGAGATTGTGGTAAACGGAAACAGGTATATTGCCTCCTGAAAGCGCCGCTTCAAGGGAAGAACCGTACTTGCGTATCCGTGCAGACACAACATCGGTTTTAGTGTTGTAGTTGTAGTTGGTAGCAAGGGTGTTGTTAAGGTTTTGGTAGGCACGATACATATTGGTAAAGGCAGCTTCTCTGACAGAACGATCATGACTTTCCATGAAAGTGATGTAGTTGCCATGAGTCAAGGTTACAGTATCTCCATCTTCATCTTTAATTTCTCCAAAGGTGATATCTGCGTTGTTGAGCATTTTGAACACATCATTGGTGGCACCTGTAACCTCGGACATCTGTGCCAAAATATTTTCTTCTGCTGCGGTAAGTATGTGTTCTTTTTCCTTTAACGCTGCACGCAGCAAAAATTCATATTGGCGGAGACCTTCAACTTCTGCAATGTAATTTAAAATCTTTTCCTCAGAGGCCTCGAGAAGTTCCGGTGTGAAGAAAGACATGGCTGCGGAAATTTTGGCAAGGGCACTTGAACACTTGTCATTCATAGCCTGATATTGATTCACCCGGTTATCTTCGTCTTTTTTCATTGCAGCGTATACATAGGCATGCTCAACCTTTTGCCATATGGAATCTCTCTCCTTTAAAGCGGCTAAAAGAGTCTCGCCCGATTCTGTTAGACGACCTTTATACTTTGAAAATTGCTCCGAACTGCTAATGGCAGAAGCCACATCTTCATCCCACTTTTTTTCATCAGGATACATGGCTTCTATGTTCCATTTATATTCCTTGGGTATTTCGTTACGTTGTTTTAATTTTTTATCTGACATTTTTACCTCCCATATGGATAAAATTTCTTTTATGTAGTATAATTGGCATATCCCTTGTTTAAATAAACGCTGACTTGCGGCATCTGCCGCCAATAGGGTTTGCGTTTATCACAACATACTTATTATAACACATTTTGGAAAGGAATATGATATAAATGGATAACAGGCCCATAGGTTTTTTTGATTCGGGTTTGGGGGGGCTTACGAGTATTCCGCACCTCATGGCTACATTACCCAATGAGAGGGTAATATATTTTGGGGATACCGCCAGAACTCCGTACGGGTCAAAGGCAATATCCACAATTAAGAATTATGCCACGCAGATAGCTGATTTTCTTGTAGAAAAAGATGTGAAGATGCTTGTAATTGCCTGCAACACCATAAGTGCAACCTGCTTGGATGATTTGCGTAAAAGGTTTCCCAGTCTGCCTATTTTAGGGATTATCAATCCGGCGGCGGAAAAAGTTGCACGCACTTGCGATCATAGTAACAGAGTAGGAATTATAGCCACTAAGGTTACCACTTCCAGCGGTGTATATAAAGACAGAATAAAGACACTTAAC
>JAZNUK010000068.1:0-5225 GCA_045592265.1 Candidatus Fimisoma sp. | reverse complement strand
TGCGCCTGTAAGGGCAGTGCGCTCAAAAAAAGATTCTTCAATAGTAAAGGGAATCAATATGGTTAAAGACGGAGAAGGAGATATCTTTATTTCCGCAGGAAGCACGGGAGCGCTTCTTGCAGGAGGACTGTTTATCCTGGGAAGAATACAGGGTATAGACAGACCGGCACTGGCGTCTGTATATCCTATAGTGGGAGGAATACCTTCATTGTTGGTAGATGCAGGGGCCAACGCGGATTGCAAGCCTATAAACCTACTTGAATTTGGTATAATGGGCAACATCTATATGGAAAAGGTTATTGGAAGAAAGAATCCAAGAGTAGGTCTTGTAAACATAGGAACAGAGGCGGCGAAGGGTTCAACACTCACAAAGGCAGCCTATGATCTTTTGGAACAAAGTGATATGAACTTTGTGGGAAATGTTGAGGCAAGAGATGTTCCTAAGGGGGCTTGCGATGTAATCGTTGCAGACGGATTTACGGGAAATGTTGTCTTGAAGCTTACGGAAGGTATGGCGTGGAACATTCTGCAGGTAATTAAAAGAAAATTCACCGAAGGGGCCAAGGCTAAGATGGGAGCGGCCCTTCTTATAGACAAAATAAAAGAACTCAAGCAGGAATTTGACTATTCTGAATACGGCGGTGCGCCCATTCTGGGCGTAAAAGGACCTATCGTAAAAATGCACGGTTCCTCAAGTGCCAATGCCGTTAAGAATACTATAATAAAAGGTATTCCTTATGTAGAAGAAAAAGTGGTGGAAACCATTCAAAATTCGGTACTTGAGATTGAGGAGATAACTTTAAGTGAGCATGAATAATACAGAGCGTAAGGGTTTACAGAATAACTCTCTCCGTATCAGCCAATTTGAAAAACAGATAGGATACACTTTTAAAGAAAAATTTTATTTGGAAAGAGCATTAACCCACAGTTCCTACAATAAGGAAAAGAACACAAAACACCAAGATAATGAAAGATTGGAATTTTTGGGCGATGCTTTTCTTGATGCAATAATAGCGGCAAGAATTTTTAACGAAATGAAAGGTATCCGTGAAGGGCGCTTGACAAAGATCAGGGCATTAGTGGTCTGCGAAAAGGGCTTGGCCAAGGTAGCGCACAATTACCGATTGGGAGAGTACATGTTTTTGGGACACGGAGAAGAACTTGCAGGAGGTCGAGAAAAGGATTCCATTCTTGCAGATGCTATGGAAGCGGTGATAGGTGCCATATATTTGGACGGGGGCTTTGAAGCTACGGAAAAATTTGTCCTAGAGTCCTTTGAACCTATAGTAAAGGAAGCAATGGAAGGAAAACTTTTTTCCGATTACAAGTCACAACTTCAGGAGATTTGTCAGAAAAACGACAAGAACAGCAGCATATCTTATGTGATAGACCGGGAAGAAGGACCGGATCACGACAAGACCTTTTATGTTTCCGTTTACTTAAAGGAAGCTAAAATCGGAAGCGGAACGGGTAAAAATAAAAAAGAAGCAGAACAGGATGCAGCTAAGGCAGCAATTGCGGCTTTAGAGAGGAGATAACAGATGTATTTTAAAAGACTGGAAATGCACGGTTTCAAGTCATTTGCAGAACCGTCGGTAATTGAATTCCACGAAGGTGTTACTTGTATAGTGGGTCCCAACGGAAGCGGAAAAAGTAATATAAGTGACGCCTTAAGGTGGGTTTTGGGAGAACAAAGTCCCAAAATGCTTCGTGGAGGCAAGATGGAAGAAGTTATTTTTTCCGGAACAGCCAACAGAAAATCAAGAGGAATGGCAGAAGTAACCCTGGTTATAGACAATAGCGCAGGGATTCTTCCTATTGATTATAACGAAGTTGCAATTACACGCCGTATGTATCGTTCCGGTGAAAGCGAATACCTTATCAACAATAATCAGTGCCGCCTGAGGGATATTAGAGAACTGATTATGGATACCGGCATAGGCGTAGACGGTTATTCAATCATTGGACAGGGAAAGATTGCGGAAATTGTCAGCAACAAACCGGAGAGCCGGAGAGAAATCTTTGAAGAAGCTGCCGGAGTTGTCATGTATAAGAGCAAAAAGACGGAGTCAGAGAGGAAACTTTCATCAGCTACGGCAAACCTGGAGAGAGTAAACGACATTATCGCTGAAATCGAAGGGAGAATAGAAGGACTAAAAGAAGACAGTATAAAGGCACAAGAGTATCTCAAATTAAAAGAGAAATTCAAGGAGCTGGAGATTAATATTACCCTGAAGACCATTGAGAGACTGGAAGCATCCAATCAAACGGTGAAAGAAGACTTGGTTCAGTTGACCAAAGCCATAGAGGAGCTTTCAGAAGAAAAAAAGACCCTTGATCAAAGTCTTGCACAGTCTATGCAGAAAAGGGAAAACCTTGAGCAACTTGGCAATGAAGCTCGAGACAAGCTCATGGAAAGAGTTGAGGAAATAAACAGGCTGACCAACAAGAGCCAGCTTGATGCAGAAAGATTGAATACCCTTGACAGAGACTATAAGAGAGTAGAAGAAGAAATCCAAACCCTTTCTGAGAAAAAGGAGAGGGAGATTTCCAATGCTTCCAACCTTGAAGAACAGAAAAAGGGTATTGATGAAAAACTAAAAATAGCCGAAGATCGTCTTAGAGAGAAGATTAACAACTACAATGAAGTAAGCGGAAAATTGGCAAAGGTAATTGAGGACATAGATGAGAGCAAGAATAAAATGTATGCTCTCTACAATGAAAACAGTACCAAGAAGTCGGAAGCGAAAAGCATGGAAAGCTATAAGGAGTCTCTAAAAGGACGAAAAGAGCAGATTATTTCCGAAAGTAACCGATACAAGGAAAATGTGGAGGCTTCCAGAGAGAATCTGGAAAAAGCCAAAGAGGACAAGCTTTCTGTGGAAGGTGCCATTAGAGAACTTGAGATTGCATTAAATAAAAAAGAAGAAAATCTTGCCAAACTAACTACCCAAAAAGGACAATTAACTAAGGAATCAAGCCATTTGCAGTTGCAAATAGGTCAATATAACGCACGCAAGAGAACCATAGAAGAAATGGAATCCAACTATGAAGGATATAACGGAGCCGTGCGATTCATAATGAAAAGCAAACTAGCCGGTATAGAAGGTGTTGCGGCAGATCTTATTAAAGTTCCCGCAGGTTTTGAAGTTGCAGTTGAAACCGCTCTTGGAGCAGCCTTGCAGAATGTGGTATGCCAAAAGGATAAAGATGCTAAGGAAGCAGTACGCGCATTGAAGGAGAACAAGGCAGGAAGACTTACTTTCCTACCGGTAGAATCGGTAAAGGGGGGTACGGCAAACTTACCTCAGGATGTTTTAAAAGCTAAGGGCTGTAAGGGAATCGCCTCAGATATAGTAAAATACAATGCTAAATACAAAGGTATTTTCAGTTATCTTCTTGGAAGAGTGGTAATCGTGGAAACCATGGAAGATGCCATTGATTTTTCCAAGAAAACAGGAGCAGGAGTTCGATTTGTTACCCTTGAAGGGGAAGTTGTAAATGCCAGCGGTGCAATTACCGGAGGAAAGTATAAAAATGCCACCGCCAACCTTTTAGAAAGAAAAGGTGAAATAGAAAAGCTGGCTAGCAATATAAAGGATGCGGAAGCTGCCTTGGAAAACAATCAAAGAGAAACGGAGAAAATTTCTCGAGAAATGACAACTGTAGAAGAGGCGAAGATAAAAGAGGAAGGACAGCTTCGAGGACTACAGGTGGAGGCACTTAATTTACAGTCTAAGATAGAAACTGCACAGACCTTATGTAAAGAGATGACGGAAAGCTCTACAAGGCAAGAACAGCAACTATCTGTCATTGATAGAGACTATGCTAACGCGGAAGATATGGCGAGAAGACTTAATGAAGAAGCTGCCGTATGTCTTGCCGAAGCTGACGAAACCCAGAACAGAATAAAAGTTCTAATGGGTGAACAGGAACTTATAAAGGCAGAGGCAGAGTTGGCATCAGGGGAGATTACCACCACCCGGATTGAAAAGAACAAGTGGGAAAGCAATCAGGACAATCTGACTCAAATGTTGGCAAGAGTTTTGGAGACGGCTGAAGATTTTCAGATGCAGATCGATGCTAAGAAACTGCAGCTTGAGATGTTTACTGACGAAAAGAAGTCTATTTTATTCGGTTCAGGAGATGTTGAAAAAACAGTAGAGAACAAAAACAAAGAGAAAATTGAGCTGGAAGAGTATATTGCCCAGGTGACGAAAGAAAAAGCTGAAATTTCTGCGGGGCTTGAAGAAATGACAGCCAAACAGATGACCATGGGTGACAAACTCAACGGCTATCAAGATCAGAAGTATCAGGAAGAAATCAAACTTGCAAAAAATGAAACACAGCTGGACGGCCACAAAGAAAGACTGTGGGAAGACTTTGAAATATCTTATCTGCAAGCCATTCAGTTTAAAAAAGAAGATTTTGTAATGTCAACGGCTCAGAAAGAGAGCAGAGATATTAAGAATAGACTTAAAGAACTTGGAGATGTCAATGTAGGAGCCATTGCAGAATATGCTCAGGTAAGCGAAAGATATGAGTTCCTGACAGGACAGAGGGCAGATATTCTTGAAGCTATGGAACAACTTCAGCAGATTGTGGATGACATGGAAAAAACCATCAAGACCAAGTTTAAAGAAAACTTTGACAAGGTAGTGGTTAACTTTGAGGAAATCTTCCAGAAACTTTTCGGTGGCGGATATGCAGAACTTCGCCTTGAAAATGAAGATAATCCTCTGGAAGGCGGAATAGAAATCATAGCCCAGCCACCGGGAAAGAAACTTCAGAATATTAACCTTATGTCCGGTGGTGAGAAGACTATGACAGCCATAGCTCTTATGTTCGCAGTACTTAAGACTACTCCGACGCCGTTTTGTATTCTTGACGAGGTGGAAGCGGCTCTGGATGACAGCAACATAGAGAGATTTGCCAGATATTTACGTAATTTCAACGATATACAGTTTGCCATTGTTACTCACCAAAAGGCTACTATGGAACACGCCGATGTACTTTATGGTGTAACCATGCCGGAACGGGGAATTTCAAAACTCCTTTCTTTGAGGCTGGGAGATAACTTTGAACTGTAATTTTAAGGTGCTTTTGTAGTTCAATGTTGTTAAAGGTAATCAAAGAAAACAAAGGCGCGAAAGAAAATAAAGAGACGAAAGACAACAAAGACAACAAAGGGCCGAAAGACAATAAAGACAATAAAGACAACAAGG
>JAZNUK010000067.1:0-2929 GCA_045592265.1 Candidatus Fimisoma sp. | reverse complement strand
ACCGCTTGGCCTCCGACTTTAATCATCTTGGGAACTATTTTATTGGGAGCTATAATTGTAAATACTCTCATTCTCGGAGATACCGGATCGTTGAAAAGTGCTGCGGAAGATATAGTTGAAAAGGGAACCGGTTCCATAATGGAAAACATGTATTTTAGCAGCGGTACAGGAGGGCTGTAATGAAAAATCTGATTGTGCTAATAGGCACCATAATGCTTGGTGTATTCATATTTAATATGATTATGGGAGAAGAACCGGATAGTTTGAAAAATGTTGCTGAAAAGGCTATGAGGCAGACTTTGATTCGTTACAGTCAGGAGGGGTGAAATGAAGGACCTGATTACCACAATGGCCGCAATGGCCATATTAATGATTTTTTTGATGCAGTTTGCGGTCAATCAAACCCTTGCGGTTAAGATACTTGCTGCCGACAAGTTGGTCTTGAACTACCACAATGCCATTCTTTCCGGGGAACAATGGCAGGAAGATACATCCGATTTGAAAAATGATATTGCAAAGTGCATGGGATGTACAAAAGAGGAAGTTTTAATTTCAACGGAAGATGAGGGAAACATGAAGGTAAGCATTACCGCCCCTATTAGAAATGTAATAGCTTGCGGAAAATTTCTTGGAATAACAGAAGAAGAGAATGTGGCATATTATAGGAGTGGATTTAAAGTGGAAGAGAGGAAAAATCCAATTACAATTTAAGATAATTGGATTAGACGGAACAATATGAAAAACCTTATTATAGCCATGGGAATTTTGTATTTGTTGGCAATGGTTAACGAGTTTCAGCTGGACTGCCTTTTTCTGCTAAGATGAAGAATTTTGTGCGGCTTCCGGTAGAAGTCTTGCAGAGCCTTGCCGAAGCCTTGCCGAAGCCTTGTCAAAGCCTTGTAGTGACCTTGCCGAAGCCATGCAGAGGCTTGCTATGTATTGACAAAAATTAGCTTTTGAGGTAAAATTACCTTTTGTAAAAGGGAGTAACTGGCATCGCAAGATGTGATATGTTGCGTCATTACAATCAGTTAAACTGATTCGCGAATATCTTAAATAGTAAGACTTTTACTGTATATAATAATATTATACGGTAGGAGTCTTTTTTATCGGCTTTTACCCGGAAAGGAAGAAGAAAATGCAATATTATTTAAAAACAGCAGAAGAGACTTTTAAGGAAGTCAACTCAACGCAAGAAGGTCTTTCTACTGAAGAAGCAAAGACCAGGCTTGAGTCAAACGGCAAGAATAAGCTGAAAGAGCCTGAAAAGGATACCCTCTTTAAAAAACTTATGATGCAGTTTGCAGATCCAATGATAATCATTCTGATAGTTGCTGCGGCGATTTCAGGTGTAACTGCTTTTTATTCCAATGAAAGCTTTACCGACGTAATCATAATTATGGCAGTAGTTATAATTAACGCAGTACTTGGTGTATATCAGGAGAGCAAGGCGGAAAAGGCAATCGAGGCACTACAGGAGATGGCGGCAGCCACCAGCAAAGTCTTGAGAGATGGCAAGGTTGTAACGGTAAAGAGTGAAGACCTGGTAAAGGGTGACATCGTTATTCTTGAAGCGGGTGATGCAGTTCCGGCAGACGGAAGAATCATACAGTGTGCCAGCATGAAAATCGAAGAAGCGGCTCTCACAGGTGAAAGTGTTCCTGTAGATAAGACTGAAGAAGTTCTGGAACTGGGAGACAATAAGGATGTTCCTCTGGGCGACAGAAAGAATATGATTTATATGGGAAGCACTGTAGTATACGGTAGAGGAATGGCAGTTGTTTGTGATACGGGCATGGATACCGAGATGGGCAAAATTGCAGATGCTTTGGCACAGGCCAAGGAAGGCAAGACACCTCTGCAGATTAAGCTGGGTCAGCTTAGCAAGATCCTCACAGTTCTGGTCTTGGCTATATGTGCAGTTATATTTGGAGTAAGCCTTCTTAGGGCAGAAACCTTAAATGGTGAGGTTGTACTGGATGTATTTATGGTTGCCGTAAGTTTGGCTGTGGCAGCAATTCCTGAAGGCTTGGCAGCAGTTGTAACCATAGTGTTATCTATCGGCGTTACCAACATGAGTAAGAGAAATGCCATTATTCGTAAGCTGACAGCAGTTGAAACTTTAGGTTGTGCTCAGATTATTTGCTCCGACAAGACAGGTACTTTGACACAGAACAAGATGACTGTAGTTGATTATTATGGAGAAGACGAAAAACTTATTGCTCAGGCGATGGCCTTGTGCTGTGATGCTGCAATAGCTGAAGGTGAAAAGGAAGCTACAGGAGAGCCTACAGAATGTGCCCTCGTTAATTACGCATATAAACTGGGGATCAATAAAAAAGATGTGGAGACTTCCCTGCCTAGAGTTGAAGAAGTTCCTTTTGACAGCGGCAGAAAGATGATGTCCACCATTCATGAAGATAAAGCCAATGGCATTTTGGTACAGTATACAAAGGGGGCGCCTGATGAAGTTCTCAAGAAGTGTACCATGATAATGGAAAAGGGCAAGATAAGACCGATTACAGATGCCGATAAGGAAACTATTTTAAAAGCAAATAAGGAAATGGCTGATAGAGCTCTTAGAGTTCTCATGGCTTCTCAAGTTATATATGACAAGATGCCTGAAAAGATTTCCACAGAGGTGGAAAACAATCTTTGCTTCTTAGGTCTTGTGGGTATGATAGACCCTGTGAGACCGGAAGTAAAAGCAGCTATTGAAGAATGTAACAATGCGGGAATTACGCCGGTAATGATTACAGGTGACCACGTAGATACGGCGTCAGCTATAGGCAGAGAGCTGGGAATACTTTGTGAAGGCAGAAGAGCAATAACAGGGGCACAGCTTAATCAAATGGATGATGAAACCTTTAAGAAAGAAATAGAGACCATCGGAGTTGATGCCCGTGTGCAGCCTGAACACAAGGATAGA
>JAZNUK010000066.1:0-10528 GCA_045592265.1 Candidatus Fimisoma sp. | reverse complement strand
TATCATATTCTTATTTTCTGTCATTAAATTATAAATACCATCTTCGCCATTCTCTAATTGGGAAACAAGACCTTCAAAAGAAGTTTCTCTTTTTGTGACAGTCGCCATACGATTGTCAGTTAAAAGCTTGCGCTCCTTCTTTTCTTGTTTCTCCATACAAAGAACCAGGTAGTCCGCAAGCACTTCTAAATATGCGTCCGATACATCGGGATTATCTTCGAGGATTTGTTGGACTAACTAATTTCTTTCTTCTGGAGTTTGTAAAGAATAATCTAATTTTATCATTTTTTACCTCCAGTCTTAATTAACCAAATTATACCAGAAAAATTTCATAAAGTCAAGGACCTTTAAAATACCTAAAAAGGTTGCTTTTAAAAAAATTTTTTGGTATAATAAAAATACGAGGAAGGTGTAAATATTGTAGAAGAAAAATATTATTATAATGATTTTGACATTTTTCGCAGGTTTTGGTCTTGGTTGGTAGTTTCTTAAAGAACGTATAAAACCCGCAATCCAAGAAACAATGAGTGAATTAGTAGATGAGATGGTAGACGCCGTCTATCCTTGTAAATTAATTGCTACAATTAGATATGATCAGCCGCAAGATTCTCATATTGTAGATATGTCAAAATACGATACTTTAGGTATTGTGGGTATTACCATCAATAGGAAAGAAAAAGCGGAAAACGAAGCTGATATTGAATTAGATGGAAAACCTATGATATATCAGACCGCAGTAGTTTATAGATTAGGAGAACATTGGTTTTGGAAGGTATTATAATAGCAGTATTATGGGCAACTTGTTCTCTATTAGTAATGATTCAATACGCACCATATTGTACTGATATGCCTGTTGGAGATTATTTTCTTGCAGGATTAATTTTCATTATTGGAGGTCCTTTCTTTGCGATTTCCAATGTACTTGAATCATTATTAGATACAATTATGCCGGAAGGATGGGACAGTGATGATGGACCAAAAATGTAAATTCGCATTAGTAGAATTTGGTGAATGCGATAAAACAGGATACGTATTTATCAAAGGCGGAGATATGGAATGTAAAGACCCTACATTAGCTCATGCCTATTGGTATCCTGATGATATTACAGATGTAGAGGCTCAATGTGAAATTAATGATCTCATAGATCATTATGATAATATAGGAATTTTAGTGCCATTGCCAGAACATATTAATAAAGATATTTTAACTCGGTTGGAGATTCGTGAACGCCAGATGAACCGGCCGGACAGCGAGGTTTCCGCATGAATAAAATGAAAGAATACGCAGCAATGCGCAAAGCAGAATTAAAAGAACAAATTGCGCAAGAAAGTTATCCTCCTATGTTATTAATTGTTCAAATAGGAAAAAATGAAGCTTCTAAAAGATATGTGCGCAATAAAATTAAAGATTGTAATGAAGTTGGTATTATTGCCATGGGAGTAAATTTATCAGATGGCATTTCTACTTCTGGATTAATAAAATATATACAAGAAAATCAATATTTATATGATGGTATTATTATTCAACAGCCATTACCAAAACATATTGACCAAGAATTGATTAATAGAGTTATTGACCCCAAGCGAGATGTTGATGGTTTTCATCCTATGAGTAAATTTAAACCAGCTACCGCAAAGGGAATTATTGAGTATCTTGAATGGCGTGATTTTGATTTTGAAGGAATGAACGCAGTGGTCATTGGCCGTAGTGATATTGTTGGCAAACCAGTAGCTAAATTATTACTTGAAAAAGATTGTAATGTAACAATTTGTCACAGTAAGACTCCGCATAAAAATTTAATGAATTATGTTTATGATGCTGATTTAATTATTTGTGCTGTCGGAAAAGAAAAGTTTTTAAACTGCACATTTTTAAATAATATTCCTGTAATTGATGTTGGTATTAATTTTAATTCTGAAGGAAAATTATGTGGAGATTGTGTTGGTGGTGGAGCTAATGTAAGTCCGGTTCCAGGAGGAGCAGGATTACTAACTAGAGTTGCACTTTTGGAAAATGTAGTGGAGGCCGCTTATGGTTCATAATGAAAATGATAGAATTTTTATGATAAGTCAAAAGGGACGCACTCGAATGCTTTTTCATAATCAATGGCGAATAGAAGCTCATAAAAGAGGATTGCGCGACCCCTGGGATTTCCGACCGGATAAGCCAATTCGTACGGAAGAAGTAATAGCTAAAATAGAAGGTAAAGATATCAAATGCACAAAAACAGTTTACCCAGATATAATAGAAGAAGAATATCGAATTTGGGCGAATGAGCGAGATGAGTATATGCGGCAGAGGGATGAATGGATTGCTTTAAAAATGTTTGATAGATATGGATATGAAACATTTATTGAGGAATGTAATGCTTATCACCTTTCTGATGAATTTCGCAATAGTGTGCGGCCTTGCGATTCTGAGGCTTTGCCTCAGTGTAGTTTATTTTGTGCGCAATATGATAATTGCGAGCTGCGTCTCAATGAGACGCAGACGCAGATGCAGAAGGGAGATGAGTGAATGAAGATTGAAAATGTTGATTTAATATCTGAACGAAGCACTTATAAGGTTGATGCTTCTGGACGCATTATTATTCCTGCGTACATGCGCGCGAAGTTCGATATTAATGTGGGTGACCATATGGAATACTATACAGCTTATGTTGATGGCAAGTGGTTCTTGTGTTGTACCAAACATATTAAAGATTGATGGACTCCGTTGAGTCCATCTTTTTTTTATACCCGTTTTTTGGATTTTAAAATCGATTTGGTGGGGGGAATGGTCATATATATATGTATTAGAAAAAAAAATTTTTTTTTATCCCGAAAACCACCCCCCTCCCCTAGAAAAAATTTTTTATTTTTTTATTTTTTTTCTGAAAAAAAAAGAAGGGGGGTGCCTTTTTACTTCACTATAAAATATTGGGTATGTCCCGTACCTGCGGCCTCGCGAGCCGACCCTCTACAGCCAGGAGGGCCGGCATTTTAGAAGAAAGATGTGTTCAGCAAGTTTGTTACCGATTTGTAACTTTTTGTAATAATTAGCTAATGTCCCGGATTCAGTGATTAGCGAGTTAGCCTAGGCTAACTGTCTACCACCCATGGACAGCACGCCGCTATCGATACATTTTTATCGATAAAAAAGTAGCGAAAAAAAATAAAAAAAACTCTTGACAAGCTGACCACTTTGTGGTATAATGGTCTTGGTACGCCTGCGTTGTTACCCTTTTGTAACTTTTGTTATTTGTTGTAATGGGGCGCTCACTTTAGTACGCTAAAGTGATGAAGTGTCCATGACTCGTGCACTATCCATGACTCAGAGACACCGACGATTCGTGATACGCACGGGACAGTTGTTGCTTATTTGTCCATCATTGACGCACTCGTTGTTGTCGCCTGCGGCCCTCTGGGCCCGAAATATTATAGCACAAATCGGTCAGCTTGTCAATAGGCAAATTGCACAAATTTTATTTTTTGTACAAAATGCCCAAAATGATACACACGGTAGAGTGGACACTTTTTGTTTGTGCAAATTGCACAATACCCCCGCAGCGAAAAATAAATAAAATATTTTTGCGTAACCCTATTGACAAATGGCGCAAGATGTGATACTATTAAGGAGCAATGAGGAACACCACTAAACACAAAGGAGATAACTACCATGACTTTCACTTACAAGACCTACCTTCTAAACCGGGACATCGAAAAGTACCAGAATGACATCCAGATTCTGGAAGTTGTTTACAAAGGCGATCTCGGTGCTGTCCTGCACTTCACTTGCTCCAATCAGCAGGTGCTCGACGAAATCTTCGCCGATGACATTGACCTGTAATCGGGGGTAACAACCCCCGAAAAAATAATTAAAATATTTTGAAAGAAACTCTTGACTTTTAAGAAATATCTGCTATAATAGTAAGCGTAGGGAACACCTAAACAATAACAAAAGGAGACTTGAACATGAATTACCTGTACCTGATGAAAGACGAAAAGCGCGACTACTGCCTGTTCAAAGTTGGTTTTGCTTCTAAACTCGCAGTTCGGCTGTATGCTTACACCACTCACAACCCTCTGGTTAACTGCATCAGCACCGTCAAGACCATGGCAAAATCCAAAAGAGAAATCGAGCATCTCTTCCACGAGGAAATCAAAGCAAGAGGTTACGAGTTCATCAGAGCCACTATTGACAACAAAAAAACCGAATGGTTTGCAGTTGCTTATGATGACCCTTTTTATGCAGAGCTGAGCACCAAGGGTCTGAACGCTTTCAAGTGCGGTAAGAGCAGAAAGAACTACGGTGAATATCATAAGTGAGGGAGGTAAAAGCCTCCCTTTTCTTTATGTGTGCCGTTATGATACGCGTGGGTGCGTGGACGACCCTGACTGCAGTTAGCATAGGCTAACCAAAAATGAAAAGCCAAAGCCAGGCTCAAACCCAAACTCGAATCCATCCCTAAAATAGAATTTAATTGATTTATAATTAATATAATATAATGTATGTATGCCATGGGGTATGGGTACCCCCTGCCCTCCCCTCTCTACCCCTGCCACCCCGTACTTGTGATATACAGTCCGGTTTATTGGACAGATAGGTTGGTATAATACAGATACAAATCAAGAGAGAAACGAAAAGGAGAAATGAAAAATGAAAAGAGACGAAAAGATTTCTATTACTATTCTGGTTTTGATTCTGGTAGCTTCCCTCCTGTGCGGATGTGCCAAGTCTGTGGGTCTGGTGGAGTGTGAGCCAAATGATGAGGGTGTGATTGGTTATGTTATCATCCACCATTCTGATGGTGATGAACACACACCCATCACAGACTACTACTACAGCTATGGCACAATCACTGCATACTGTGCAGATGGTCGGACTGTGATTGGTACAGATATTATTCTGGTGCTTGATTAAGGGGAGGCAATAGCTTCCCCGTTTTATTATGTCAGCCCCGCCACCTTCCGATGTTTGGCAAAATGCACAAATACAGCTTTATTTTTGACGATTCTTTTGTGCAATATTCCAACTTGAATTATCCCGAATCTGTGGTATAATGAAGGTACAAAAAGAAAGGGGAACAACCAAATGACTACTTACAACATCAACATCGGAGCAATGAGAGTGAGCGACCATGTGAGATACGAACGCATGGACAGACTGACCAAGAGCATCAGACTTGCGGGCGGTATCGGTGAGGTTATCTTCATGAACGACAGCAACAAAGCCAAGTATCACGAGGACAGAGTTGTGAATTGCGTAACCTCTACTGGAATGGTTTTCGTGGTGAATCTCAGCCGGAACATGATTATCACCGGTTATCTGGGAACTGTCCGCTATGTTATGGGACTATACGCAGGAGCAGGATACAACAGACTTCCGGTGGAATTGTACCAGACTATCAGAGATTATGAAGGTCTGAGAGAAATGTACGGAATCTAAAAAAAAGTTAAAAAAGGGGTTGACAAATCATCAACCCCATGCTATAATAAAGATACAAAAAAGGAAAACAAAAGGAGATAAAAATTATGAAGGTTTGGGGTTTCAACTGCTACGGCATCTGCATCAAGAGAATCGAAGTCGATAAGATTGAAGAGTGGAACGCAACTCACGGACTGGCAAACCAGAAAATCGTTGACTGGAAAGAATAAAAAAAAAATTAAAAAAGGGGTTGACAAACCGCCAACCCCATGATATAATAAAGACACAAAAGAGAGAGGTAATCAGCGAGAGCGAGCCGTGAACCGAGAGGTTGGAGGACTGGGAGCTGAAAAGCCGACCCATAGCTGATTACCAACTTTTGAAAAACATGATTAAACGAAAAAAAATTAAGGAGATAATAAAATGATTACTGCAAATGAAGCTCTCGCTAAGGTTAAGGAACTGCTCCAGAAGGATGCCGATGCTGTTGATGCACAGTGCAATGAGTTCATCGAGAATGTGGTACAGGTTAAGATTCTCAAGGCCGTGGAAAGTCGCCAGTATTGCTGTGGTGTAGACATTCCCAAGGAACTCGCTCCTGTTGCTCAGATTATCTGTAATAAGCTGAGAGATTTTGGCTACAAAACTGCTGTAGCTCATGGCTACCAGAAGCACCTCACAATCGGCTGGAATTAAAAAAAATTCAAAAGAGGGGTTGACAAAGCCCCTCTTTCATGTTATAATTAAAGTACAAAAAAGGAAAGGAACTGATAAAAATGAAAGAAAAGATTATTGAAGCACTGAAAGATTGCCCCGGCATGAGACTGAGAGAATTAGCTTGCTATCTGCGGGCGAATCGATTCGCTCTGCTGAACGATCTCAATGAACTGTATAAGGAAGGTACTGTGGTATCTGTTACCGTGGAGAACTTCGTTCAGGGTGAGTACTACGCAAAATATTATCTTGAAGAAAATGCCCCTGCAGAGAGATTCGTTCATCTGTAAAAATTGGGGGTTGACAAAACCCCCAAGCTATGCTATAATAAAGAAAACCAAGAGAGGAAGATACTTATGAAGATTAGACTTGCGGAAACTACTGATTACAAGCGTATTGCAATGGCTCTGCGCAATAAGCACATTGATTATATTACACCTGCGCACGCACGCGAGGACATCGCCAATCATCGGCTGTATGTGGTGGAAGAAAATGGAATGATTATTGCACAGTGTGCGCTAGTCGAAGAACCTGCCCACCACTACCACGCAATCAAGCGGTTAGTCATCTACAATCGCAAGAATTGTGGACGGGGAATTGCACAGCGTTTCATCCGTTATTTCTGTGCTATGAATCTTCCTGCTCTTGGCTGTACTCCTTGGAGCGATAATCAAACCATGAAGCATTTGCTTTCCCGAAATGGTTTTGAGTATCAATACACATTCTTAAATTGTTACGAATTTTTTGTAAAAAGGGCTTGACAAACAAGCCCTTTCATGTTATAATACAGACAGATAAAAGAAAGGAGAACAAAACAATGTTCGAAGAAATTATGAATCAGATGTCCGATTACTCCTATGAATCCGCTCATGATGAACCCGAAATTTGGGTTGAGGATTGGCCCGATGATCTGTGGGATGAATAATCCCACAGAAAAAATAAAAAAATGCTTGACAAACTAAGCAAGATGTGATACAATAAAGATACAAAAAAGGAAAGGAACTAAAAATTATGAAACAGATGTACTACCAGAACAGAGAATGCGGCAACCTGCTCACCTACCCCGAAATGCTCAAGGAATGGGCTGAACTCTACGACGGGGGCGACCCCACAAATCCCTGCGGTTGGATGGAATACTACACCTATATCGGCTCCCTCATTATTGAATGAGGGAGTTTTTTATGGCCGCGCGCACACGGACGCCCTGGCATCGTTGCGCGCGGTGTTTCGCATAATGCATAAATTCAGCAATTTTCAAACCGATTTCTTTGTGCAATATTACCACTTGCATTTTCCCATAACTTGTGATATACTATTAGTGTCAAGGGGAGAGGGGTACATACCTTCGACCATGTGTCCTTCCCTCGTGGAGATTGGAGCATGGGGGTCAATAACCAATCCTGCGCAGGCTCGAAAAAAAATGTAAAAAACCCCTTGACAAACCTCCACTCCTATGGTATAATACAAACAGATAAAACAAGGGAGGATAACTCAATGAAAAAGAATAAGAAAATCGACCGCCGAATCTTTAAGAAAGAAGGCGAAGAACTCCAACAGTACCTCGCATTTCGCAAGCGTGGTAGTAAGGTTGAAAGTGGTAAGAAGTACAATCGCCAAAAGTTCAAGAAAGGGGAATGATTCAAATGAAAATGACTGAAACTCTCGCCAATAATCTGATGGAACTGCTCGCTTGTGTTGCTATCTCCGCTCAGGGTGGAATCTATCAGTATGAAGATGGACACTATGACCAGAAGCAGATGGAATCTGCAGAACAGTACGCAAGAGAAACCTTCTGCCAGATTCTGGGAGCATGGGAAGAATTAACTGGCGAAGAATGGGAAATTGGGGATTGACAAAATCCCCAAGGTATGCTATAATGAATGTGTCAAGAGGGGAACCTCGTCAGCAAAAGCCATCAGGGATAGGCGGCCGACAGAAACAGTGACGAATTGAAATCCAATAGACACCTACGATGGAGTACCAATTGCGGTTAAATCCCGTGAGCGTGTTGCGGATAGACTCAGGGTCGTGGCACAGAAACAAGCCTGTGAAGTGAGCTAGTAGCGGAGATAAGTAAAATAGTCCGGAATATTTTACGAAAACCTCTTGACAGATTCATTCTAGTATGCTATAATAAGGGTACAAAAACAGGGGAGGACAAACCAATGAAAAAGGAACTGAGATACATCCGATACAGAATTTGCCGCAATATCTATTACGCAGACCAGTGCCCAATGGACAACCGCAAGAATTTCAAAGAGATTGCCAAGAATGTGGGTATGGCTTTCGGTCTGGGTTGTGTGTGTTTCGCAGTCTTGTGCGTGTTTGTTCTGATGGCTTAAAAAAAGGCTTGACAAAACAAGCCTTCCATGATATAATAAATACAACTTAAAGAACTAAAGGAGAAATGAAAAATGGAAAATAAGAAGGTTGAAATTAAGGTCGCTACTCAGTCTGCCACTTCTGCTCTGGCTCGTATCTTCCTCGACCCTGCTGTGATGATGTGGACTGCAAGTGCTGTTGCAATCGTAATCCCCGAAGCTGCTCCCCTGCTGATGCTGAGTTACTGGAACTGGGTGGGTCTGGTCTGGTCTGCTCGTGTGGTCTGCTCCACTCTGGGAAAGATTTTCCACAGCTAAGCAAATTTCCCCTTGACAAATTGGTCAAGCTGTGATATAATACAGATACAAAGGAAAGGGTGATGCCTAATGATTGTTTAAGGTCTTAAAGTAGAAAAGAAACTAAAGAGTGAAAATAGTGACTAATTAGTGCCATGGAGGGGCTTATGACTTGGACTTAGGGGTGGCGCCCGAAATAGCCAACTTTGCTTGATATCTTGATAGTGGCTTAAGAGGGAGATAAGCACCCACAAACCGACTGACCTGGAGGAACTTGAGCGTTATGGATTGGATTTAGGGGTGGCTCCCCGAACAGCCACACAATTTGAAATGATTTTCCAGCACCCTTGAGCTTTGGCTATGAAAAGGGTGCTGGACTTTTGTGCATAATGACGAATCTGGGCGGCCCATCCTCGCGCGCCTGGGCCGGAAATTCCATTATACCATATCGGCCAACTTTTGTCAAGAGAAAATGTGCACAAATATCAAGAAAATAAAAATCCCGATTTTGTGCATTCTGCCTATTGCAATTTGAGGGTAGATGTGCTATAATCTGTAGTGTCAAGAGGGCGACATGAAAATGAATCCCATGTGTTGCCATGGAGCAAGGCTTGGTTCGGCGTCGATAAAAAATTTCAAAAAAAATTGAAATTCCCTCTTGACAAACTCCCCAAGTTGTGATACAATAAGGGTACAAAAGGAGAGGGCAAGGCAATCCCAAAGGGAGTGACCCACGAGAGTCCGTAAGACCTATGCCCCATGACCCGACCGCACGGTGTTCCTGTGTGCGGAATACAAATGTGAACCAGACCCCACAGGCTGAAATAATGTTGGGGATACGCAGGATACAAAAGCCAAAAAAATCTAAAAAACCTCTTGACAAATGGCTCAAGATGTGATACAATAAGTAAGCAATGAGGGAAACCCCTCTGCTAATAAAATTAACGACAGGTTCAAGTCGAAAAAACCGAAAGGAATTGATACTATGGAAAAGACTGCAAAGATGACTAAGGCTGTTGCTTTCACTCTGGCTGTTCAGGCTCTGGAGGCTTCCTCCCTGCCCAATAAGGACGAAGCTATCGCCAAGGTTCTGAAGGAGATTGAGAATCTCCAGAAGAAGAACTCCAAGGGTGCAGGTGCTCCCACGAAGAAGCAGGTCGCCAATATGGAACTGGGCGAGCAGGTCGTTCAGTATCTGGCTGACCATCCCACTCAGATGTTCACCATCGGTGAACTGATGAAAAATGTGCCTGGTCTGCCTGTGGACATCTCCAACCAGAAGATGACCTCCCTGTTCAGACTGGACAATGTTCGTCCCCACTATCGCAGGGAAATCGTCAAGGGTAAGGCTTACTTCCAGTACAGCCAGCCCATTGACACCGAGGAGGAGGAGGGCTAAGCCCTCCCCTCTAATGGGGGTTGCCTATGGAGGATAGAATCCAAAAGCTAATGGTGAAGCTGAATATCAGCCGAGCCGAAGCTGTTGAACTGCTGGAAGAAGACAAGCGAATCGACAGGGGCGAAAAGTTGTATGAACTCCCCGATGAATTCAAGGCAGGAGCGAAGAAAGCCCGACAAGCTGACCGAAAGCCTGCCGAACGCAAGCCAAGAGAGAAGAAGCGGGACGAGGACAAGGAATTTCTGTTAACCACTCTATTCCATACCATCCTCCCGCTCTGTGAGACCTATAAAGTCACAAATGCTGAGCGTGAATTTTCTTTCACTTTCCGTGGAAGAAAATACAAAGTTGTGCTGAGCTGTCCGAGGTCGTAGCATTTGAGGGGTTGGC
>JAZNUK010000065.1:0-2508 GCA_045592265.1 Candidatus Fimisoma sp. | reverse complement strand
AAAAAGCTTCGGTTTGTGCCGAAGCTTTTTGTGTTAGGGGAGGGGGACGTTCCCACTCAGACAGGGCGCGTGTCGCGGCAGCAGTTGAAAGGCGGCAGATGGGGGGCCCGGCACAGGCAGCTTGTTGCGGCAGTTGCGGGTCGGTAAGAGTTGCTAAGACTTGAGGACAGCGCGAAATTGATGCTAAGGGCAGAGCGCAATAGGGCAAAACTCGGCGCGGCAAGCGCGCCTCAAACATGTTGCCCTATTGTGCTCTAACACTTCTGTTTCATCCTGCCTGCAAGCCTAAGCAACTCTAACCGGCCTACAGATGTCAAAATAAACTGCCTGTCCCACTCTGTCTCATCCTTCAACATCTGCGCGCCCAATCTCCCTGTCTGAACAGTAACGCAGAGTGTAAAGATTTTGGAATAATATGTAAAAGCACTTGACTGATACACTTTTGGCGGGTATTATATAAGACCTGTCTTTGGTATCAGACATTCAAAAATGGCGTTAGTTTTGAAAAATGATAAAAGCTGTTGCGTGGATATGCAGCAGCTTTTTCTGTACCCATTTCTTAAAATTTGTAGTTCAGGATGGATTTTATCTGTGTTTCAGTAAGGAAATAATTCGTCAGGGGAAGCTTTGTTTTTTGCGCAAGGTCATTGATAAATTCCGTGGAGGTTGCTGTATTAATGTATTTCGCTTCGCCTTTCGTAACTTTAAAATCTTTCAGGAACTGGAAAATATTCTCTGTAGAGTATTCATTTTCCAATACTTTAAATTGGAAGAGCCGCTCCAGAAGAACGGTCAGGTAGCAGATCAGGAAGTGCCCTTTTATGGTATCCTCTTTCTGTACAAAAGCAGGTCTTGCATCCAGATCAGATTTCATGATCTTAAAGGATTCCTCTATCCGCCAAAGATTATGGTATGTATGGTAGATATCCAGGTCTGGCATGTTTGTTTCAGAGGTTACCAGAAGATTATAGCCGGCAAATTTCAGGTCTTTATCTATGGCTTCCTGATTGAGCGATACGGCTGCTTTCTGTCCATCTTTATCCGTGAAATTTACATATTTTCCTGTTTCCCCGAATTCTGTTTTTTTTGCCTGTGAGGCAGTCAGGGCCTTTGCTTTTTCCACCATCCGATTGATCTCATATCTTTTCTTTGCAGCCAGAGAGGGATTATATGTAAGGAGCCTTTTTTCCTTAAGCTTTACCACCTGCTCCTTTCCTTCATGTTCCGCTTTGTAGGGGAAAGAGTCCACACAGGATTTATAACGATACAGGAGGGTGCCTTTTTTGTCCCGTACCTCTTTCCAGCCTTCCTCCAGCAGAACCCAGGTCTTTTCTGTATCCGGAAGGCCTTTGACAGATTTGGAAAAGAGATATCCATCCCCATTCTTCCTGGAGAATGTGATGTTCTGAGCGCAGTTAAGTCCCTTGTCAGCCACATGGATGGTTCTGCCGCTGACCTGGTGAAAGGTCTTTAAGCGGTCTATCACATCCCTTAAAACGGGCTTTTCCGATTCATTTCCGGGATACATCTTCATGCCAATGGGAATCTGGTTGCTGTCAAGTAATAATCCAAGCCCTACAATGGGCTCTTTCTTGTTTTCTTTGCTGGGGCCTTTCTTTCTGAAGTCATCTTCTCTGTCGATTTCAAAATAGAAGTTTGTGCAGTCAAAGTAAGATCTGGAAGTATCCAACCCGAAGACTTTCTTTGTTTGTACGGTGAAGATTTCTACGAATTTCTCGTAATCGTTTCCCAGGAAGGCTAACCCATCCAGGAGCTGGTCATAAGAGTAATTTACAGGGGCGTAGAGATATGGAAGCACCTCATGGAAAGTCTTGTGTTTGCTGCATGGGTGTACGGCCCTGGCATAGAGCAGGGAAGAGAGCAGTTCATAAAGGTCATACTGAAAATCATGGGTGAGGTGGAAGTAATCCACGTATTTTTTGACCTGCAGTCTTTCCAGAATGGCTTTGAGTGGGAAATAGCCCAGATAGAGAATAGGAGACTTGTCAGATATCTTGCGTGTCCTTGCGTCATTCTGTTCCTGGTTGAGGGTGTCCACCTCTTTTTGGAAATGACTGATGGGATCGTCAATTCCTTTTTCTTTCCAGGTCTCCACAGAGCCAAGGGATTTATAGCACCTGTGGGCAGTGCCGCGTCTGTCGTGATTGTAAAAGCTCTCATCGATGGAGAGATAGGTACGTCCTTTGAGTTTTGTTTTTTTCAGATAGTAAGCCATGATAAATTCCCTCCTTAATACAACGCCACTAACGCCATTATTATAACATGAAAAAAATAATTTTTCAAGTCTTTTAGGCAATAAAAAAAGCCTTATTTTAAGGCATTAGTGAGAGATTTCTGCGATTTTTGCTCCCAAAGAATATGGTGCTAACTACCAGAGACGGGAGCGGCATGAGCCGCTCCTTTGTTGATTGTAGACAATATATATCTTCGCATGCTCCGGAATAGTGTTGTTCATGACACGACTTACTGACCGGTCCGGTATATGAA
>JAZNUK010000064.1:0-7196 GCA_045592265.1 Candidatus Fimisoma sp. | reverse complement strand
CTCTCCATACCCCTCTTGTCCTTTTCTCCCTTTTGTCCTTTTTCTTTCTTTTATCCTTATTCTCCCTTTTGTAATCACACATTTGCCATTATACCACTTTTTTCCTATTTAGCATATTAAATAATTTTTTTAAATAAATTTTCCTTTTGCCAAAAAAAGAAAGACTTTCCTCATTAAGAAGAAAATCCCTCTTTTTATCTCTCTGCCGACCGGAACATCTAACATCCTCCCGGCATTCACTATTCTTCTGTCTTTTCCTTGTCCTTTGCGATTTCTGCAAATCTCTTTATCTTCATGGTTGTGGTTTTTTCAAACTCGTCAGTCTTAATCTCAAGCTTCTTGATGGCCTTATAGTTTGTTAACTGACGGTTCACCTTTTTGATTTCTTCCCAGATGATCTTATAAATCTGCTCCTCATTGAGGCCTGCTCCGTGAAGCTCTTCTATCTGCTCATAATCCGGAATTACCTTTGCCGTTATGATTAATTCCTTTTCTCCGGCAACTTCTTTTCCATAGACCATGTTTTCCTTGATTTCAGCAACTCTTGAAAGTAAGCTTTCAATTTCCTCAGGATAGATGTTCTTGCCGTTTTGGGTAACGATAACGTTTTTGCTTCTTCCCGTAATATACAGGAATCCGTCTTCATCCAAATATCCTATATCACCTGAGTTGAACCATTCTCCATCCATTACGGCTGCCGTTGCTTCCGGGTCTTCATAATACCCCAACATGACCGTCTTACCCTTGATATAAACTTCGCCTTCTCCTTTTTCGTTAGGCTCGTTTATCTTAATTTCATCCCATACAACAGCTTTACCTGCAGAGCCTACTCGTGGGTCCCAATCCGGAGTAAGAGCCGCTATAGGTGCAGTTTCTGTCAAACCATATCCTTGCAAGAAGAGGATTCCTATATCCCCAAGCCACTCTCCTACTTTAGGGTCTATGGGCGCAGCAGCTGAAACCACTATCCTCAACCGACCACCTAAATTTTCATATATGTCTTTAAATACTTTTCTCTTAACATCCACTCCAACATTTTTAAGACCGTTGGTAAGGGTAATCATGGTTTTCACTACAGAAGCTTTGCCGCTTTTTTCGATTCCCTGATTAATCTTCTTATATAACGCCTCAATTAAAAGCGGAACTGCAATTATGGCTGTAGGAGACGTTTCCTTCATGTCGCTTGCCAACGATTTCAAACCTTGGCACACTGCAATGGATGCACCCACCGCCATAGGAAATATAAATCCGATTGTTGACTCGTAGGTGTGATGCAGCGGGAGAACCGAAAACAGTCTATCCTCAGGGCTTATCTGCACATAAGGGGTTACTGAATTGATATTGTACGCCAGATTTGTATTTGAAATCATTACTCCCTTGGCCGCCGAAGTGGTTCCGCTGGTGAAAATGAGCAATGCAAAGGCATCCGGATCGATGGTAATCTCCATGAGGCTGTTGTCTCCCATTTCTCTGAGAAATCTTCCTTCCTGCGCCACATAATCAAATCCCACAAAACGTCCCTCAAGCTTCGAATCCGATTTCATTTCGATAAAATACTTGACCCCGGGACATTTGTTGGCGACTTTTTTGATTAAATCTTTCTTTCTCGGCGAATACACCACCGCCGCTGCACCTGAACGCTTGATGATGTTTTCAAGCTCATTTTCCGGCAGTTCCTTGTCTGTAGGCACAGCAATACCTACTCCCAGCAACATTGCCATGTACGATACGTACCATGGATAGGTGGTTTCACCTATAATGACTACTTTTTCCCCTTGAAGTTTAAAGGCCTTGGAAAGCCCCGTGCCGAAATCAAGGACATCTTCCCTAAACCGACCGTAGGTTATCTCCTTAAATCCTTCCTTTCTGTTGAACTTTTCCACAATGAAAGGTCTTTCTTTGTAAACAGTTGTTGCTCTGTCAAAGATCTCCTTTACCGTCTGATAAGAAGTACCCGGATATCCCTTATTATCCTTTTTTCTCTCAACCTTTGCCTTTAACTTTTCTATAACATCCGGTGTATATTCTATATTTAATTCTTCAATGTCTTCCAAATCCCTCATTTTATACTTTGGAAGCTTAAAATTAGGGATTTTTTTCAAAATTCTTGCCATATTGGACCTCCTGTCAGAATTTAGTTAAAATATTTAAAATATTTTAACTATTTTTTTATTATATCATTTCTCACTGCGGAAAGTCAATCTTTTTAATGCCTTCCAGTTGAAAGGTACTAACGGGAATAGGTAAGATTCGCCTGACAGAGTTTTGGTAGTAGCCAGTACACACATTGCAATTACTGCCCCTGCAACAAATCCCCCTATTCCGAGGAAGCCTGCTCCAAGAGTCATCAATATTCTGGAAAATTTGATGCCGTAGCTTAATTCTATGCTTGGTTGAGTAAAACTCGCCAATGCCACCACCGCCATACAAAGGATGGTCTGTGGTATGAACCAGCCGGAACTTATACTGAATTCTCCAAGAATCAATGCCCCTATCACGGAAAGGGACATGCCCAAAGACTCGGGAGTATTCAAAGATGCCAGCTTCAATCCGTCTATAGCAAGCTCCAGGAGTATAAACTGTAACAATATTGGAACAGCAAAATTTTCTTTAGGTACAAAAAACTCCAGAATTTCCGGCGTCATTTCCTCGTACTGAATTATAAGCATATATATGGGAATTAAAAATAGTATTACTAAAAAATTAGCTGTTCTCAAAAATCTGAAATAGTTCCCTGTTACCTGAGGGAAATAGTAGTCGTCTACATCCTGTAGAAAGTCGAATATCCCCACCGGCAGAAGCATAGCCGTAGGCGAGTTATCCACTATTATGGCTATCTTTCCCTCTGTAATGTGCGCCGCTATAATGTCAGGACGCTGCGAATACCTTACCCTTGGGAAAGGATTGAATTTTCCGTATCCACCGCCTACCTTCAAAAGCCTTTCAAGTAAACTTTGATCTCCTACTGTTAAACTTTCGGCGTCTATAGCTTGTATCTCCTTTTCTAATTTAGCCAGCAACTTTTTATCAACCTTATCCTTCATATAAGTTATGGCTACATCGGTTTTGCTTATGGTCCCTATGGGATAATATTTGATAATAAGATTGTTATCTCTGATTCTTCTGCGGACAAGGCTTATGTTCTCCATGAAGTTTTCTGTAAAACCGTCCTTTGCACCCCGCAGCGTCTTTTCTTTTTCAGGCTCTTCAACAGAACGAGACGGGTAGTCTCGTGTATCCATGGAAATGATTTTATCCATGGTCTCAATTACGAGAATGGACAAACCGGAATACATCTTTTGCTCTGCCTGCAGGCAGCAATCGTTGACCATTTCTTCTGTCCACAGATTAACGCTTTGTCTGTTGCTCTCCGGTCCCACAAGAGGTTCTATAACGTGACTGTCCAAAAATGGCAACTTCTCCTCGAGAAATTCCTGACTGGTTTTTATGTCATCCATATCCACTTCTTTTATAGCTAGCATATAATTTAAAATAAACTGTGTTTTTTGCCCGTCAGTCAGTCCATCGGTAAAAAAGATAGATGCTTTCCGTCCCCCTATTTTAAATTTTCTTTCTAAAATATCGAAGCTTTCTCCAAGAGGCAGATCCTTTCTCAGAATCTCAAGATATTTCTCATACATTTCATATCTCCTTTTCCTTCTTTTATTCTTCTTTATTCTTCCAAAATCTTGCCATTTCATACTTTTGCATATATAATTATTTAGTTAGAAATTAACGGGAGGTTTTATATATGAATTACCCTAAACTTGCGGAAATTCTTTTCCCACAAGTAGAAAAAAGCAGCAATGAATACGAAGCCATCTTCCCTCCAAGAAATTTGCCGGCAGGGGCAAAGGTTACCAGACTGGGACCGAGTCCTACCGGATTTATTCACCTTGGAAATCTTTTCGGTGCTTTTGCCGACGAGCGGTTGGCTCACCAATCAGGCGGAATCTTTTACCTTAGAATTGAAGATACCGATGACAAAAGATATGTGGAGGGAGCTGTTGAAATAATTATCAACTCCTTGCGCTTCTTCGGCATAAACTTTGACGAAGGCGCAACGATGGAAGGCGAAACAGGAGAATACGGCAGTTACACCCAAAGTCTACGTGGTCCCATTTACCAAAGTTTTGCAAAAAAACTGGTAGAAGAAGGCAAGGCATACCCTTGTTTCCTTACAGAAGAAGAAATTAATCTTATACGCCGGGAGCAGGAAGAAAACAAAGAAAATCCGGGAATCTACGGTAAGTGGGCCAAGAGCCGTAGCCTCACCATGGAAGAAATAGAAGAAAAACTGGCTCAAGGTTTGCCTTATGTAATCAGATTAAAATCCGACGGCGATTTAAGTGTGCCTGAGGATGAAATAAGAAGATTTGAAGTTGAAGATGCTATCCGTGGCACCCTCAGTATGCCGTATAACGATCAAGACACGGTAATACTTAAGAGTACCGGTATTCCTACTTACCACTTTGCCCATGTAATAGATGACCATCTTATGGGAACCACCCACGTTGTCAGAGGGGCAGAATGGCTTCCTTCTCTCCCTATACATGTGGAACTTTTTGACAAATTGGGATGGGAACCGCCTATATACTGTCACACAGCCCAGCTTATGAAAATAGGTGAAGACGGAAACAAACGCAAACTGTCCAAGAGAAAAGATCCTGAACTTTCTTTAGACTATTACCGCAAACTGGGATATCATCCTGAAGCAGTGAGGGAATACCTCTTGACCATTCTCAATTCCAACTTTGAAGAATGGCGTATTGCCAATCCGGACGCTGACATAGATGGCTTTGAATTTACCACAGAAAAAATGTCTAATTCAGGTGCCCTCTTTGATTTAAACAAGCTTAACGATGTGAGCAAAGATGTTCTTCTGCGCATAAGTGCATCTTCCCTTTATGATTTTCTCAAGGCTTGGGCCGAAGAATTTCGTCCTGATCTGAATTCTATATTTGAGGACCGCAACTATCTTGAAAGAATTCTGGATATCGGACGCAACGAAGCAAAGCCAAGAAAAGACCATATCTATGCGGAACAGATGATAGACAATATCAGCTACTTCTTCGACCATATGTTTAAAATAGAAGATGAGTTTCCTGCCGAAGCTGCAGAAGATTCCAAGGTCATAATCAGCAAATATCTTGAAAATTATGACCACAATGACAATCAAGAAGAATGGTTTAACAAGATTCGTGATATGGCAACAGAACTGGGTTACGCAGCCAAACCTAAGGATTTCAAAAAGCATCCGGAAGAATACAAAGGCCATGTAGGCCATGTAAGTACCGTTATCAGAATTGCCCTCATGGGTCGTCAGCAGTCTCCTGATGTGTGGGAAATTCAGCAAATTCTTGGAGAAGAAAAGGTTAAAGAAAGACTGAACAAGTTTATTTAGTCAATGAAGTTTATTTAGGAAGTGAAATTCCAATAGAAATCAATTATTAAAAATAAAAATTACATTGGTGGGGGGACACTCCGTAAGGAAGTTGTCTCCCTCTTTTTTATTGAATCTAAACAAAAAATCCCAAAGAAACTATTGACTTTACACAAATAAAGTGATAAATTATTAAAGTATAATTAGCTTAGGAGAGTTATGAAAATGCAGCTAAACACATCAATCTTAAAAACCGATGAAAAAGTGGCTTACGCCCTGCGCAGCCTTTATCACCGCTACGGCTACAGCCATTATAAAATGAGAAAATTTGAGGAATATGAGCTATACGCGAGAAACAAAGATTTCCTTATATCAGATGCTATCATTTCCTTTACCGATACCAACGGAAAACTTTTAGCTCTAAAGCCTGACGTAACCTTGTCTATCATCAACAACTCCCTTGATATGGCAGGACGCGTGCAGAAACTGTATTATGATGAAAATGTATATAGACTTTCTAAAGGTTCTCGTTCCTATAACGAAATCAAGCAGACCGGTCTGGAATGTATCGGAGATGTAGCCCTTCCTGAAGTCTGCGAAGTGGTCATTCTTGCCTTGAGAAGCCTTGAGGAAATTTCTCCAAACTACATATTTGAAATTTCTCACATAGGCCTTATGGAAACGGTTTTGTCCGGACTGGAGCTTCCAAGCTGCCTGGAACATAAAGTTTTGGGACTTATAAACCGAAAAAATACAGACGGACTCAATGTCCTTTTCAGCGAAAAAGATGTTCCGGATCACGTTAGAAACACCCTATCAGTATTTACGAAAAACTTTCAGTCTTTTGATGATGCTATTTCCTCTTTCAGAGACATCTGTAGCGGAACCGTAGCCCTCAAGGAGCTGGAAGAATTCTCTGCCATTCTGGACGTAATAAAAAAATTAGGCTATGAAAAGCATACAAAGATAAACTTTTCACTGACCAACGATATGAATTATTACAGTGGCGTAGCTTTCCGCGGATACATTCAGGGGATTCCTACAGGGGTTCTTTCCGGAGGACAGTATGACAAACTTATGCGGAAAATGAACAAAAGCTCCAAGGCAATAGGCTTTGCCGTTTATCTTGATGCCCTCAAGCGATTGAACCCACCTAAAAGCGGGTATGATGCAGATATACTTCTTCTCCACAACGGAAAGGTTGCAGAAGCACTTAAAGAAGCTCACATACTTTCCGCCGGAGGCAAGGTAGTGCGAATCTGTGCCGAAATTCCGAAAGAACTAACATACGATCAAGTGATGATTTTGACAGAAAAAGGAGTTACCGAATTCAATGGAAATGATTGATATAGCACTGCCAAAAGGCAGATTGGGAGATAAGGTTTACACCATGTTTGAAAAGGCCGGCTTTGAATGCCCTTCAATTCATGAAGAAAACCGCAAATTGGTATTTGAAAATCAGGAACTGGGTCTCAGATTTTTCTGGGTAAAACCCTCTGATGTAGCCATCTATGTAGAACGAGGAGCCGCAGATATAGGCGTCTGCGGAAAAGATATTCTTTTGGAATATGAACCGGATGTCTACGAACTGCTGGACTTAAAGCTGGGGCAATGCAGAATGGCTGTAGCCGCAAAAAAAGACTTTAAGGACGATAGAGAAACGCCCTTGCGGGTAGCCACTAAATTCACAAGAATTGCTGAAGACTTTTACAGCAAAAAATGTCGTGAAATCGACATTATACACCTTAACGGCTCCATAGAGCTTGCTCCCCTTTTGAATTTATCCGATGTCATCGTAGATATTGTGGAGACA
>JAZNUK010000063.1:0-5643 GCA_045592265.1 Candidatus Fimisoma sp. | reverse complement strand
CAGCAGCTTTAAAATCAAGGGCTGTACCGGCTTTTTTCTTAGCTGCATAGTCGTTAAGAGCCTTATATGCTGTGCCTCCAAGGAAGATACACACCGGAACGTTAATGAGAGCCATAAAGCCCATGAGAACATCGGCTGTATCCCATGCCAGGCCGGCACTGAACTGTGCACCCATAAAGATTATTACAACAGCAAGAAGTCTGTAGCAAGTCATGAAAGCCTTGTTGTTAAGGGCATTCCTGTAGATGTAGCTGATGTTCATCTCTGCATAGTAGTAGTTGCCTACTAAAGTTGTGTAGGCAAATAGTACCAGTGCAATGGTGATAAATATTCCCCCGAACTCTCCAAAGTTGGCATTGAGAGAATCCTGAATGTACGCTCCGTTATTTGTGCTTCCGTCTGCATTTACATAATTTGCGGCATCTACACCACTGCACAGAATCATAAATGCAGTTGCAGAACATATTACTAAAGTATCTATGAATACGGACAGCATCTGCACAAGTCCCTGTTTAACAGGATGAGATACATCTGCTGAAGCAGCAGCGTTAGGAGCAGAACCTATACCTGCCTCGTTGGAGTAAAGGCCACGCTTGATACCATTCATAATAGTGGCACCCAGGAAACCTCCTGCGGCAGATTGGAAGTTAAAGGCATTAGCAAAGATGCTGCCGATTACTCCCGGTAAGGATGTAATGTTCATTAACATTACTATGATTGCAACGGCTATATATGCCATAGCCATTATCGGTACTAAAAATTGGGTTGCTTTGGAAATTCTCTTACCGCCGCCGAAAATTACAATGCCGGAAAGCACGGCAACCACGCCGCCTACAATCAAAGCGTAATTTTCTGATGGGATGTATGACTTCATAAAGTCTGCCATATTAAAGGAAGCAAGAGCGTTAAAGCCTCCCATGTAGGTGAGGATCAGGAAAATCGCAAAAATGCCTCCCAAAACAGGTGATTTAACGGCCTGTTTGATGTAATAAGCGGGACCACCATAGGAACCGTCAGCTCCTTTTTTCTTATAAATTTGAGCTAAAGTTGATTCAACAAATGCAGAAGCACCGCCAAGGAAAGCAATCAGCCACATCCAGAAAACCGCACCCGGGCCACCTGCGATGATGGCACCTGTTACGCCTACTATGTTACCTGTACCTACTCTGGAAGCCGTTGAAACCATTAGAGCCTGAAATGATGAAATGGAATCCTTGTCCTTTTTCGGTTCGGCAATTACCCTGATAGATTCTCTAAACATGCGAACCTGAACAAACTTGGTCCTAAAAGAAAAGTACAAACCTGCACCTATAAGCAGCGCAATCAGTATATAGCTGTAAAGGTAGCTGCTTATGGTACTTACAATACCTGCAATAAAATCCATGTTTTTTCTCCTTATCTTTTTGTTTTTATAATTTGCAATTACGATATGTTATTGGGATGTCCAAACTAGAAAGCAAATAGTATGCTTTAAATTAAAAACACACCGCCCGAAATTATATAATATAGTAGCATTTTTTGCAAGAAAAAATTCAAAAATTCCAAGAAAAAAATCCGAGAAATATGTTGACTTTTCAATATCTTCACAGTACAATGAGGAGGTACGATTTTGTGAATCCAAAAGTACGGTTTTACAACAGAATAATCGGACGTTGAAGGAACCAGTAGCCGGGTGTAATATCCTTACAGAGAGCCGCCAATATGCTGAGATGGCGACGGTGAAACCCAAGGGTGAATATCACTCCCGAGTCCGGACACTTAATGAGAGGCCATTTCCCGGGCAATGGGCATGAACACAAGGTATGTAAGCAGATAGCAACAGTGTGTGATTCCGGTGCTGTCAGGGCGTTGGCAACTAGGGTGGTACCGCGGTTAAGATTTAATCGTCCCTAAACTGATAATATACTATCGGCTTAGGGATTTTTTAATATAATCCTTGAGCAAAGGAAAGGAAAGAAAAAATGTTTAAAAAACTATCGGAAAAGCCTGTTGCAGAAGTCCAAAATCAGCAGGTGGCAAAATGGAAAGAAGAAGACTTACTTAAAAAATGCGTAGAAGCAAGAGAAGGCAAGACTCCCTTCGTATTCTATGAAGGACCGCCTACAGCCAACGGCAAGCCCGGAATTCACCATGTAATGGCAAGAACACTTAAGGATTCCGTATGCCGTTACAAGACTATGAAAGGCTATCAGGTAAACAGAAAAGCGGGATGGGATACCCATGGTCTTCCTGTAGAAATTGAAGTTGAAAAACAGCTTAATATGTCAGGAAAACAGGACATAGAAAAATACGGTATAAAGGAATTTAACCAGAAGTGCCGTGAATCTGTATTTACCTATACGGGAATGTGGAGAGAAATGACAGAGAGAATGGGCTACATGGTAGACCTTGACGACCCATATATAACTTTGGAAGATGACTATATAGAATCGGGATGGTGGATTCTTAAGAGATTCTTTGACGAAGGTCTTATCTACGAAGGTCACAAGATTCTGCCTTATTGCCCTCGTTGCGGAACAGGACTGGCATCCCACGAAGTGGCACAAGGCTATAAGATGGTAAAGGTTAATACCTTAACCGTTAAGTTCAAAAAAGTCGGCACTGACAACGAATACTTCCTGGCATGGACTACGACTCCTTGGACCCTGGCATCCAATGTAGCATTAACGGTAGGCGCGGATATTGACTATATCAAGGCGAAGATGACGGAAGGTGAAGAAGAAGGAAACATCTTCTATGTGTCAAAGACTCTGGCAGATAAGGTTTTGGGAGCAGGTAAATATGAAGTTATAGAAGAGATGAAGGGCAAAGAGCTGGAATACATGGATTACGAACAGCTTATGCCATTTGTCAAGGCAGACAAGAAGGCCTTTTTTGTAACTTGCATGGACTACGTTTCAGTAGAAGACGGTACAGGCATAGTTCACACGGCACCGGCATTTGGTGAAGATGACTATCAGTGCGGACGCAAGTATGATCTACCTGTTCTTCAACCTGTTGACGAACAAGGATGCTACAGTGAAACACCGTGGAAGGGTCATTTCGTAATGGAAGAAGGCCTTGATGTGGAAATTATCAAATACCTTGCAGGAGAAAACAAAATTTTCTCCAAGGAAAAGATAGAACACAACTATCCACATTGCTGGAGATGCGGAACTCCTCTTGTTTATTACGCAAAGCCGTCATGGTATATAGAAATGAGCAAGCTGAAAGACCAGCTTGTGGCAAACAATAACACTGTAAACTGGTACCCTGACTACGTAGGAGAAAAAAGATTCGGTAACTGGCTTGCAGAAGTAAAGGATTGGGCAATTTCTCGTTCCAGATACTGGGGAACTCCTATTCCAATTTGGAGATGCCAATGTGGCCATCTGGAATGTGTAGGTTCCAAGGCAGAGCTGGTTGAAAAAGCAATGGAAGATATAGATACCTCCATCGAGCTCCACAGACCTTATGTAGACGATGTACACATTAAATGTCCACATTGCGGCAAGGCGATGACAAGAGTAACGGAGGTTATGGACTGCTGGTTCGACTCAGGTGCAATGCCATTTGCTCAATGGCACTATCCTTTTGAAAACAAAGAGGAAGTGGAAACAAAACTCTTCCCGGCAGACTTTATATGTGAAGGTATCGACCAGACCAGAGGATGGTTCTATTCCCTTATGGCAATTGCCACCTTTATAATGGGGAAAGCGCCTTACAAAAATGTTCTTGTAAACGACCTTATTCTTGATAAAGAAGGCAAAAAAATGTCCAAGTCCAGAGGAAACACAGTGTCACCTTTTGAACTTTTTGACAAGTATGGTGCAGATGCTACAAGGTGGTATTTACTCAGCGTGTCTCCGGCATGGACTCCTACCAAGTTTGATGAAGAGGGACTTATAGATGTTGTAAGCAAATTCTTTGGAACTTTAAAGAATGTATATAACTTCTTTGTGTTGTATTCCAATCAAGACCAAATAGACCCTGCCCAAATGGAAGTAGATTACCACAAGCGACCTGAACTTGACAGATGGATACTCAGCAAATACAACAGACTTATTGCAGAAGTAACTCACCACATGGATCAATATGACCATATGAAGACTGTTAGAGCCATCAACGAGTTTGTAAACGAAGATTTATCTAACTGGTATATCCGCCGCGCAAGAAGAAGATTCTATGCAGAAGAGATGACAGAAGATAAGAAGAGCGTATATGCAACTACCTACCAAATTCTTGTAGGTATTGCAAAGATGATTGCGCCTATCGCCCCGTTTATATCAGATGAAATGTATGTAAATCTTACAGGTGAAGAAACAGTCCATGTTGCATATTTCCCTGAGGCAGATATGTCACTGGTAGACGAAGGCGTAGAAGAGAGGATGTACCTGGTAAGAGCGCTGGTAACACTGGGAAGAGGAACCAGAGAAAAGGAAAAGATTAAGGTAAGACAGCCACTGGGCGAAGTTCTTGTGGATGGCAAATACGAAGCCATCATAGGAGATCTTACTCCACTTATCTTGGAAGAGCTCAATGTTAAGAGAGTTGTATTTGAAAAGGATTTAGACAAGTACATGAACTTCTCCCTCAAGCCTAACTTTAAGGCGGCAGGCCCTGTTTTGGGAGCCAAGATTAAGGCCTTCGGCGGTGCCATTGCTAAGGTAAACGCTGCCGAGTTTGTAGCTGAAATAGAAGAAAAGGGTAAGGTTGCCTTAGACATTGACGGAGAAACGGTAGACGTTACCAAAGACTTCCTGGATATAAGAATTAATGCTAAGGAAGGCTTTGCAGTTGCAATGGAAAACAATATCTTTACTATCCTTGATACCACCCTCAACGAAGAACTCATAGATGAAGGTCTGGCCAGGGAACTGGTTTCCAAGGTGCAGCAGCTCCGTAAGCAAAAAGATTATGAGATGATGGATAACATTGACATCCTGGTTGAAGCAGATGAAGCTGTGAAAAAAGCCGCAGAAAAGCATAGAGATTATATAATGAAAGAAACTCTTGCTTTATCCTTAAACTTCGGCGAGGCGTCAGACAAATACGACCTTAACGGACACAAGACCGGAATTTGGGTAGAAAGAAAGTAAGAAGTGGATTTGTTGATTTGTTAAAAACATGGTAAAACTTTCTTAACAAATTATGAAAAAGACATATTTCGAATTGACAGTGTACTGCCTCGTGCAGTACACTTTTTCTATTGGGAAAAGTTATTTATTGAGAAAAGTTATTTCTCAAAAAAGGAAAATGGTTTAAAGAAAACTGAAAAAGGGGAAAGTTATGTTAAAACTTAAAAACGTATCAAAGTTTTATTACAGCAAAGGCGTTATAGCCAGCGGATTTTCCAAGGTTAATCTTGAACTTGACATGGGCGAGTTCGTAGTAATAACGGGAGAATCCGGAAGCGGAAAGTCCACTTTGCTCAATGTACTCTCAGGCCTCGACACCTACGAAGAGGGAGAAATGTACATAGCCGGCGAGGAAACCAGCCATTACAATGAAGCGGATTTTGAAGAATATCGTCGCAAGTACGTAGGCAATATATTTCAGAATTTTAATCTGATAAACAGCTATACCGTTTATCAGAATGTTGAATTGGCATTGCTTCTTAACGGAGAAAAAAAGAAAGATGTAAAAGAGCAGGTAAGCGAGATC
>JAZNUK010000062.1:0-7455 GCA_045592265.1 Candidatus Fimisoma sp. | reverse complement strand
TACAAGTATGCACTGCTTATGCTGTGCGGTTTATTTACGGCATTTCCTTTGGGCCTCTTTGCCAATGCGGCACGAAAACTGAACCTTTTTGTGGTAGGATTGACTGAATATTTGTCTCCAACCATTTCACTTTTTATAGGTATATTTTTATTCCAGGAACCTTTTGAATGGATACAGCTTATTGCCTTTGCCATCATTTGGATAGGATTGGTATTCTTCAGTTACGGTGAATACAAGGAAGTGAAGATGGAAAAAGAAGAACATAATCTTCTAAAGGACGATAAGGAAAGAGCATGATAGGAAATGGAAAACAATAAACTTGGAGCACTAAATATTGCCTTTATATATGTGGGTGCCATCATGGGTGCAGGATTTGCTTCCGGCAGAGAGACATGGCAATTTTTTGGTGTCTTTGGCAAAGTGGGCATAGTGGGTATGATACTCTTTGCCCTTTTGTTTTTGGCCATAGGTCATATGATAAGGTACAATGCAAAGATACTTAACACCAACGACATGGGAAAAATCATAGTACCCGGAAATATTTCGGTCCTTGAAAATGCTGTGGGATATGTAATGGCGGTGATTCTTGCCAACGTTCTTGTTACCATGTCTGCGGCAGGCGGCGCTTTGCTTCATCAACAGTGGGGACTGAACTACACAGTGGGAGGAATCGTTATTACTATCTTGGTTATATTGACGGTAATAGGGGACTTCCATAGGATTTCCAAGGTATTTAAATATATAATGCCTGTGCTTTGTGTTGCTATGACCATAACTTGTATTGTTGTAATAGCATCAGAAGGACAAAGTGGCGGAGTTGAAGGGAATATAGTTCCATCTCCTGTAGCTTCAAACTGGGGCATTGCATCCATACTGTATGTTGCCTACAATGTCCTTGCTCTGGTGTCAATAGTTGCAACTTCAGCACTAAACGCAAAGTCTGATAAAAGTGCCATTTTGGGGACCACCCTTGGAGGATTGTGCGTTGGCCTTTTGGCGCTGCTTATTTTGCTGACGGTATTGTGCGACATGGAATTTTCACAATCCCTTGATATGCCGGTTCTGGGATATGCTACAAGGATTTCCCCTTTGGCAGGATATATATACACAGGGATACTGTTTTGCGCCATATATTCTGCGGCTACAAGCAGTTTCTATGGGTTTACCACCAAGGTAAAGGAAGGCCCTCACAAAAAGAAAATCATCGTGTTGGCTGCGGCGGCAGCCTTTTGCCTGGGACTGGTGGGATTTAAAAACATCATCGCTTATGTGGCACCTATAATGGGATATATAGGCCTTGCAATAGTGGTAATGCTTGTTATCAATTTTTTTGTTTTGTATATGGGGGAGAAAAGGAAAAAGAAGGAGTTTGAAAAAGGGAAGATGAAAGATAAATATTCTATACCTCTTTTTCGGGTTACGGCAGGTCCGGGTGGAGAGGCGGTTTTAATAAAGGGAAAGGAAAAGAATGTCCTTCATGATTGTGGTATGGCGTGTTTTGCCCCGGAGCTTGTAGAAAATATTGAAAGGGTCCTTCAAGGGGAAGAGCCGGACTACGTAATACTATCCCACAGTCACTATGACCACATGGGGGCTTTACCCTACATCATAGACAGATGGCCGAAAGTACAAGTATGCGCAAGTAAAAAAACATGGGAAGTTTTTCGGCGGGAAAGTGCTTGCAGCATGATTCTTTCCATGGGAAAAACGGCGGCAGAGTTTTATGGCAGAGATCCGGAGCAAATTAAGATAGACGGTCTCAGAGTCGATGTTATTTTGGAAAATGAAAGCAGCCTTTCCTTAGGTGAAGGGGAGGAGATAATCGTCTTTGAAACAAAGGGACACACGGATTGTTCCTTGTCCTACTTTCTCATGCCCCACAGGATACTTATAACCAGCGAATCTACCGGAGTATATATGAATGATGGCAACATACACACTTCCGTTTTGAAAAGTTTTGAAGAGAGTATGGAGTCGGCTAACATCCTTAAATCACTACTTTATGAGAAATTGTTGATACCTCATTACGGCATTTTGTCCGGGGATGCGGCTGCAGGATACTTTGACAAATTCACGGAAGCGGCAGTAAAGGAGAGGACCCTTATCCGAAGATGTATTGAAGGCGGCATGACTGCTGAAGAAATATTTGAAGAGCATAAAAGAATCTATTGGAGTGAGGAGCGTGCAAAAAATCATCCCTACAGAGCTTACAAGATGAACACGGAGATTATAATTAAAAGGGAAATAGGAGAGGCAGAGAAAGCACAGTACCAAAAGTGAACACGGGAAATATAATTTAAAGAAATGAAAAAGGAGCTTAAGTCTCCCGGGCAGGAAAGCCGTGGGAGGAGGCTCCTTTTGTTGTCTGAGTATTTTATTTGTGCTTATGATGATGTTCTATCTTCTGGGCTGAGGTCTTTGGGGTCTGTGATGATGTCCGTCGTTGTCACAGCAGTTGTTTCCGTCACGGTCACACTTGTTGCCACATTCATTGTGATCATCACATCTGTCTTCTAAAGCTTCTGCAACATGGCATCCGCAATTTTCTTCCGTATCTTCCTCTCTTATCTGATTGGGGAAAAGAGGTGGGAAGGTTGTGCAGATGGCGTTTTGCTGGACAGCAGCCTGAGCATATCCTGTTGATAATACACAGAGCTGAACCGGCACTACGATTTTCTTTTCACAAGTCACACAAATTGCAACGATGAGATTTCCCGTAACACAACCGTTTTGGTCGATGGAAAGATCGCGGCCGCAGTTGTTGGTAGCAAGTCTTGCCTCGCAAGCCGAGTTGCAAAATTCGGTGAACCTAGGCAGAAATGCGGTGTCGATTGCTGAAGGCATACAAATTTCAAAGAAATTGGTAAGTACCAGTGGCTGACTGTGTTCGGCTATGTTGACATTTGTACACACTGTAAATACCACATCGTTATTGCAGCTATCGCAGAGAAGTAGATCCAGTTCTACGATTACATTACCGGTGATGGCGATGTTTTGCGTACCAAAGACAGGCGTGCCCTTGCACTGCTCATCACAAGTATCTGTTTCTGCATATAGGAGCCTTTCAGAAAAATTACCGTCGGCACCTACTACTTTAAGTTGTTCTCCCTTGGAGTTCTGAAGGAAAGTGGCACCGGAAATACTGGTGTTAACTTCCAAAGACAGATTGTCAGGGTCATCTACATTGTAAGGGTTAAAGCTCCTCTTGCATCTTATATCTATAACTCTTTTTACTCTGTGACCTTGAGGAATATGTGGCGTAAAAGTTTGATTCTGTACTGTTTTCATTCCTTGCAGATTAAAAAGTACCGCATCGAAAACCTTCTGAACATAGATAGGCTCACTTTTTACGCTATCCAAATCACCGTTAAATTCACAGAGGGTATTTGCGTTACAGCAGTTTTGATAGAGGTCTTGGGAAAGTCTCCCGCCAAAGCAGCTCATAAAAATTACCTCCTTAAATGGTCCAATATCTTTCTCTGATAATATATGAAAATCTGTGAAAGTGTGTTACAATACAATAGTTATTTATAAATGAAGAAGGGAAAAGATTTATGGCAGAAATAAAGATGAAAAAACTACCTTGCGGAGTGCGTGTAGTCATGGAAAAAATTCCACATGTGAAGTCTGTTGCCATGGGCATATGGGTGAGAAACGGAGCAGTGGATGAGTATAAAGAAGTGGCAGGAATATCCCATTTCATAGAGCACATGATGTTTAAGGGAACAGAGAAGCGCAGTGCCCGCCGGATAGCAGAGGATATAGATAAAATAGGAGGACAGATGAATGCCTTTACAGGGAAAGAGGCTACCTGTTATTACGTAAAGACCCTCAATACCCATCTCTATGACGGGGCAGATGTTCTTTTGGACATGATAAACAATTCTGTGTTTGACAGCAGAGAGATGACCAAAGAGCGAAAGGTTATATGCGAAGAGATAAAAATGATAGAAGATCAGCCTGACGATTTGGCACACGATACCATGGTAGGAATGGTTTTCAAAGGACACCCTTTGAGTAATTCCATAATCGGAACTGCTACATCTTTAAAGCGGATAACAAGACCGGTTATCGTTGATTACAAGGAAAAAGCATATACCTGTGATTCCATCGTGATTTCTGTAGCCGGCAATTTTAACGAGGAAGATTTCTGTTCCTATCTGGAAGATAAGTTTGACAATCTCAGGGCAACGAAGGAAGAAAAGGTACATATTGAAAGTGAATACAATAAAAGCATTAAGGTTATCAGCAAGAATATAATGCAGTCTCATCTGTGTCTTGCCACCAAAGGTGTTAAGTTGTCAGACCCAAGGTACTATACCTTTGCTGTTCTTAACAACATTATGGGCGGTAGCATGAGCTCAAGGCTTTTCCAAAATATCAGAGAAGAAAAAGGCCTTGCATACAGCGTTTATTCATTAAACAGCTCTTTTATAGACGGAGGATATTACAACATATATGCAGGAGTAGGTCACTACGAAATAGCTATGGCAATAAAAGGAATCAGAGAAGAGCTAGACCTTTTGGATCGCAAAGGAGTTACCGATGAGGAATTGTCAATGTCCAAGGAGCAGTTAAAGAGTAGCTATATATTCGGTCAGGAAAATGTGGCAAGCAGAATGTTTGCCATAGGAAAAAATCTTCTTCTGCTTGGTAAGGTACTTACTGCAGAAGAGGTGATTGATAAAATTGACAGTGTTTCTCATGAGGATATTGAAAAAATTAAGCCTATGATATGTGATTTTGATAATTACAGTGCCGTATGTGTAACGGAGGGTAAACTTAATTTAAAAAATCTTATGAGAGGATAATCGGATGAAACCTGTAATTAAAATAATAAGTAAAAGCGGTAATGTGCCGTCATACGAAACAGCAGGCTCTGCAGGAGCAGATTTGAGAGCATATATAGATGAGCCTATAACCCTGATGCCGGGAGAAAGATGCCTCGTTCCGACGGGACTTTTCGTAGAGTTGCCGGAGGGTATAGAAGCTCAGATAAGAGCCCGTTCAGGCCTTGCAATAAAACATGGAATAGGACTGGTAAACGGCATAGGAACAGTTGACAGCGACTACAGAGGAGAGTGGAACATTCCACTCATAAATTGGGGAAACCAGCCCTATACCATAAAAAACGGAGACAGAATTGCTCAAGTGGTGTTTGCATCTTATGTAAGAGGGGAATTTATAAAAGTAGATGAGATAGACAAAACATCAAGAGGAGAAGGCGGATTTGGACATACGGGAATAGAATAATGAAAGGGGGGCATTTGATTGATAAGAGAAGATATTGAAAGAAGAGAAAAAGACACATTGGCGCCACAAGCGGCAAAGAGTGCCGATTCCAGAGGGAGAGCCGTTGCGGAAGAAAAATGTGATATAAGAACTGAATTTCAAAGAGACAGAGACAGAATAATTCACTCCAAAGCATTCAGAAGACTTATGCACAAGACACAGGTATTTTTGGCACCTGAAGGAGACCATTTCAGAACCAGACTTACCCATACCATAGAGGTGTCACAAATAGCAAGGACTATTGCCAGAAGCCTCAATCTCAATGAGGATTTGACAGAAGCCATTGCCCTTGGACACGACTTGGGCCATACACCTTTTGGACACAACGGTGAAGATGTTCTTAATTCCATACATCCGGGAGGCTTCGAGCACAATGTTCAAAGTTTAAGAGTAGTGGACGTGTTGGAATCCACAACTTCAAGAAAAGGTATGAACCTTACTGAAGAAGTGAGAGACGGAATAGTGAACCATACAGGCGGAGGAAAACCTTTCACATTGGAAGGACAGATTGTAAAACTCAGCGACAGAATTGCCTATATCAATCACGACATTGATGATGCGGTGCGAAGTGGAGTCATATCAGAGGATGACATTCCAAAGACTTCCCTTGAAATCTTCGGCCACAGTCATAGGGAAAGAATTGATAACATGGTAAGGGATGTAATTGAAAACAGCCGCGACAGAGAAGAAATTTTTCAGAGCAAGATTTTCAAGGATGAACTTACCAACTTGCGAGCATTTATGTTTGCTTCGGTATACAAAAGCAGCAGGGTAAAAAGAGAAGAAGATCTGGCCAAAGTAGAGGTAGTAATTCGCTCTCTGTATGAATATTTCCTGAAAAACCCTTCAAAATTACCTGGGGACTTGCAGGTAATTTCCCAAAAGGACGGGATAAACGAGGCCGTTAAGGATTACATTGCCGGCATGACCGACCGATTTGCCCTGACGGTATACACCGATTTATTTGTCCCGAAGGGATGGAAATAAAAAAAATAAAAAAATTTTAAAATAAAAAAAGGAAATTGCTCATTTTTTGCGTATAAGAACGTATAATGATGTTTTTGGAGTGAAGAATGGGTTTTTCTTTTAGTAAAGAAACAGTAGAAGAGTTGATAAATCAGGTAGACATTGTGGACGTTATAGGGCGCAGTGTTCCGCTGAAGAGAGCAGGGGCTAATTTTAAAGGACTTTGTCCTTTTCATAACGAGAAAACCCCTTCTTTTGTGGTGTCTCCTCAGAAGCAGATTTTTACCTGTTTTGGAGGGTGCGGCGCATCGGGCAATGTAATATCCTTTGTAAAGAGATATTATAACTTGGACTTTAATGAGGCCGTTGAGAAACTGGCAAATGAATATGGAATTACCTTAAAGCGAACCAATTTTAATGATGACAGAAGCAAATATTATGAAATAAACAGGGATGCGGCAAGATTCTTTTACAAATCAATGACTGAAAAGAAGAATCCCGGGTATACATATATGCAGAAACGTGGAATTTCCGATGTTACCATTAAGAAGTTCGGCCTCGGCTATGCAGATGCCCAGTGGGACAGCTTATATAAATATTTTAAAGAAAAAGGAGTCAGTGAAAAGATTCTTGTGGAACTGGGCCTCCTTTCTGAAAAAGACGGAAGATATTACGATAAGTTCAGGGACAGGGTAATTTTCCCTATCATAAACACCAGCGGAAAAGTAATAGGCTTTGGAGGCAGGGCTTTGTCCAACGAAGCTATGCCAAAATATCTCAACTCGCCGGAAAACAGAGTGTTTCAGAAGAAAAACAACTTATACGGACTCAATATAACAAGACAGGACATTGGAAAAGAAGGACATGCTGTAATAGTGGAAGGATATATGGATGTAATATCACTTCATCAAAACGGCATAACCAATGTGGCGGCATCTTTGGGAACGGCACTGACGGAGAATCAAGCAAAACTTATAAACAGATATACAAAGAACGTGGTCCTTTCTTACGATGCGGACGCAGCAGGACAAAAGGCAGCTATGAGAGGTATAGATGTTCTCAGACAGGAAAACTGCAAAGTGAAGGTTCTGCACGTCACCGATGGTAAAGACCCGGACGAATATGTTAAAAACAACGGGAAAGAAGCTTTCAAAGAGCTTGTACTCAATGCCTTGCCTTATATAGATTACAAGCTGG